>NZ_JBFTZQ010000002.1:0-271547 GCF_056406715.1 Arthrobacter sp. P1_B11
CCAGCTGAGCTATAGCCCCCCGCCCCCGATTCCGGGGCCCCTGACCGGGGCCCGTCATCTGAGGGGCAGAAACACTCTAGCAAACTGGCGAACGGCTTTAGACCACGCGCCCCTCGACGGCCTGCTTCCAGAGAAGACCTTCTTCCAGGCGACGTCCTTCTAGACCACTTTGTCGTCGTAGCTCGCGCCGCGGTACAGATCCTCAAAGGTCTGCAGGGTCCCCTGGATGCTGTGGGGCTCCACCATGCAGCGGCTGGCGTGCCCCATGGCCTTCCGCTCCTCGGCCGGCAGGCGCAGGATCCGCGTCAGCTTCTCTGACAGGTCCGCACTGTCATTCGGAGTGAACAGGTAGCCGTTCTCGCCGTCCCGTACCAGGTGCGGTAGCGCCATGGCGTCGGCCAGCAGCACGGGAGTAGAGGCGGACATCGCCTCAAGGGTAACGAGGGACTGCAACTCGGCGGTTCCCGGCATGCAGAAGATGTCCGCCCGGATGTAGGCCTCGCGGAGCTCTTCGTCGCTGGCAAGGCCCAGGAACTTCACCCGGCCCTGCAGTCCAAGCCGGTGGACGAGGGACTCCAGGGCAGGGCGGACCTCGCCGCCGCCAACGATCTCCAGGTGCACATTCAAGTCCGCGGGAGCGGCCGCCACGGCCTTGATCAGCACATCGACGTGCTTCTCCTCCGCCAGGCGGCCGGCAAACAGCACTGTCGGATGGGCGTGCGGCTTGATGACCTCGTCCGGCTTCAGTTCGTAAGCGGCCGAGTCGATGCCGTTGGACAGCGGCAGGACCTTGCGGAGGAAGGCGTGCTGGTGCATCGCCTTCGCCGCCAGCGGTGTGGGCGTCGTGACGACGTCAGCCTGGCCCATCACCTTGCCCATGTCCCGCCAGGAAATCTTCCCGATGATGTCCTTGAACCACTGCGGGAACGGCAGGAACGGATTGAGGTTTTCCGGCATGAAGTGGTTCGTGGCAACTATCCGGATGCCACGCTTCACCGCCTCGTAGAGCACGTGCTCACCAATCATGTAGTGGCTTTGGATGTGCACCACGTCCGGCTGGACCTTGTCGAACAGGAGGCTGATCTCCTTCTTGATCTCCCAGGGAAGGCAGATCCGGAAATACTCATGCGTGAAGACGCCGTGCGAGCGAAGGCGGTGAACGGTTGCTTCCGTGCGGAACTCCGTGAAGCTCCTGCCCTTGTCTGGCCGGCAAGCAAGGACATGGACGTTGTGTCCGCGGCCGGTCAGGCCCTTCGCCAGCCGGTAGCCGAACTGGGCGGCTCCGTTGACGTGGGGCGGATAGGTGTCGGCCGCAATGAGGATGGTCAGGGGAGGCTGGGCATCGGGCATGGTCACGTGGAGAGCTCCTGGTGGTCACGGCGTGTTCAGCTGCGGCTGTCCACGCCGGGTGGCCGCTGGCACGTTTTGCGCCTGGCCCGCTGTGAAAAGTCGGCTAGTGGGACGCCCTGCCAGCGGCCTTCCGAGCGTCTTTCTTCCGCTTGGTGACCTCGGGATGGTGCCGGGAGAGGGCGATTACTCCCACGATAGCAAGGGTTGCCGCCGTACCCATGGCAATCGCCATCACGGCGTGGACATCGGGCCGCAGCTCACCCAGGATGGCGATGCCGATCGCGATGCCCACAATGGGGTCGATGACGGTCAGGCCGGCGATCACGAGATCAGGCGGCCCGGTGGAGTAGGCACTCTGGACAAACCAGGATCCGAGCCCGCCTGCTGCGGCAATGGCGAGCACGGTATACCACTGCACGTTCAGCAGGCCCAGGCCGTTGGGGTCGAGCAAGTGCTTGCCGATAATCCTGGTCAGCACCGCCACGAATCCGAACAGCACGCCGGCGCCAAGAATGTAGACAAAGGCACTCATGCGGTGCTTGAACATGGCCGCGAGGGTGCCGAAAATACCCACGGCAAGGGCGAGCAGCAGCACAATGGTGAGTTCGTCGTCGGAACTCACATGGTGGTTTTCCTGCGTGACGTTCACGGCAAGCAGGACAAACAGCGCGGAGCCGGTGACGCATGCGGTGATGGCCACTACGGTGGCCCGGTTGATACTCAGCCCTTGGTCCTTGGAATTGACCACTGTGGTGACCACCAACGCGATGGCACCGATCGGCTGCACCACAGTCAACGGGGCTGTGACCAGTGCGGTCGCATTCATCACCATGCCGGTGCACAGGAGCAGCAAGCCGAAGACCCACCGCCGGTTGCGCAGGAGGCGAAGGAACCCGTTGGAGCTGAGGGCCAGGCCGCCGGTATCGGCCTTGACCGCGCTGCCCTGGCGCTGGGCGCCAAAGGCAAGGAAAAACGCGCCCATCACCGCAAGGAAAACGGCAAGCCACACCATCAGCTGTCCCCGCCATCGGCAGTAAGCATCGTGCCCTTCCGGCGGATGGCCCAGAAATAGTTGTAGGCCGCAATCCAGTGGCCGATCAGCCCCAGGCCGAGCACGATCCAGGCGGCCACAAAGAAGGCAGCGGCAGAAGGAATGTCCAGCTTCGACAGCACCAGCAGCGGAGTGCCCAGCAGCAGCAGGCCGGTGCGGGCCTTGCCGATCCGGCTGACCGGCAGATCCGGATGGCTGTGGAAATAGAAGAGCGACATGGTCAGCAACACGGCGTCGGGGATCACGAGCGCAGCCAGGTACCACCACTGCACCACACCGGCGATCACCAGCGTCACCGCCACGGAGAGCAGCGCCAGCCTGTCAGCGATAGGGTCCATGACCCTGCCCAGCTTGGAGGCCTGGTTGAACCGGCGGGCAACGTAACCGTCCACCCAGTCGGTGCTGCCCATGATGGCGAGCACCAGCACGGCGAACCCGTATTCCTTCTGTGCCAGCACGAGCCAGATGAAAAGCGGCACGCCCATGAAGCGCAGCACCGTGATGAGATTGGGGACAGTGAAGACCAGATCGTGATCGACGTGCGGCTGGCCGGGCCGGGAACCAGCGCCGATAAACCTCATCCGGTCCCCCTCTCCATGGCCGGCGGTGTCTTCCTGTCAGAGTTCAGGGCAACACTCAGCTCTTGAACAGTTTGCGCAGCAGGGCAAGCAGAACGGCGGTGGACGCGGCGAAGGCGAGCAGCGGCTTCCACCGTGCCTCCAGCTGTTCCGGCAAGGAACCTGCGGCCGTGCCTCCGGAGGAAGACGCTGAAGCGGACAAGGCCGCAAACTTTTCGCCTACGCGCTCCTTGCCGTCCTTGAGCTTGTCCTTGCCCTGGTCCAGGCGGTGCCTGGCTGTGCCGAGCAGGGCCTGGGCCTGGGTCTTGACGTCGATTTCCTCGCTGAGTTCGTCGCGGACCCCCGTCAGGTGTTCGCGGCGCTGCGCCAGGCGGCGGTGAAGTTCGGGCTCAGTAACGGCCGGCACGTCAACGGCCTCTGCGGCAGCCTTCGCTTCTTTGTCCGCCTTGGCTTTGGCTTTGGCCGCAGCCTTGGCTTCCTTGGCTGCCTTGGCCTGGGGCGAGTTGGGATCCAGCAAGGCAGCGTCGAAGTCCGAGCCCTCCTTGGCGATCCCAAGGTCATGCTTCAGGCCGCGGATGGTTTCCTCGGGGACCAGCGGCATGGCCTTCTTGAACTTCCGGAGGCCGATAAGCCCGCCAATCAGCGCGATGAGGAGGAATACCGCGCACACCAGAAGCGCCGCGAGCCAGGCCGGCATCACGGTGGCGAGCCCCATGATGGCTGCGACGATCAGCCCGGTCACCAGGAACGCCAGGAAGACGGCGGCCACACCAAAGAAGGCTCCGGCAACGCCGAGCTGTTTGCCCTTGCGCTTGACCTCGAACTTGGCCAGGGCAATCTCGTCGTTGAGCTGGCGCGGCGCCAGTCTAAAGATGAGTTTCAACGTTTTTGGCAGCGCAGTTATACGCAATCCCTGGTTGGCCCGCCCGCTGTGACGCCCGCTCATAGGTTCCGCCTAACTGGTTCCCTAGTCGATTCTTCTTCGGCTGTTGCGGGGCCCGCGTGTGGCTCAGCGCGCCCCCGCTGACAAAACTATCATTCAGGGTCAGCCGCAACTTCTGGAATTTCTTCCCGGCGAGCCCTCCAACGCTGTAAAAGTATGATCTTTGCGCCCTAGGATTGATCTCTGTGACCACCACCAACCCGGGCGACGCCCTGAGCCGCCGCCAGAAATTCCGGTACATCCTTCTTCTTGGTGCCCTCACCGCCCTGGGACCCTTCACGGTGGACCTCTATCTGCCCGCCTTCCCCGCGCTGGAGGCAAGCCTGAACGTTTCGGAGGCCGCCGTCCAGCTGACCCTGACAGGCACCACCGTCGGCTTCGCGCTGGGGCAACTGGTGGTGGGCCCGTTCAGCGACAAGTTCGGCCGGCGGCTGCCGCTCATCCTGGCCACCGCCGTGCACATTGCCGCCTCCGTGGGGGCTTCGCTGTCCACAGACATCGGAACCCTCGGCCTGTTCCGCGTCCTGATGGGCATCGGTGCCGCCGGCGGAGGCGTGGTGGCCATGGCCATGGTGCGCGACCTGTTCAGCGGCTACGCCATGGTGCGGATGTTCTCCCGCATGGCCCTGGTCAACGGCCTGGCACCCATCCTTGCTCCCGTGATCGGATCCCAGCTGCTGCTGGCCATGCCGTGGCCGGGCATCTTCGTTTTCCTGGCCTGCTACGGCTCTTTGGTGATCATCGCCGCGACGTTGCTGGTCCGCGAGACGCTGCCGCGTGAGAAACGCGGCCAGTCCGGGATGACGGCCCGCGAGCGGTACCGCAAGCTCTTCTCCGACCGGATCTTCGTCGGCCTCCTTTTGGTCGGCGGCATGAACTTCGGCGGCCTGTTTACATACCTGTCCGCGTCGCCATTCCTCTTCCAGGACATCTACGGTTTCACGCCGCAGCAATATGGCCTGCTGTTCGGCATCAATTCACTGGGTATCGTGGCCGGGGTCCAGACCAGTTCGAGGCTCATCCGGCGGGTCCCGCCCCAATGGATTCTGGCCGGCTCCACCGCCTGGATGTTCCTGATGGCCCTGCTGATCGTCGTCTTCGACCAGCTGGGATTCGGGCTCTGGGGCGTGATGGTCCCGCTCTGGTTCTACATCCTCGGGACAGGCTTCACCTTCCCGAGCGTCCAGGTCCTCGCCCTGGCCAGCCACGGCGCGCAGGCGGGCACGGCTGCGTCCCTGCTGGGTGCCTCCACCTTCCTCATGGCCGGCATCATCTCACCGGTGGTGGGTTGGCTGGGCGGCAGTTCGGCCACGCCCATGGGTGCAGTCCAGGCCTGCTGCATCTTCCTCGCAGCCGCAGCCCTGTGGATCGTGGTCCGCCCCAGGACCGTGCCGTCGATCCACTGATTCGCGGAACCAGCAAGCCAAGGTCCAGCCATGCGAAGGTCCAGCAAGGCGAGGTCCAGCAAGCCAAGGTCCAGCAATACACGGAGCCACCGACGCACACTGTCCGCGGGTACGCTGGCCGCATGACTCGAAAACCGCACCGCAACCGCCGCGGGCTGTTCCTCGGAGCGATCCTTGGCGGCGTCGCAGGCTACTTTGCCGGCAGGGCCGTTGGCAACGCTGCGATGGGCATCATCCTCGGTGCCGTGGCGGGCTCCGCGCTGCTGTACCGGGTCAATCCGGGGCCCTGGAACCGGCCCTGAGGACAGGCACCCCCCGGCGCCCCGGAGGCTCCGCACGGGTCTGTTCCGCGCGGCCCGCTGCGAGATAAAGTTGATACGTGCCCCACTGGCAGGATCATCACCCACTCCCGGCCACGTGGCAGCGGTGCGACGCCGGCATACTGCCGTTGTGGTGGGACCGGCTGTGCACCCAGACCAGTGCGCAGTCGGCAGCTCTCTATGCGGCGGGACTTTTCACCGAGGACCGCCGCCGCCCCATTGCCCAATGGTTCAATCCGGCCTTCAACGCGGCATTGCTCGTGGCCCCGGAGACCTCCCCGGAGTGGCCTGTGCAGCGCTTCGGCATCTTCTATGCCCCGCCCGACGGCGGCTTCACCCGCGTGCACTCCTCGCCGCACGAGTGGCATCCGCGGCAGCCCCGCACCCCGCCCACCGAGAGTGAGGCCTTCGCAGCCGCCGTGGCCGAGGCCGAACGGTTCCTCCAGGTCGAGATGGATTTCGTCTGAAAGCAGGCCCACACCAGAACATGAAAAAAGTCCCGCAGCCGGCGGTGAGCCGGCTGCGGGACTTTGTGCGCTCCTCCTGCTGGACTTGAACCAGCAACCCTTCGATTAACAGTCGAATGCTCTGCCAATTGAGCTAAGGAGGAATGAAGCAGGTATGACATTAGCAAAGGTTCCGGCGCTATGGGAAATCGGCCCGGCCGAGCGGAGAAATACCCCGCCCGGGTATAAAAAAGTCCCCGTTCCGGAGGCCGGAACGGGGACAGTGCGCTCCTCCTGCTGGACTTGAACCAGCAACCCTTCGATTAACAGTCGAATGCTCTGCCAATTGAGCTAAGGAGGAATGAAGCGGGTACTAGCCTAGCAAACACCCCGCCGGGAAACGAAATCGAGCTCCCCCGTGCCGGCCGGTGGCGCCTCAGGCGTCCGAGCGAAGGGCCCTGCGCTCCATCTCCAGCTGCATCAGCTCCCGGTTCAGCCGCTGGAATTCCTCAGGATCGGCCGACGCGTCGAGGCGCTGCAGCTGCCCCATCTTCTCTGCCTTGACCCTGGTGATCTGGAGTTCGAACAGCCGGGCCAGGATGTCGCGGCAGTACTTCAGGACGCCCTCGGCGTTGCTGGCGGGCAGCGGGACGACGGCAAGCTCCGAGACCAGCGGCCGCAGCGGTTCCGGGACCTCGTGCATCACCTGCTCCACCCAGCGCACGGGGTCACCGGTCAGCCCGGGCCCTGAGGCGCGCATGGCGTCGTGGACGGCCTGGTAGGCCGGGGTCCGGAACCCGGCGGCGCTGAACCGGTCCCAGGTCCCGCCCTCCAGCATGCCGGGCTCCTGCAGGGCCACTTCCAGCGCCTGCCGCTCCATGGACGCCACGGGGTCCCGGGGGTCGGGACGGTTGAAGGACGGCACCACGCCCGACGGCGGCAGCGCACCGACGCCGGGCCCCGCACCATGGGAGGGGGCCCCGCCCTGGGCGGCGCGCTTCGCGGCGGCGGCCACCGCTCCGCTGACCTCCTCGACGGACATGCCGAGCCAGCCGGCCAGCTCGCGGGCGTAGCCGGGGCGTATGCCGGCATCGCGGATCTGCGCCACGACGGGCGCGGATTCACGCAGGGCAGCAATACGGCCCTCCACCGTGTCCAGGTTGTGCCGCTTCAGGGAGGCCCTGATGGCAAATTCAAACAGCGGACGCCGGGTCCCGATGAGGTCGCGGACAGCCGCGTCGCCTTTGGCCTGGCGCAGCTCGCAGGGGTCGGCTCCCGTGGGTTCGACGGCCACGTAGGTCTGTGCGACGAACCTCTGGTCCTCTTCAAACGCCCGGAGGGCGGCCTTCTGGCCGGCCGCGTCGCCGTCGAAGGTGAAGATGACCTCTCCCCCGGTGCCATCGTCGGACAGCAGCCGCCGGGCGATCTTGATGTGGTCGGCGCCGAACGCCGTCCCGCAGGTGGCCACCGCCGTCGGGATCCCCGCCAGGTGGCAGGCCATGACGTCGGTGTACCCCTCCACCACCACCAGCTGGCGGTCCTTGGCGATGTTCCGTTTGGCGAGGTCGATGCCATAGAGCACCTGGGATTTCTTGTACAGCGTGGTCTCGGGCGTGTTCAGGTATTTGGGGCCCTGGTCGTCCTCGTAGAGTTTGCGGGCACCGAAGCCGATGGTGTCGCCGGCAATGTCACGGATGGGCCAGATCAGGCGCCCGCGGAACCGGTCGTAGATCCCCCGGTTGCCTTCGGAGAACATGCCCGTCAGCCTCAGTTCAGCATCTGTGTAGCCGCGGCCGCGGAGGTGCTTGAGCAGCGCGTCCCAGCCCTGCGGGGCGTAGCCGACGCCAAACTGTTCCGCCGCGGCGCGGTCAAAACCCCTGCCGTGGAGGAAGTTGCGGCCTTCGGTGGCGCCGGGTGTCAGCAGTTGGGCGCGGAAGAATTCGTCGGCCAGTTTGTGGGCGTCCAGGAGCCTCTGCCGCTTGCCCACGTCCTCCCGGCTGGGGCCGGTGCCGCCGTCTTCGTAGCGGAGTTCGAAACCGATCCGGGCGGCAAGTTTTTCGACGGCCTCCTGGAAAGAGGAGTGGTCAAGTTTCTGGACGAAGGAAATGGCGTCGCCGTCTTCGCCGCAGCCAAAGCAGTGGTAGCGGCCCACCTGGGGCCGGACGGTGAACGACGGGGACCGCTCGTCGTGGAACGGGCACAGGCCCTTGAAACTGCCCAGCCCGGCGCCCTTGAGGGTCACATACCCGTCAATGACTTCCTTGATGTCGGTACGCTGGCGGACTTCGTCGATATCTTCACGTTTGATCAGTCCAGCCACAAAGACATCCTAGACCCGGGGCATGACAACTTTGGATACGCCGTCGACGGCGGGACGCACGGCGTGGAGCTGACTCTTGCCGCCGTCACCACAGCGAGGGCAGGCTGCCCACGAGCCGTTCGTACATGGCCAGCGCAGAACCGTCAGTCAGTGAGGCCACCTGGTCGATGACCACCCGGAGCCGGGCGCCGTCGTCGGCCGCGTCCCGCCAGTCGGCCGCGAACATCGGCTCGAGGTGCCGGTCACCCGAGGCGTTCAAAGAGGTCACCAGGGCATGGAGGACTTCACGCTGCCGCTCGTAAATGGGCTGGCGGTGGTCGGTGGTCATCACGAACGTGGTGGCGAGGCCCTTCATCACCGCGATTTCCATGACTGTTTCGTCCGGCACCATGAGCTCGGCGTTGTAGCGGGTCAGGTGTTCCGGCCCGTAAACGGCGCGGGTGGTCTCCAGCGCGCTCTGGCAGAACCGTCCGATGAGCTGGCTGGTCATATCCTTCAGGGCCGCCATGGACTTGCGGCTGCCGTCGGCCTCGCGCACCCAGACGTCCGTGGCCTCGAGCCTGGCGAGGGCGGCGTCGATCGCCGCGGGATCGTTGTGCGGCAGGTACCACTGCTTGGCGTAGCCCACCACGCGGGCCCGGTGGTCCGGGTTGTCCATCCAGCGCAGCTGGAAGTGGCCCGCCACGATGGCGTCCTCGACGTCGTGCACCGAGTAGGAAATATCGTCCGCAAGGTCCATGACCTGGGCTTCCAGGCAGGACCGCCGCCCGGGCGCACCTTGCCGGATCCAGTTGAAGATGGGCAGGTCGTCCTCGTAGGCGCCGAACTTGCTGGTCCGCTGCCCATGGATCACGGGCGCGTCCAGGGCAGACCACGGGTACTTTGCCGCAGCGTCCAGGCTTGCCCGGGTAAGGTTCAAGCCTGCCGGCCTGCCCTGCAGGTCCAGGACCTTGGGCTCCAGCCTGGTCAGCAGCCGGAGGGTCTGGGCGTTGCCTTCGAAGCCGCCGATCGCGTGGGCCATCTCGTTGAGTGCTGACTCGCCGTTGTGGCCGAACGGCGGGTGTCCGAGGTCATGGCTGAGGCACGCGGTGTCCACCACGTCGGGATCGCAGCCCAGGGCACGTCCCAGTTCACGGCCCACCTGCGCCACCTCGAGACTGTGGGTCAGGCGCGTGCGGACAAAGTCATCCGTGTCCGGCGCCACCACCTGGGTCTTTGCACCGAGCCGGCGCAGCGCCGAGGAGTGCAGCACCCGGGCACGGTCCCGCTCGAAGTCCGAACGGTAGGTGCTCTTGGGCGGTTCCTCCACCCAGCGGGCGGAATCGAAGGCTTCGTAGCCGGGCAGGAACTGGGGCGGCCGGCGGGCCTGGGTCATCGGGCTCCCGGCAATCTGGCTTTCGGCCACCTGGCTTTCACCCACCGGACACATCCAGTTCCGCGGCGGCAATGTCGCGGGTCTGGTCCGCGTCCATCTGCCGGCTCAGCAGCCAGTCCTTGGGCAGGGCCGGCTGTTTGGGCGAGCCGGCGCGGCCGCGCGGGCCCTCGGCGTCGATGCCCGGGTACGGGGAATCCATGTCCAGCTCATCCAGAGTGGCGCGGAGCACTTCGAGGGTGGTCACCATGGCCAGCCGGGTGCGCAGTTCGCTGCCCACCACATAGCCCTTGAAATACCAGGCCATGTGCTTGCGGATTTCGCGCAGGGCCTTGTATTCGTCGTTGCCGAAGGTTTCGACCATGAGCTCGGCATGGCGGTAGACGCCTTCCGCCACCTGCCGCAGGCCGGGGCGGTGGCGCTGGTCGCTGCCTTCGAAGGCCGCCTGCAGGTCCCCGAAGAGCCAGGGGCGGCCCTGGCAGCCGCGGCCGACCACCACGCCGTCCACGCCTGTTTCGCGGACCATGCGCACCGCGTCCTCGGCGGACCAGATGTCGCCGTTGCCCAGGACGGGGATGTCCGGGAGGGCCTCGCGCAGGCGGGCGATGGCGGACCAGTCGGCCTGGCCGGAATAGAACTGCGCGGCAGTGCGGCCGTGGAGGGCGACGGCGGCCACTCCGGAATCGCGGGCGATGCGGCCGGCGTCGAGGTACGTCAGGTGGTCCTCGTCAATGCCCTTGCGCATCTTGATGGTCAGCGGGATGCCGCCCTTGGACGCTTCCCTGACCGCCGTCTGCACGATGGAGGTGAAGAGATCGATCTTCCACGGCAGGGCCGAGCCGCCGCCGCGCCGGGTGACCTTGGGGACCGGGCAGCCGAAGTTGAGGTCGATGTGGTCCGCACGGTCCTCGTCAACCAGCATGCGCACGGCCTGGCCCACGGTGACGGGGTCCACGCCGTAGAGCTGGACGGAGCGGACCTTCTCGTCGTCGTCGTGGGAAATGATGCGCAGCGATTCCGGCGTGCGCTCCACGAGGGCGCGGGAGGTGACCATCTCCGCCACGTACAGTCCGCCGCCGTATTCACGGCAGAGCCTGCGGAAGGCAGAGTTGGTGATGCCGGCCATCGGGGCCAGGATCACGGGGGTGTCCACCGTGATCGGCCCGAGCTCCAGGGGCGGGAGTTCCAGCTTGGGGGCGGGAGGCGTTGCTACTACAGTCACCCGTCCATTGTCTCAAAGACGGGCAAATCGGGCACAAGTGCTATTCTCCGGCCCTCAGCTGCTGGGCTTCGCGGCGGCCGCGCCGTGTCTCCGCGAGGGGTGCGGCGCCGGAGGCAACCGCCGTCGGACGTTCGCTGCCGGCCACGGCTGCTGCGGCCGCGAGCGCACCGGTGTCGTCGACGTCGTCGGGCGTTATTGAGCCCTGGCCGCCGGTCCGGATGCCGGTGGCTTTGACCACGAGCACGGCGATCAGGGTGGTGACCGGAATCGCCAGGACGAGGCCGATCGATCCCACGAGCGTGCGGATGACTTCCTCGGACAGTTCGGCGCTGGTAAGCGCCTCCCCCAGCGGCCGGTCGTAGAGCATCACGATGATGAGCGTGGGCAGGGCTGCGCCGGCATAGGCGAAGGCAATCGTGTACACGGTGGAGGCGATGTGGTCCCGGCCGATCCGCATGGCTGAGGTGAACAGCTTGCGGGCGCTGGTGGCGGGGGCGAGTTCGTACAGCTCCCAGACCGCGGATGACTGCGTGATGGTGACGTCGTTGAGGACGCCCAGCCCGGAAATGATGAGTCCACACAAGATGATGCCTGAAATGGAGATGTTGCCCGAGATGTTCGCCAGGGTGGCGGCGTCGTGGCTTCCCACGCCCGCGAGGTTCGCGGCGTCTGTTGCCCAGGCTGCCAGTAGTGCCGTGATGCCCAGGCCGAACATGGTGCCCAGCAGCGCGGTCGAGGTCCGCGCCGAGAAACCGTGCGCGAAGTACAGCACCCCGATCATGATCACCGTGGAGCCCACCACGGCCAGCAGCAGCGGCGGCTTTCCCTCCACAAGACCGGGAAGCATGAAGCTCACCAGCACAAAGTAGGCTCCGACGAGGCCAATCAGGGCACGCAACCCGCGCCAGCGTGCCACGGTCACGACCACCACGGCGTACAGAACGGCCAGCAGAATGATGGGCATGGTCCGGACGAAGTCCACGAAGATGTAGGCCGGGGACCCCTGGGCGGCCGGTGCGTCGCCGGCCGCGGCGCCCTGAGCGTTGCTGAGGTTCAGGTAGCGGATGTTGTCCCCCACGTCCACGCCGTGCGATTTGGCGACGTCCGGGTTGATCACCACTTTGACGGGGCTGCCGCCCTTGTCCGGCTCGGTGAAGGCGAAGGTGCACTGGGATCCGCCCCCGGCCTGGCCGCCCTGCTGCGGGTTTTGGCTTGTCCCGCCCGTGCAGTCTTCAATGACGACGCGCTGGATCCGGCCGGTATCAAAGGTGACGCCGGGTGCCGCCGTGTACGGGCTCGCCAGCGTCAGGCCTTCCTTGCTGCCGGACGGCCAGAGCGCCGCCATGGCCGCCAGTGTCAGCAGGGTCAGGGGAATCAGCACGGCGGCCAGAATCCGGTTTGCCTTCCTGCGGGCGGCAATCGCCTGGACCGTCGGCTCCGAATGACCCGTATGACCGTGGGAGTGACCGGAACCCATCAGCAGTTAGACCTCATGCTTGAACTCTACGGCGGTCGCCATAGGGTTGATAAATGGACGCCAGAAAGTCGGAGGATGCCGGAGTGAGCCACCGCAGCACTGCCAATCCCGAGGGGGCGCCGTCGCAAGACGCCACGCCACCGCAAACTGAGTCGCCGCAAGCTCAGCCGCCGGCTGACGCACGACGGGAGGCACCGCCGTCGGAAGCTGTGCTGACCGTCCTGAATCCGGCCGGCGTCACCCGCGGGGTGGCGCTGGTCCTCCACGGCGGCCGTTCGCATTCGTTCGAACCTGTCCAGGCCCGGCACCTGAGCCCCGCGAGGATGGTGCCGTTCGCGCGGCACCTGCACCGGGCGGGCAGCAAACATGGCCTTGCGGTGTGGATACTGCGGAACAGCGTGCGCGGCTGGAATGGCGAGGACATGTCGCCGTTGAAGGATGCCCGCTGGGCCATGGCCAAGATCCGCGACCAGCACCCGGGCGTGCCGGTCTACCTGCTGGGGCACTCCATGGGTGGCCTGACCGCCATTTGCGCGGCCGACGAGGAACAGGTGGATGCCGTGGTGGCACTCGCCCCCTGGCTCAACGACGCAACTCCTGCGACTCCGGTGGCCGGGCGGAAGGTGCTCATCGTCCACGGCGATCGGGACCGCTGGACGAGCCCGACGGCGTCCCTGCGGTTTGCGCGGCGGGCGGCACCGGACGCCGAGGTTCTCCGGTACGTCTCGCTCAGGCGCGCCGGGCACTTCATGTTCCGGCGCGTGCGCCTCTGGCACACCCTGGCCACCGGCTTCCTGATGACGGCCTTCATCGAGAAAACCGGCACCCACGCCGGCCGCCTGCCGGCCCCTGCAGCGGCGCTGGAGCGGCTGCTCCCGCCGTCCGCCCAAGCTATTCCGGAAGTGCTGTGACCCCGTTCCCGCTTGACAGCTTCCTGGCCAGCCTGCCGTGGACTGCGCTCGCCGTCGTGCTGGTACTGGCCGTGACGTTCGCCGTGGCCACTGCCCAGCGCAGGCACTCCGTCATGGATGTGGCGTGGGGTCCGGGCTTCGTGGCCGTGGCGGCGGTCTCCTTCGTGCTGTCGGCCGGAGTGGGTGACAGCGGACGTCGCCTGCTGCTGCTCGCCCTGACCGCGGTCTGGGGGCTCCGGCTCGGCGTGCATATCGGCTTGCGGGCCCGCGGCGGTCATGAAGATCCCCGCTATGCTGCGATGCTCGACGACGCGGCAGGCTCCCGGAATGCCTATGCCCTCCGCCGCGTCTACCTCCCGCAGGGCCTGGTGATGTTCTTCGTCTCATTGACCGTCCAGGCGGGCATGTTCGCTGCCGGTGCCCTGGGGTGGCTGTCCCTGGCCGGCGCCCTGCTCTGGGTCACCGGGTTCGGCTTCGAGACCGTGGGCGACTGGCAGCTGGCGCAGTTCAAGAAGGATCCGTCCCGCAGGGGGACCGTCCTGGACACCGGGCTGTGGCGGTATACCAGGCATCCGAACTACTTCGGCGACGCCGCCGTCTGGGCGGGCCTCTTCCTGGTCGCGGCGGATTCCTGGCCCGGGGTCCTCACGGTCCTCTCCCCTGCGCTCATGATCTGGATGCTGGCCGGCAAGACCGGGAAGCCGCTCACGGAGAAATCCATGTCCGGGCGCCCCGGTTACCGCGAGTATGTGAAGTCGACAAGCGGCTTCATCCCGTGGCCCCCTCGCCAGACGCGCAACAGGACACAGCCGTGACGTGGACACCCAAACCGAACGACCGCTTCTACCGGCTGTTCGTCCGCACGGGCCTCTTCCTGCGGTGGCTGTTCCGGGTCCGGGTCACGGTCACGGGCGGGGAGAACCTGCCCGCCCCTGATCCACGGAACGGGGCATCACGCCTGGTACAGCCCGGCCGCGGGGCAGTCATTGCCGTCACGCACTTTGGCTACGTGGACTTTGCCGCGGCCGAACTGGTGGTCTGGAAGCACGCCCGCGCTCAGCTCCGCTTCCTCATCCACCAGGGCGCGGCGGACCACTGGCTCGCCGGTCCGGCCATCATCGCCACCGGGCACGTGGTGGTGGGCTACGGCGCCGGTTCGGCTGCCTACGATGCCGCCGTGGCCCGACTCCGTGCCGGGGAATACCTCGCCGTGTTTCCGGAGGCCGGAGTCAGCCGCAGCTTCAAGGTGCGCGAGTGCAAGACCGGTGCTGTGCGGATGGCAGCCGAGGCCGGCGTACCGGTGATCCCCCCGTGTCCATCTGGGGCGCGCACCGGCTGCTGACGCGCGGCCACGGATTCTCGGCACGACGAGCCTGGCGGGCACCGGTCCGTATCCACATTGGCCTGCCGGTGAACCTTGCGGCGGACATCGATGCCGAGGCCGAAACCGCGAAGCTCCGGGAAACGCTGCAGAACGGGATCGACACGTGCATCGACAGCTTCCCGGTCGTCCCGAGACCGGGCGACTGGTGGATGCCCGCCGACCTCGGCGGCGGCGCCCCCTCCGAGACTGAACGCCAAATGATGGACGCCCAGGACCTGGCCAGGGGCCGCCGCCGTGGTCCGGACTAGTCGGAGACGACGAACGTCTCGGAACCCTGGCGGCGGGCCCTGCCGGCTTCCATCAGGGGTTCGACGACGGCGCGGAGCGCTGTCATCGAATCGTCCAGTTCCATGAGGACCGGGTGCTGGTACGCAATGAGCGCCAGCAGGTCACGGACCGCGGCCTGCGCCTGATCTGCGTCCATCTCCGGTTCGTGGCCGAGGAACACGTCGGAGGGATGGTCCGACTCTCCCTGTTCGGGGCTGAGCTGGGCGTAACTGACGGCGAAGGCCTGCAACCTGCCTTTCTTCGACGGCGGCACACCCTGGCCGAAGGCGCTGGCCTTCGGTGCGCGCAGTACGATCGCCCCGTGGGCGCCGCTGAGCTCATCGAGGAACAGCCGCTGGACCGTGGGGATGCTCAGCTGGCCTGGGCTGTCCCAGTCATGGACGGACGTGTAGTACCGGCCCACAACGTCGGACAGTTCCACCGAGCCCGTAGCCAGGTCCTCCACCCGGTCCGCTGCGGCTTCCTCCGAGCCGTCCCCGAAGACCGGAAGCTTCAGGGCCGCCGGCTCCACCACCACGAGCTGCGAACGCTGGATCGGAGCGAGCCCCGCCGCCTCGGCGAACGCTGCACCGGGTGTCCCCGGCTCCACCTTGCACCTCAGCCGGGTAACCCCCGACGGCGATGCTTCGGTTTCGCGGCGCAGCATCATGAGCAGCGTGGAACCAATGCCGGAGCGGCGGTGGTCCCGGGCCACCTCAATGTACGCCCACAGGCGTTCCGGATGCAGTGTCGCCTCGTGGACCACCCCGGCCGCAACCGGGATGCCGACGCCGTCAACGACGTCCTCGGCCACGATGCAGCGCCGCCAGGGTGCGTTGCTCGACGGCGCCAGCGTCCCCCGGAACTGTCCGGCCTGGACAGTTTCCGGGTCGCCCCAGATTTGCAGGAGCACGAGGTCGTCGCCCTCGCGCCATTCGCGGTATTGGATTGCCACGGTTAAGCGCCGATCAGCCGTGCGGCCAGGTAGCCCTCCACCTTGTCCAGGGAGACGCGCTCCTGGCTCATGGTGTCGCGCTCACGGATGGTGACAGCCTGGTCATCCAGCGTGTCGAAGTCCACGGTGATGCAGAACGGGGTTCCGATCTCGTCCTGGCGGCGGTAGCGGCGGCCGATCGCACCGGCATCGTCGAAGTCGATGTTCCAGTTCTTGCGGAGCTGGGTACCGAGGTCCTTGGCTTTCGGGGACAGGTCCTCGTTGCGGCTCAGCGGAAGGACGGCGGCCTTGACCGGCGCCAGCCGCGGGTCAAGCTTCAGCACGGTGCGCACATCCACTCCGCCCTTGGCGTTGGGGGCCTCATCCTCCGTGTAGGCGTCCACCAGGAAGGCCATAAAGGAACGGGTCAGGCCGGCGGCCGGCTCGATGACGTACGGGGTGTAGCGCTCGTTCGTGGCCTGGTTGAAGTAGCTCAGGTCGGTGCCCGAGGCCTTGGCATGGGTGGACAGGTCGAAGTCCGTGCGGTTGGCGATGCCCTCGAGCTCGCCCCACTCGGAGCCCTGGAAGCCGAAGCGGTATTCGATGTCCGTGGTGCCCTTGGAGTAGTGGCTGAGCTTGTCCTGCGGGTGCACGAAGAAGCGGAGGTTCTCTTCACGGATGCCCAGGCCGGTGTACCAGGCCATGCGTTCCTTCATCCAGTACTCGTGCCATTCCTCGTCGGTGCCGGGCTCGACGAAGAATTCCATTTCCATCTGTTCGAACTCGCGGGTGCGGAAGATGAAGTTTCCTGGCGTGATCTCGTTGCGGAAGGACTTGCCGATCTGGCCGATGCCGAACGGCGGCTTCTTCCGGGACGTGGTGAGCACGTTGTTGAAGTTCACGAAGATGCCTTGGGCGGTCTCCGGGCGCAGGTAATGCAGGCCCTCCTCGCTGGCAACTGGGCCCAGGAAGGTCTTCAGGAGGCCGGAAAATTCCTGCGGTTCGGTCCATTCGCCGCGGGTGCCGCAGTTGGCACAGGCGATGTCCTTGAGGCCGTTTTCGGCTGGGCGGCCCTTCTTTTCCTCGTATTCTTCCTCGAGGTGGTCCGCGCGGTAGCGCTTGTGGCACGAAAGGCATTCCACCAGCGGGTCGGAAAAGACATCGACGTGGCCGGAAGCTTCCCATACCTGGCGGGGCAGGATCACCGAGGAGTCAAGGCCGACAACGTCTTCGCGGCCGCGTACCACGGACTGCCACCACTGGCGTTTGATGTTCTCCTTCAGCTCTGCACCGAGGGGGCCGTAGTCCCAGGCGGAACGGGAGCCTCCGTAGATCTCGCCGGCCTGGAAAACGAAGCCTCTCCGCTTGGAAAGGGAAATGACCTGGTCGAGGACGGATTTTGCTGCCATGGGAACTCCAATTTCTACAGGGCCGCTGGGTGCGGTCCGCGGTGTCTTGCCCCGGAACTCCGGCTGGTTGCCGGGCGGGGGTATGCGAAGGGGAAAACGGTGCAGGAAGCTGCGTGTCCTAGCCTACCGGGCGCTACCTCCGGAACGCTCCCCGCGGCCACGGAAGCGTGGCGACGACGATGGCTCCGAGGGTCAGCAGGGTGCCGAGCACCGTGGGAACCTCCACCACTGTGCCGGGCGACGGAACCAGGAGGTCCAGCCCCAACGAGCCCAGGAGTTGGCCCGCGATCATGCCGAGCCCGGTCACCAGCACACCGAGGCTGCGCACCAGCAGGGCTCCGATGCCGATGAACACGCAGCCCATCGGGCCGCCGAGGTAGTACCACCACTCGGCCGGCAGCGGGTTGCCAGCACCGGCGACGGCCACTTTGATCAGCCAGGCGACCCACAACACGGTGGTGCCGGCAACGAAATTCACCAGGGTGGCGGCGATCGGGGTGCCGTAGTGCATGGTGGCGGTGCCGTTCATCGCCTGTTGGAAGCTCATGAGGAACCCGGCCAGGACGGGAAGAATCACCGGCAGGATGAGCTGGGCGGGGTCTCCGCCGGAGGTTCCGCCGGAGGGGGCGCCTGCCCCGAAGCGGGGCGACACTGCCCAGGCCACTGCAGCGATGGTGAGGATGCAGCCGATCACGCGGATGCCCGTCACCGCTTTCTTGCCGCCGGGACCAATTCCGAGCCTGTCCACGAGCAGCCCGCTGAGCGTCTGGCCCGTGACGGTGGACACGGTGAACAGGGCGACCCCGAGCAGCCCGATCGTGAAGGACTGGGCGAAGACGAAGAACGCGCCGATGCCGCCGGCAAGGACGTAGTAAGGCGGGAAGTGCCGCTCCCGCACGGCGGGCAGGATCCGGGCAAGGCCGGCCCGCCCCCGGGGCAGGACCAGCGAGACGAGGATCATCAGCACCAGTCCGGTGCTGAAACTGACCACGGCGGCGGCGATTCCGTCTCCGAGGCGGGCGCCGAGGGCACCGTTGATCCGCCCCTGGACGGGGATGGCGAGGCCGGCGGCCACGGCCATCAGAAGGCCTGCGGCAAGGGGCAGCCGCGGTGCGTGGGTCATTGGGTTCACCTTAGTTCGGGCATTATTGCTTGTATGAGCAACCAGGAAATCGAAGACATCCCCATCCGCGACGACATGATCCGCCTCGGTCAGCTCCTGAAACTCGCGAACCTCGTGGAGGACGGCGTCGAGGCCACTGAGCTGATCAAGAACGGCCTGGTCAAGGTCAACGGCGAAATCGACGACAGGCGCGGCCGGCAGCTCCATCACGGTGACACTGTCACGGTCAACAACCGCACCGTCCGGATCAGCGCGGCCGGCGCATAATCCCGGGGACGCCAGAACTTTAGCCGCCAACGGCTACTTGCTCAGGACCTCGTGCGTGAGGAACTCTGACACGTGGCCGATTTCCTGGGCGTTGATCCCGTGCCACATTCCGGTGTACAGGACCTTGGTCAGCTTCACATGGCTGCGGACCCAGCCCATCGTGTACTCGATCTTGTCCGGCGTGATGACGGGATCCTGCTGGTCCCGGCCCCAGAACAGGGGCACAGTGCCGTCCAGCTCGGCGTCCCGGAACTCTCCGTCGGCGCCCGCATCCACAACAAAACCTGAGAGCCCGACGACGGCGGCAAAGTCGGCGGGGCGCTGCCGAAGCAGGGTGGTGGCCATGGCCATGCCCATGGAGAACCCGAGGAGCGTGACGGACGGATGGTTGGCCTTGACGGCGTCGATCCAGTCAAGAATATAGCCGGAGGCAGCCTTGACCGCATCGACGGAGTATTCGATCGAGCCGGTCAAAGGGAACCAGGAAAAGCCGGGGCCCATGGCAATGGGGGCGCGGACGGACGCCACTGCGAAGTCGTCCGGGAGCATGTCCGCCAGGCTGAGGAGATCCTGTTCGTTTGCTCCGTAGCCGTGCAGCAGGACCAGCAGGGGCTTGCCGGCCCGGGCTTCCTCCGGCTTGGACCACAAAACGACGGGGGCAGGAAATGAGTCGGCTAAAGTCATGGGTCCATTCTTACAGTTACCCGTCGGTGGCTACCTACAGTGGCGTAGCTTGGCAGGGACGGTGCAGGATGTGAAGGTGAGCGGAACGGAATCGATGCAGAGTCCCCAAGGCCCGTCAGGCCGCCACCCATGGAGCCGTTACGTCGCAATGGGCGACTCGTTTACGGAGGGAATCGGCGACCCCGAACCGAGCAGCCCGGGCGGCTACCGCGGCTGGGCCGACCGCGTGGCAGAGGAACTGGGACGCGGCCATGACGACTTCGCCTACGCCAACCTGGCCGTGCGCGGCCGGCTGCTTCAGCAGATCATCGACCAGCAGCTTGCCCCGTGCGTGGCCCTGAAACCTGACCTCGTGACCCTTTCAGGAGGAGGAAACGATCTCATCCGCCCCGGCGGGGACCCTGACGCCCTGGCCGAAAAGCTCGACCCCGTGGTGCAGATCCTGGGGATGAGCGGTGCAACGGTGGTCCTGTTCAACGGCCCGGATACCGGGTCCTCGGTGCTGGGCCGGGTACGCAGCAAGGTGGCCATCTACAACGAGAATCTCCGGACCATCGCCGCCCGGCATGATGCCATCATCGCCGACATGTGGTCGCTCAGGCAGCTGAAGGATCCGCAGATGTGGAACGAGGACCGCCTGCACTTCTCCCCGCTGGGCCACCACACGATTGCTGCCATGGTGCTCGATGCGCTGAACGTACAGCACAGCCTGGAACCCCTGTCGCCCAAACCGCTGCCGCCGCGCAGCTGGCGCGAAGCCCGCACCGGCGACCTGGTCTGGGCGCGGGAGTACTTCGTGCCGTGGGTGGTCCGCCGGCTGCGCCACCGCTCCTCCGGTGATGGCATCACCCCCAAACGCCCGACGCCGGGACCCGTCTTCGGCCCGGGTGTCCCGCTGGGCTCCGGCGAAGGTCCGCTCGGGTCCGAAGATGCTGTGCGCCGGTAGCCGCCGCGACGCCGCGTACGGCCATGCGGCATGACGACGGGCACCGCAGGAAGCGACCCCGGACTTAGCCCGGACGACGTCGTCCGGATCAGGCTCGCAAGCCAGCAGCTCCGCGCCCCGTTGGCGGCCTCGCCTGAGGACGCCCTGAAAAACCTGCTGGCCGTTCAGGCGCAGGAGTTTTCGTATGCCCGCTGGTCGCTTGCCCAGCGGACGCCCGGCGCTACGGCGGACGACGTGGAGCGGGCCGTCGCTGACGGGCGGATCCTGCGGACGCATATCCTCCGGCCCACGTGGCATTTTGTGCACCGCGATGATCTGCCCTGGCTCCGGGCCCTGTCCGCACCGCGCCTGCACCAGGCCAACGGCGGCATGTACCGACGGACCGGGATTGATGCGGCCACGGCCGGAAGAAGCGGAGAAATACTTGCGGCGGCGGTCGCAGGCGCCCGGCACCGCACACGGGAGCAGCTGGCGGCGGAACTGCAGCGCGCGGGGTTCCCCGCGAAGGGACTCGTCCTGGCGTACCTCATCATGCACGCCGAGATCAGCGGCGTGCTCGTGAGCGGCACACCTGTGCGGGGTGCCGGCGGCGCGCTCCGGCAGACGTATGCGGCATTCGACGAACGTGTCACAGCGGCGGCGTCCAAACAGGCGACGGCGGCGCCAAGGGAACAGTCCCTCGCTGCCCTGGCAATGCGGTACTTCCGGAGCCGCGGACCCGCCACAGTCAAGGACTGCGCAGACTGGTCCGGGCAGACGATGGCGGATGTATGGCAGGGGCTGTCGCTTGTCCTGGCGGACGATCCGGCGGCTTTGGAGACCGCGGTGATTGACGGCGTCGTATTTTATCGCGGCCCGGAAGATTTCCCCCGCGGCGATGCCGGCGCCGGTAACGGCGTTGTCAACCATTCCCCGCGCATCGACCTGGTCCAATGCTATGACGAATACATCATGGGGTACTCGGCCTCCCGTGGTTACCTCGGCGGAGTCGCCCCAGCCCTTCCGGTGGATGACACTCCCATGCATGTGGTTCTGCTGGACGGCGCGATGGCTGGCTCGTGGCGGCACACCTTTGTACGGCCCGCTTCGCCCGACCAGCGTTGCGAACTCGACGTCCGGATGGCCGTTTCCAGCGGCCCTTCGGCCGGAGGTGCATCGGAGGCGGCCACGCACGGCCAGGGAACAGCGGCGGCGGTGGCCCAGGCCGTGGAAAGGTATAGCGGGTTCCTCGGAATGCCGACGACCCGCATCTGAACGGACGGCACGGGGCTTGCACGGACAGCACTGCGTAGCGTCTCGTGACCCGGCGGCCTCCGCTCCTTGTCCGGCTCACTCCTTGATCCGGGGACTAAGCTGGATTGACACTCATGAGAGGCCCAGCACCGTGAACAACATGTTTTTCTGGATCATTGTTTTGTCGTTCCTCATCCCCATGGGAATGCGCATGTACCGGAGGTCCGTCCAGAGGCGGAACCAAGGCCAGAATTTCTCCGGACAGTATCCGGACCAGTTCCCGGGTTCCTACCAGGGCCGGCCGAACAACCAGCCGCGGGACGGCTACACCCAGCAGGACTACCTCAGCGGCGGCTTTGGCCTTCCCCCGGGCGGAGGCCAGCAGCAGCTTCCCCCGCTGGACCAGCCATACCCGGGGCAGCCGTACCCGAGCCCCCAGTACCCGAACTCCCAGTATCCCGGCGCTGGCCCGAGCCAGCCTGGATCCATGGGCCCGGGCTACCAGGGTCAGGGTTATCAGGGACAGGTCCCCTACGAGGACAGCCYGGAATTCAATGCCAGCCCTCCCCGGTCGCAACACCCGCAGCCACAGCACGGAGCTGCCCCCTCGATGCCCCCGCCGCCGTCGGCCCCGCAGGGCTTCCGCGCGCGCAAGCTGGCCGAACTCGACCAGCAGTACAGCAACGGAGAAATCTCCATGGAGGAGTACATGACCCGGCGCAACGACATCATGAACGGTTAGGCCCGGGCAACTGGCGCCCGGCTTCATCCGAACTTATCCGGCGACGCCACCGCCTTCGGCCATGAGGGTTGCCGACGAGTGATGAGGTAATTCGTGGACGCCCCCATGGTGGGGGCGTCTTTACGATTGGGAGCGGCTTTACGCCGCCAATGCGCCATTGCGACTGGCGCGTTTGAGCGTCTTGGCGCGCCGGAGGAGTTCGCGGCGTTGACGCCGGTTTGAGAACCCAGTGCCTGTCAACCTAATGCCCATCAACGTAGTACCTGTCAACGTAACGCCGGGTTGGCGCGTTCCGGGCGGTGGTGGTGCGGTCGAGTGATAAGTGTGGCCGGTCGGGGTCCGGATCTCGAGGGTGTGCCTAAGCCGGCCCGTGCCAACGGGCCCGGAGCGGGGCTTCGCTGTCCAGCCGGGGGTTTCTTTGGTTTGGTTGCAGGCCTCGCAGAGCCCTGCACCATTCCCGTGCGTGGTGGTGCCGCCGCGGTGCCAGGGGATGATGTGGTCGTGGCGGCGGATCGGGGCGTCGCAGTAGGGCGTGCGGCAGGTCTCATCCCGGGCCTGGAGGAAGCGCCGCAGCCCGGCGGGGAAGAGCCTGGCGCGGGAGTCCATCGCGACGAGCTCTCCGCTGCCCGGTGCGGTGTAGAGCCGGCGCAGCCAGACGTTAACGGCGGCATTCCCCGGGGCCGGCTCTGCGAAGGCGGCGCCGGCATCGCCGTTGCCGCTGACGCCTGCGCGTGCTGGCGTGACGGCACTCCTGGCCCAGCCTGCCGGGACCACACCGTAGCCGGGGAGGCGGGCCGGTTCGGAGTCGCCCTGGAAGAGGGTGCGGTCAGTCATGATGAGCTGGATCTCGATCCCGGTGATCCCGCCGGGGGTGCCGGTGATCCTTTCGACCAGGCCATCGGCCGTGATCTGTCCGCGGGAGCGGGGATCCCCGGCCGAGCGCAGGGAGTCCGCGTGCCGGGTCAGGGCGGCATGGACCGCGACCCCTGCGGTGACCGGGAGCAGGGCGGTCAGGAGCGCCATGGTGTCCGGGGCCGGGCGGAGGCTAACGTGCCGTTCCGCGGCGGCGTGGCCGGCCCGCTCCGTGACGGAACGCGGATCCCGCCGGTAGGCCACGGCACGCGCCGCGGCGATGATGGCCCGGTCACCGGCACCGCTCAGCGTCCCGGCGTCGGCCGCCAGTTCCTCGTCGACGGCGCAGCGATCCACGGCGGACAGGCACGCCGTTTCCTTCACCAGCAGCGTCGCGCGCCACTCGTTTAGCTGACCGGCCTCAAGGGCCGCGAGGGTGTGCGGCATTTCGGTGGCGAGGGCCTTCGCCAGGCCCAGGAGCCGCCCACCCCGGGCCGGGGACTCCCGCCGGGCCAGGGCGATCTGCGCGGCGACGCCCTTGCCCAGTTCCGCCGCCGGAACACCGGCCCGGGCCTGGGCGCGGCGCTGCTGCAGATCGAAGGCCACAGTCATGCGCGCCTGCAACGCGGCCGCGGCGGACTTCAGGTCCTCCAGTCCTCGCAGCTGGTCGATCAGCCCAGCGCTGTCGGCCCTCGGGCGGACAGCAGCGAGCAAGCCAGCCACCTCGGTGACCGTCACAGCACCCGCGGCCCTGGAAGCCATTTTAGGCACCCGATCCTCGACCGTAGAAAGACTCTGCATCCATGAACTGAGTCTTCCAGGCACCACCGACATTTAACGTCGCGTCTGCGCGTTGTGGCCCGGACATTGACCGGCGGCCGCAACCCAATCCACTGCGGGAGGCGGCCGCCCCCGGCACTCCTCCGCCGCCGTCGGCCTCGCAGCGGTTCCAAGCACCCAATCTGGCGGAACTGGATCAGTGGAGCAGCCTCGCAGGAACCTGAAACAGCCCGTGCCCCGCTGCTTTTGGCGGCGGGGCACGGGCTGTCTGCAGGCCAGAGGCTTGGACTGCCTGACGACCGGTTGTCCGTTTAGTCGACCTGCGGGAATCCGAGGTCGATGACGGACGTGGACGGGTCCGGCCACCGGGTGGTGACCACTTTGCCCCGCGTGTAGAAGCGGATGCTGTCCGGCCCGTACATGTGGGTGTCGCCGAACAGGGAGTTCTTCCAGCCGCCGAAGGAGAAGGTCCCCACGGGTACCGGGATCGGCACGTTGACGCCCACCATGCCGACTTCGACGTCGAACTCGAACTGCCGCGCGGCGCCCCCATCGCGGGTGAAGATGGCAACGCCGTTGCCGAACTCGTTCTCGTTGACCAGCCGGACGGCGTCGTTGTAGGTATCAACGCGCACAACCGACAGGACCGGGCCGAAGATTTCGTCGTCGTAGACCTTCATTCCGGGCTTCACGTGATCCACGAGGCTGACGCCGATAAAGAAGCCGTTCGAATCGAACTGCTGCGAGCGGCCGTCGACGACGACCGTGGCACCTTCGTTTTCGGCGCCGGCCACGTAGGAGGCGACCTTGTCACGGTGTTCCGCGGTGATCAGCGGCCCCATCTGCGATGACGGGTCGGTGCCGGGACCGATCTTCAGTGTGGCCATGCGGCTGGTGATTGCGGCCACGAGGTCATCGGCGATGTTCCCGACGGCCACCAGCACGCTGACCGCCATGCAGCGTTCACCGGCGGATCCGTAAGCCGCGGAGATCGCTGCGTCGGCCGCCATGTCGAGGTCGGCGTCGGGCAGGACCACCATGTGGTTCTTGGCTCCGCCGAGGGCCTGGACGCGCTTGCCGTGATCGGCCGCGCGCTTGTAGATGGACTGCGCGATAGGCGTGGATCCCACGAAGCTGACAGCCTTCACATCCGGGTGTTCAAGCAGGACGTCCACCGCTTCCTTGTCACCGTGGACCACGTTCAGCACGCCCGCCGGCAGCCCGGCCTCGGCGAAGACCTCAGCGATGAACACGGCCGAGGACGGGTCCTTCTCGCTGGGCTTCAGCAGCACGGTATTGCCGCAGGCCAGCGCGCTGCCGATCATCCACAGCGGCACCATCGCCGGAAAGTTGAAGGGAGTGATGCATGCCACTACGCCGACAGGCTGGCGGACGGAGTGAACGTCGACGCCGCTGGAGACTTGCTCTGAACGCTCGCCTTTGAGCATGTGGGACAGTCCGGTGGCGAACTCGATGTTCTCGAGGCCACGGGAGATCTCGCCTTCGGCATCGGAAAGCACCTTGCCGTGTTCGCTGGTGAGGATGGCCGCCAGTTCTGATTTTCGCTGCGTCAGGATTTCGCGGACCCGGAAGAAGATGTTCGTGCGCTTGGCCAGGCTGGTGGCCCGCCATCCGGGAAGGGCAGCCTTGGCGGCCGCGATGGCTTCCTCGACCCGGGAGGCGGAGGCGAGGGCAACCTCTTTCTCCTGCTCCCCCGTTGCCGGGTTGAAGACAGGGCCGAAGCGATCGGCATCGCCGACGCGGCTGCCGTTGATGAAATGCGGAATGGTTTCCATGGGTGTCTCTTTCTTAGTGCAAGGCGATCCGGGGCACGGCGAATGTACGTGCCGTTCCGGCGAAGGGGCCTGGTGGGATTTCCTGAACTCGGCTGCTACCGGGCGGACCCCAGCGAGCCGTCTACGAGCTTGATGATCATGGAGCAGTCCTTGCCCGACTCGCCGGCGTCGATGAGCTGCTGGAACAGCTGCTGGACGTGCTTGCCGATTTCGAGGGGCGTTCCGGTGTCCTCGGCGGCGCTGATGGCCAGGCCGATGTCCTTGTTGGCCAGCTCAGTCGTGAACGTGGGCGCAAAATCGTTGTTTGAAGCGGCGGTGGAGACCACGCCCGGAACGGGATACCAGGTGCGCAGGGCCCAGCTGTCCCCCGAGGAGACAGACGCTATGTCCCAGAACACCTGCTTGTCCAGGCCGAGCCGGTCTGCCAGCACGGCACCCTCGGCCGTGGACGCAAGGTTGATGAAGAGCATCAGGTTGTTGCAGATCTTGGCAGCCTGCCCCGTGGTGGCACCTCCGGTGGGGATGATGTTGGACGCCATGGGCTCGATGTACCCGGTGGCGTCAGCCACGGCGCCCGCTTCGCCGCCCACCATGAAGGTGAGGGTTCCCGCCTTGGCCCCGCTCATGCCGCCCGAGACGGGCGCGTCAACGAAGCGGAAGCCGGCGGCAGCAGCGGCGTCGTGCAGTTCCTGGGCGGAGGCGATGTCGATCGTCGAGGAGTCCACCAGCAGCGTCCGGGCGTCGGCGAGCGCCAGGACGCCCTCCTCGCCGAGGTAAACGGCCTTGGCGTGCTCGCCCTTGGGCAGCATGGTGAAAACGACGTCGGCGCCGTTCACGGCGTCCGCGATGCTCTTCACCGGCTTTACTCCGCCAGCTTCTGCGGCGGCGACGGCGGCGGGATTCAGGTCGAATCCCCGCACGTCGTGCCCTGCCTTTGCCAGGTTTGCTGACATGGAACCGCCCATGTTCCCCAGACCGATCCAACCGACTACTGCCATGGCATAAGCTCCTTTGCTTCGTGTCCGGCCTAGCCGGAAGTCCTGTGTCCACCATCACACCCTGTTACAGTGCAATCAAGGGGAAAAAGTACAGAGGGCATGTGCATTGATGCACATACGAGTGAAAGGCACACCACGTGAGGCGGCTTCCGAGTCCGGACGACCTGCTGATCCTGCTGACCGTGGCCCGCCTGGGCCGGTTCAACGCCGTAGCCGAGACGCTGGGCACCACGCACACCACGATTTCCCGCAGGATCCTGGCCCTCGACAAACAGCTGGGCGGGCGCACCCTGGAACGCAGCCCGCACGGCTGGGAACTCACGGAGCTTGGGGCGTCGGCGGTGGCCGCTGCCGAAGCCATTGAGGAGACGCTGGGATCGCTGTCCGGCCTCATCGGCCGCGACGAAAATGCCCTCTCCGGGCTGGTGCGGATCAGCACGTCGGACGGCTTCGGCGCCGAATTCGTCACGCCCGCCCTGGTCCGGCTCCAGCGCCGGCACCCGCTGCTGAATGTGGAGATGCTGAGCGCCACCCGTAAGGTCAGCCAGAACCGGTCCGGCGTGGACCTCGAAGTCGTGGTCGGCCGGACCGATGTCAGCAATGCTCAGACAATTTTCCTGACCAACTATTTCCTGCGGCTTTACGCCAGCCCTGCGTACGCCGCCGAGCACGGCCTGCCTGAAACGCTCGACGGCGTGGGGCAGCACGGCTTCGTGTCCTACGTTGAATCTGCGCTCCAGGTGGCAGAGCTGGGACACCGCTCCTCGCAGTTGCCGATGCCGAAGTCCAGCTTCCAGGCCACCAGCATCTTTGCCCAGGTGGAGGCGGTGCGCCTTGGTGCGGGAATCGGCCTGCTGCCGAATTTCATGGTGGCGGGCAAGCCGGACTTCGTGCCGGTGCTTCCCCACGACTTCCAGCGACAGCTCCCCATCTGGGCGGTGGCGCGCCCCGAATCGCTGCGGTCCGGCCGGGTGCAGGCCGTCATTGCGGCGATCCGGGAGGAAGTACAGGAACGCCAGGAGTTGCTGGCTCGCTGAATGGCGTCAGGCCTGGAACAGCCGCCGCACCACTTTTCCGGCGGCCAGGGCGTCGAGCCCCTCGTTGATCTCGGCCAGTGGCTTCGTATCCGTGTGCAGCAGCTCAACGGGCAGCCGGCCCTCGCGCCAGTAGCCCAGATAGAGGGGAATATCGCGCCTGGGCACGGCGTCACCCATGTAGGAGCCCAGCAGCCGCTTGCCTGCGCCCGCGAACTGAAGGGCCGGGACTGTCAGCTCCGCGGACGGATGCGGGAGGCCTACCGAGACCACGGCGCCGCCCCTCGTCACCTGCTCCAGGCAGGACGCAATCACCCGGGCCGAACCCACGGCTTCGATCGCAACGTCCACCCCGTCGCCGGTGGCCTCCGCGATCAGCCGCGGCGCATCATCCGGCGTGCCCACTGCCGTTGCGCCACACTCCAGTGCCAGCTGGTGTTTGCTCGTGTTAGGGTCAATGGCGATCACCCCCGAGGCGCCCGCGAGGGCCGCCGCCATGACGGCGGAGAGCCCCACGGCCCCCAGTCCGAAAACCGCAACCGACTGGCCGGCCTTGACGGCGGCAGTGTTGAGCACTGCCCCCATGCCGGTGAGTGCGGCGCAGCCGAACATGGCCGCCACCGTGTCCGGGACGTCGTCGTCAATGGCCACCACGGATTCCCTGGCCACCACTGCGTAGTCCGCAAAGGCAGAGACTCCGAGATGGTGGTTGATCCGCTCCCCCGACGGCGTCCGCAGCAGCGCTTCCCCGTGCAGGAGGTCGCCGGAACCGTTGGCTTCAGCGGCCCGGTGGCAGAGTGCGGGGCGCCCCGAGCGGCAGGCCCGGCAATCCCCGCAGCTCGGCACGAAGACCAGCACCACGTGGTCCCCCACGGAAATGTCCGTTACGCCTGCTCCCAGGGCCACGACGCGGCCCACGGCCTCATGCCCGAGCGCCATGGGAAGCGGCCTCACCCTGGAACCGTCCACCACCGACAGGTCTGAGTGGCAAAGGCTGGAGTAGGTGATGGCAACGCCGAGCTCTCCGGCGCGCGGTTCCGGTCGGTCCAGTTCCTGCACCACGAGCGGCTTCGCTTCTGCGTAGCTGGTTCCGGAAGAATCGGTGGGACTCGGAACGGTGGAATAAAGGACGGCTGCTCGCATGGTGATTCCTGTCTTCTGCATCGATGGCTGACACGCAGCTGCCCGGGCCTGCGTCAGTCGCGGGTCCGGGCAGCTGTTTCTGGCTATGGCCGCCCTTACTTCCTGGCAGCCGCCAGGAGGTCGGCGGTGCCGCGGGCGTCGGCGGCGTCGACGTCCCGGAGCGAGACGCCGCGGGTTTCCTTGAGGAAGAACACCGCGACGGCGGTCACCACACAGGCTGCCGCGAGGTAAAGGGCAACAGGGGTGGAGGACTTGAAACTGCCCAGCAGCGACGTGGCGATGATCGGCGCCAGTGAACCGGCGACGATCGACGTCACCTGGTAGCCGAGGGAGACGCCTGAGTAGCGCATCCGGGTTGGGAACATCTCGGCCATGATCGCCGGCTGCCCTGCGTACATCAGGGCGTGGAACAGCAGGCCGATCGTGATCGCCGCGAGGATGGTCATGTCATTGCCGGTGTCCATCATGGGGAAGGCGAAGAAGCCCCAGGTTCCGCCGAGAATCGCTCCGGCCATGTAAACCGGACGGCGGCCGAGCGAGTCGGAGAGCTTGCCCACGAGCGGCACGGCGCAGAAGTGGATGAAGTGGGCCACGAGCAGCAGGAGCAGGATCCGGGCAGTGTCGGTCTGGACCACGACCTTCAGGTACGTGATGGAGAACGTAACGACGAGGTAGTAGAGGATGTTCTCCGCGAACCGCAGTCCCATGGCAGTGAAGACGCCGCGCGGGTAGCGCTTAAACACTTCGGCTACGCCGTAGCCCTTCTTCTCGACCGTGACTTCCTTGCGGGCCTCCAGGAAGATGGGTGCGTCCTGGACCTTGGTGCGGATGTAGTAGCCGATGATGACGATCACCGCGGAGAGCCAGAACGCAACGCGCCAGCCCCAGCCGAGGAAGTCCCCGGACGACAGCGTGGAGGAAAGGGTGAAGAGGACGCCGGTGGCCAGCAGGTTGCCCATCGGCACGGCGGACTGCGGCCAGCTGGCCCAGAACCCGCGCGACTTGTTCGGGCTGTGCTCTGCCACGAGGAGCACTGCGCCGCCCCATTCGCCGCCGACGGCGAAGCCCTGGACGAAGCGCAGGAACACCAACAGGGCCGGTGCCCAGTAGCCGATCTGCGCAAAGCTGGGCAGGCAGCCCATCGCAAACGTGGAAATGCCCACGAGAATGATGCTCAGCTGGAGCAGCTGCTTCCGGCCGAACTTGTCCCCGAAGTGGCCGAAGACGATGCCGCCGATAGGCCGGGCAACGAAGCCGACCGCGTACGTGACGAATGCGGCGATGATCCCGTCCAGCTCCGTCCCCGAATTGGGGAAGAACATCTTGCCGAACACCAGGGTGGCTGCGGAGGCATAGAGGAAGAACTCATACCACTCGACTACTGTGCCGGCCATGGAGGCCGTAACGACTTTCTTTAGGCCTGATGCCTTGACATCGGGTTCCTCTACGCGCCTTGCGGCGGAGTTTTCCGTACTCATTGTGAACTCCTTCGGCGTCTCCCTCGACGCCACTGGGACCTGACTTTGGCGGACGTGTGTGATGTGCACCACGAATCACCGGTTCCAACGAGTATGGTCTGCCATTGCTGCAAGCTCAACGACAAAAAGTGCAGAACGCATCTGCATAAATGCACATTCGGGAGGTGCTGGCGCCAAGCTGTCCAGCTTGGGTGCAGCGTCCGCTCAGCGTCGGCTCAGGCGAAGATTCAGGCAAGATTCAGGCGAAAAAGACTCCCCGGAGCTGCGCGTCCAGCTGCCCGATCTCGGTGAGGAAGCCATCATGGCCGATCGGCGCCTCGATCACATGGACGTCCACGTCACCCGGCAGTGCGTCTGCAAGCTCCCGGGACTGCGAGGGGAAGTAAAGCCGGTCTGTGTTTACGGCCGCAATAAAGAAGTCGGCGGTGGTCCGCGCCAGAGTCTCCTTCAGCGATCCGCGCCCGCGGCAGATGTCGTGGCTCATCAGCGCTTCGGTGATTGCAATGTAACTGTTGGCATCGAAGCGCCCCACGAGCTTGCTCCCCTGGTGGTCCAGGTAGCTTTCCACCTGGTACCGGCCGCGGGCAGCAAGGGCATCCGCCCGCAACGGCGCCTCGCTGGCCTGGGCGTTCCGGCCAAACCGGAAATCCAGCTCCTGCGCGGACCGGTAGGTGATGTGCGCAATCCGCCGTGCCAGCGCCAGTCCGGCCTCGGGCACCGGGCCGGCGTAGTAGTCGCCGCCGTTGAAGTGAGGATCCTGCCGGATCGCCAGCGTCTGTGCCTGTGCGAAGGCGATCTGTTCGGCCGTGCTGCTGGCGCCGATGGAAATAACGCCGCAGCGCCGCACCCGCTCCGGGTAGGTGACGGCCCACTCCAGCGCCCGGGCTCCGCCCATGGAGCCGCCAAGGACGGCGTACCAGCTGCTGATGCCCAGCTGGTCCGCAAGCCGCGCTTCGGCCGCGGTGGTGTCGCGGAGCGTGACCAGCGGGAAGCGTGAACCCCACGGCCTGCCGTCCGGAGCAGCCGACGACGGCCCCGTGGATCCGTAGCAGCCGCCGACGATGTTGATGGAGACGACGAAAAACCTGTCCGTATCCGCCGGGGCGCCGGGACCGGCCAGCTGCTCCCACCAGCCTTCTTCGTCGTCCGTGCCGCGGGTAACGTGCGTGCTGCCCGTCAGGGCGTGCTCCACGAGAATGGCGTTCGAGCAGTCCTCGTTGAGCGTCCCCCAGGTTTCATAGGCGAGGGTGACGTCGGGCAGGAATCCGCCGGCCTCGAGCTCAAGGTTGCCGATGTTGACGTACTGGACTGTCCCATCCTTAACTGCCGTGCCGTCCGTAACCGCAGTGCCACCGGGAACCGCAGCGCCATCCGTAACTTCGACATTCGGAACTTCTGTGCGGGTAACGGAAATCGTCATAGGTAAACCTCTTCTACGCGCTTGCCCGCCGCCAGCTGACCGGCGGGCCAGGTCTTCACCCGGGGCACCCCACCGCGGAAGGAGGGTTGCCGGCCAGCAAGCCGGGGCTGTTGCTGGCACTCATGACCTAGGGCAAGTTTACGAAAGAGGGCGCCGCCCACGCGAAGATTGTGACGGCTGTGTGACTCCCGGCAACACCATCGGGAGCCAGAGCCGTTCAAAGCTTGCGACGAAACTTCCGCAAACCCGGACGTCCCATGAGGGTTAGGCTTCCCTTAGCTGAGAGCCGCGTCACAAGATGCCAAGATGAGGGCATGCGCATGGATCACGTCTCTTACGCCTGTGAACACGATGGCCTGGCTGCCACCACCGAACGTATTTCGTCCGCCCTCGGCGTCGAAGCCGTGAAGGGTGGAGTGCACCCCCGTTTCGGAACCCGGAACATGATTATCCCGCTCGCCGGGCACAAGTACCTTGAGGTCGTGGAGGTCCTGGACCACCCGGCGTCGGATAAAGCTCCGTTCGGGCAGGCCGTGCGCGCACGGTCCGCTGCCGGTGGCGGCTGGATGGGATGGTGCGTCGAAGTGGACGACCTCGCCCCGTTTGAGGACCGTCTGGGACGTTCCGCCGTCAACGGCAACCGCAAGTTCCCGGACGGCCGTGAACTCGTGTGGAAGCAGATCGGAATCCTGGGCCTCATTGCAGACCCGCAGGTTCCGTACATGCTCAAGTGGGAAGGCGATCCGGGGCTTCACCCGTCCAACGCCTATGACAGCAACGTCAAGATGTCCAGTCTCACCATCGCAGGCTCCGCCGAGCGCGTTACCGAATGGCTCGGCGAACCCGTAGAGCGGCCCCTCGAGGACGTCGCCGTGAACTGGGTCGCTCCGCACGGAACCCCGGGCATCCTGTCCGTCACGTTTGAAACTGCAGCGGGCGCCGTCACAATCTGACGCAGCGCGCTGCCAACAAGCTTCGGCCGCCATCAGCGGGTGCCAACGACGTCACCCACCGATGGCGGCCGAATTACTTTAACGCCTAGTTACCCAATGCTTAGCCCAGCCCGACGGCCTTTCCGAACAGGCTGAAGCCGACGAACGCCACAATGTCCAGCAGTGCATGGGCTATGACCAGTGGCATCACCCGTCGGGTTTTGGTGTAGACCCAGGCGAACACCACGCCCATGATGGCGTTGCCAATGAAGGGCCCGAACCCTTGATACAGGTGGTAGCTGCCGCGGAGCATGGAACTGGCAAAGATTGACAGCGGCACGGACCAGCCGAACTTCCCGAACCGGTCCAGGAGGTAGCCCACCACGATGACTTCCTCGACGACCGCGTGCCGCACCGCGGAGAGAATCAGCACGGGAACCGTCCACCAGTACGCGTTCAGGGCACTGGGGATGATCGCCGTCGTGATGCCCAGCGCCCGCCCTGCCGCGTAGAGGCCCAGCGATGGTATGCCGATCAAAGCGGCCAGCCCGACGCCCTGCAGCAGGTCCCTTCCGGGGCGGGCGAAATTGAAACCCAGCTTCTGGAATGCAGAGCCACCCACATAGCCCGTTCCTGCCTTCGTCTGGCGGTGCTCCGTCAGGAAATAGATCACCAGCAAGACGGGCACCAGCGCGAAGATGATATCCAGGAGTTGGTACGTCAGATCGAAATATTCCCGTGTACTTTGCGAGCGGTTCAGCGTGGACGTGCCCTGCGCCAGCGGCGCCCGGGTCATCTTGTCCAGGAGTTGCACCACGGAGTACACGGCGGACTGCCCCAACGACAGTCCCAGGACTATCCAGACTTCGATCCGCAGGCGACGGCGGGAAGGAACCAACATGTTCCTATCTTGCCTGCAGTTGCTGGTACTTTCCTGTTTGGCTTCCGGACACTGTATTACTTCAGGAACCTGCCTCCTCCGCGGCGGCCCCTATGCTGGGGAAGTATGAGTGCGCCCGGGAAAATCATCATGATCCGGCACGGCCAGTCCGCCGCCAATGCCGACACCTCCATTTACAACAGGGTGCCCGACTACCGGATTCCGCTGACTCCCCTGGGTATTGAGCAGGCCAAGGCTGCCGGTGAGCGCATCCGGCGCGAGCTGGACGGCCAAGAGGTGTCCGTCTACGTCTCGCCCTACCTGCGCGCCTACCAGACACTCGAAGCGCTCAACCTTGGCTCCCTCACGGAACGGGTCGTCGAGGAGCCGCGGCTCCGTGAGCAGGACTGGGCGAATTTCCAAATAGCCGGCGAAATCGAGGACCAGAAAGAACTGCGCAACGCCTACGGGCATTTCTTCTACCGCTTCCGGGAGGGCGAGTCCGGGTCGGACGTCTACGACCGCATTTCGTCATTCATGGAGACTCTTTACCGCCACTGGGCCAAGCCGGACTACTCCGCCAATACCCTCCTTGTCACGCACGGCCTCACCATGCGCCTGTTCTGCATGCGCTGGTTCCACTGGTCCGTAGAATACTTCGAGTCGCTGAACAACCCGGACAACGCTGAGATCCGCATGCTGATGCGCACCGAGGACGGCAAGTACGAACTCGACCAGCCGTTCACGCAATGGGTGCAGCGCCGCGTGGACGAGACAGTGCTCGACGCGCCTCCCGTGTTCTTCTAGGGCCTGATCGGTTGGGCCCTGATCGGTTCTCCCTGGGCCGGAGCGGCCTTAGGACTTGCGTGTGCGGGGCGTTTCCGGCGCCACAATGACGTCCGTGCCGATGGCTTCAAAGGCGGCTTTGTCCTGGGCCGAGATGCCCGAATCGGTAATCAGCCGCGTGAACGCGTACCCGTCCATAGTCGCGAAAGCCCGACGGCCCACCTTGGAAGAGTCCGCAAGGACATAGGAAATGCTGGCCCTGCTGGCGAGCAGCGCGTTGACGGAGGCTTCGCCTTCTCCGGTATTGGTGGGTCCCACTTCGGGATCAATGCCGTTGACGCCGATGAACGCGATATCCAGCACCACCTTCTGCATGATGATGTCCGTGTAGGGGCCCACAAGCTCATAGGACCGCGGGTTCAGGATGCCGCCGGTCACCATAACCTTGATGTTGGGCCGCACCGCCAGCTGCGCGGCGATGTTGATGGCGTTGGTAACCACCGTCAGCGTGGGCTGGTTGGACGGGGAATTGAGGTCCTCGCGGGTTGCCAGGATCTGCGCGAGGGCGGTACTGGTGGTGCCGCCGCAGAGGCCGATGACCATGCCGGGCGCGATAAGCGCGGAGGCGGCGAGGGCAATCTGCTGCTTGGCGGCCGCGTGGTCGTCCCGGTTGTACCGGCCGGGCAGGTCGTAGGCGAGGGCACCTGTTGTGGCTCCGCCCCGGGTCCGGGTCAGCAGACGCCGGTTGGCCAGGCTGTCCAGATCCCGCCGGGCCGTTGCCGGCGAAACGCCGAGCTGGGTGACGATTTCCTCCACCTCCACCTGCCCGGTTTCGGCAAGGAGATCAAGGATTGCCGTCAGTCGGTCGGTGCGGGTCATGCGTAGCTAGCCTCTCGGGGATCAAACCGTCACCAGAAAGTGACGTTTGTTGATTGTAACAGACCCTAAACGATCAGTTCCCGTCATTATCCCCAGGGATCAGGGTTACCTCTCGCGCACTCCGGCGCGCCAGACCGCGTGCGTCAGCGGCATGCCCGGCCGGTAGGCCAGGTGCGTGGCCGACGGTGCGTTGAGCAGGTGCAAGTCAGCCCGGTGCCCGACGGCGATCGAGCCCACCGCGCGTTCGCCGTCGATGTCGGTCCCGGACTCGCGCCCCAGCGCAAGGGCCCCGCCGTACGTCGCCGCGCGGACCGCTTCGTGGACACTCAGCCGCATCTGCAGCACTGCAGTGGTGACACAGTATGCCATGGAGCTCGTGTACGACGTCCCGGGATTGCAGTTGGAGGCCAGGGCCACTGGCACGCCGGCATCCAGGAGCCGGCGGGCGGGCGCCAGGGGCTGCCGGGTGGAAAGGTCGCACGCCGGCAGGCAGGTGGCCACGGTGCCGCGATTATCCGAACCGGCACCTGCCCCCGCACTCCAGCCGGACCAGCTGGCGGCCAGCGCCTCCACATCCTCATCGGACAGATAGTTCACATGGTCCACGCTGGCCGCACGGAACTCCACTGCGAGCTGGACGCCCGCGCCCGGACCCAGCTGGTTGCCGTGGACGCGCAGCCCGAGTCCGGCGTCGCGGCAGGCCTGAAGCACACGGCGCGACTGCTCCTCGGTAAAGGCGCCCCGTTCGCAAAACACGTCGGCCCACGTCACGTACGGGCGGACCGCATCCAGCATCGGGCCGCACACGAGGTCGGTGTACTCGTCGGCGTCCATGTCCGCAGGCACCAGGTGCGCACCGAGGTACGTGACTTCATCGGCCACTGTCGACGCGATCCGTGCGCTGCGCGCCTCCTGCTCAACGTCCAGGCCGTACCCTGTCTTAGTCTCCACATACGTGGTGCCCTGCGACACCGCTTCCGCCACGCGGCCCATCGCGAGCCGGGTGAGGTCGTAGTCCCCGGTGCTGCGCGTTGCTCCTGTAGTGACGGCGATGCCGCCTGCGCTGTAGATCTCTCCGGCCATCCGGGCTTCGAACTCCGCCGTCCGGTCACCGGCGAAAATGAGGTGCGTGTGCGAGTCCACCCAGCCAGGCAGAAGGGCCCTGCCGCCGGCGTCCACCGACTCGTCCGCCGCCGGTGCGTCCGCCGCCGCCCCGAGCCAGGCGATCCGCTCCCCCTCGATCACCACGGCGGCATTCCGGAGGACGCGGTGGTCCTGGTCCTGGGTCATCAGCTCGCCGAGGTTGGTAATGAGGGTAGTCATGAACCCATTCTTCAGCGCCGGATGGACCAGCGCGTCGCGGCCAGCGCGTCCGCTGTCCGGGATTCCGGACTGGTGGCCTGTCCGGTGCCATTTTGGGGTCCGGTGAGGATTTGTGCCGCTGCGAGCTCGGCAATCGCAGACGAAGTCTGGAAGCCGTACCCGCCCTGGCCAGCCAGCCAATAGAATCCGGTGGCCTCGGCGTCGAAGCCCACGACGGGGACGCCATCGGCCGCTTCGGTGCGCAGGCCGGTCCATGCAGTGCGGACGGCGCTGATCCCCAGCGTGGTCAAGGTGTTGAGGCGGGCTATGAGCCGTTCGACATCGCCGGGGAACGGCCGGGCATCCTCCGGCCCGCTGGCGACGTGTTCCGACGGCGAGACAAGAACATCGTTGCCCTCCCGCCGAAAGTAGAAGGAGTCGTCCGCTGCCGCCACCATGGGGCTTCCAACAGGCAGGGAATGCTCGACGCCGACAATCGCCGCCGTGCGCCGGTACGGCTGGAGTCCGAGCTTTTCCACGCCGCTGACCACGGCCACTTCGTCCGCCCATGCCCCGGCCGCGTTGACCACGACGCCGGTCTGGAAGGCCTCCTGGCCAGCGCCGATCTCCCAGCCGCTGCCAAGCCGCTGCGCCGAATGCAGCCGCGCGCCGGTGATGATGTCCACGCCCGCACCTTCGGCCCGTGCCCGGTGGTCGTCAAGCAGGACCGGCGCGTTGCAGCCGAACGATCCCGTGTCCAGGCCTGCAGCGGAGAATGACCCTGGTTCCAGGACAGGACACAGCGCCAGCGCTTCCGCGTGGCTGACCATCCGCATGTGGCCGCTGGCTTCGGCCCTGACGGTTTCCTCGTTGCCGACCAGCATGAAGCTCCGCGGGGACAGCACAGGTTCGGGCAGCGAGGCATCCCTGGCCGCGATCAGCTCCAGGGTGCGGACCGTCAGCTCCTGGACCACGGGCGGGCCGTAGCTGGGGATGAGCTGCCGGGCCGAGCGGGAGGAGGTGTGGTACGCCAACTGCTGCTCGGCTTCGACCAGTGCCACGCTGCATTTTCCGGCCAGGGCGGATGCCAGGGACAGTCCCGCGATCCCGCCTCCAACGATCACCACGTCATAAGTTGCTGCCATGGCTACATCCTTGCAGATGTTAGGCACCCTTGCAGATGCTAGGCGGCGACGGCGTTCCGGCTCTTGACGAACGCCCGCACGCAGGTTTCGACGTCGTCGGCGCTGTGCGCCGCGGACAGCTGCACGCGGATGCGGGCCGCGCCGCGCGGCACCACGGGGAAGCTGAAGGCCGTAACGAAGACGCCGTTCTGCAGCATCTGGTCGGCCACTTTTGCTGCAACGACGGCATCGCCGAACATCACCGGAACGATCGCGTGTTCGCCGTCGAGCAGGTCAAAACCCTCCTCCGTCATGCGGCGGCGGAACAGTTCCGCGTTCTCGAACAGCCGGGTCCGCAGCTCACCGGAGGTCTCCACAAGGTCCAGTGCCTTGATGGTGGCCGAAACGATGGCCGGGGCCAGGGAGTTGGAGAACAGGTACGGGCGGGCTTTCTGCCTGAGCATCGCCACCACTTCGCTGCGGCCGGAGACGTAGCCGCCCGAGGCGCCGCCGAGTGCCTTGCCGAACGTGCCGGTATAGATGTCCACCCGGTCAGACACGCCGGCGTGTTCCGGGGTTCCCGCTCCGGTGGCGCCCATGAAGCCCACGGCGTGGGAGTCATCCACCATCACCAGGGCATCGTGCTTTTCGGCGAGGTCGCAGATGGCCTCCAGCGGCGCAAGGTAGCCGTCCATGGAGAAGACGCCGTCCGTGACGATGATTTTCCGGCGGGCGTCCTTCGCTTCGATGAGTTTCGCCTCAAGGTCTGCCATGTCCTGGTTGGCGTAGCGGAAGCGCTGCGCCTTGCAGAGCCGGATGCCGTCGATGATCGAGGCGTGGTTCAGTGCGTCGGAGATGACGGCGTCTTCCGGGCCGAACAGCGATTCGAAAACGCCGCCGTTGGCGTCGAAGCAGCTGGAGAACAGGATGGTGTCCTCGGTGCCAAGGAACTTCGACACGCGGGCTTCAAGCTGCAGGTGGAGGTCCTGGGTGCCGCAGATGAACCGGACGCTCGCCATGCCGAACCCGCGCTCGTCCATGGCGGACTTGGCCGCGGCGATGATGTCCGGGTGGTCGGCCAGGCCCAGGTAGTTGTTGGCGCAGAAGTTCAGCACGGGTGACCCCGCTTGCCCGATCTGGCCGGCCGTGATGTGGCTGGCCTGGGCGGAGTCGATGTGGCGCTCGGTCTTATAGAGGCCGGCCTCGCGGATCTCCTCCAGTTCGCTGCGCAGCTGGTCCTTGATTGCTGAATACATGGTGTGCTCCTCGGCTCGTTGAAAGTCTGGTGTCTTGATGCTGGGGGTGGGAGTGTCTGGGCTCAGGTCGTGGCTGGTGCTCAGCGCTGGTTACACTTCAGCGCTGGTTACATTTCAGCGCTGGTCACATTTCAACCCAGTCGAGCACTACCTTGCCGCCGACTCCGGCGCGGGCAATTTCGAAGCCCTTCTCCCACTGCGCTGCCGGCAGTACGTCCGTGACCACGGCGGAGATGTTGGCGTGCAGCGTCGGGTTGGAGGACAGCATGGCGCTCATGGCGTACCAGGTCTCGAACATTTCGCGGCCGTAGATCCCTTTCAGGGTCAGCATGTGCGTGACCACCTTGCCCCAGTCGATGTCGATGGACTGGCTGGGGAGGCCCAGCATGGCGATGCGGCCGCCGTGGTTCATGTTGTCGATCATCTCCGGCAGGGCGGTGGGGTGACCGGACATTTCCAGCCCGATGTCGAAGCCTTCGCGCATGCCCAGTTCGCGCTGCGCCTCATGGACACGCGTCCTGGAGACGTCGATGGCCAGGTCAACGCCGAGCTGGCGGGCCAGTTCCAGCCGCGGCGCCGACACGTCGGTGATGGCGATCTTGCGTGCCCCGGCGTGGCGGGCCACGGCGATGGCCATGAGCCCGATGGGTCCGGCGCCGGTGATCAGCACGTCCTCGCCTACGAGCGGAAAGCTCAGTGCTGTGTGCACGGCGTTGCCGAAGGGGTCGAAGATGGCGCCGAGCTCCGGCGTCACGGAAGGATCCTGGTGGACCCAGACATTGGTTTCCGGGATCACGACGTATTCGGCGAACGCCCCGTCCCGCTGTACGCCCACGCTCACGGTGTGGATGCACATCTGCCGGCGGCCGGCGCGGCAGTTGCGGCAAATTCCGCAGACGATGTGGCCCTCGCCAGAAACCCGGTCGCCCACCTTGACGTCCCGGACGTCCTCTCCGGTCTCCACAACCTCGCCGTAGAACTCGTGCCCTGCGATGAGCGGTGCCTGGATGATGCCCTGGGCCCAGGCATCCCAGGACTGGATGTGCAGGTCAGTGCCGCAGATGCCCGTGGTGATGACGCGGATCTTGACATCGCCGGGGCCGGCTTCAGGCTCCGGGCGGTCGACGAGCTCGAATCCGGCGTGTGCGCCGGCCTTGAACAGAGCCTTCATTGGCTTCCTAACTTTTGGCATGCGCGGCAGCGGCATGCGGGCGGGGTCTCCCTTCATTAGAGCCACTCCAACGCATTAGCACAAGGGGATTTTTCTCAATCGACGATTTAGTAATTGCTAAGGCATAGGATGGGGTCCATGGAGATCCACCAGCTTGAGATGCTGCGCGAACTCGGGGCTCTGGGAAGCGTCAAGGCCGTGGCCGACACGCTGCTGGTCACGCCGTCGGCCGTCTCACAGCAGCTGGCACAGCTGCAAAAGAGCGTCGAGGTTCCCCTCACGCGCAAGGAGGGCCGGAACCTAGTCCTCACCGAGGCCGGCCAGGTGCTGGCGGACGCCGGGGCCGCCGTCGTCAGCGCCATGGCCGACGCCCGCATGGCGATCGGCGCCTACCACGGGTCCACGGTGGCGCCGGTGACGGTCAGCGGGTTCCACAGCGCCGGACAGGCGCTGTTCGCGCCGCTCGCGCGGCTCCTGGACGGGCCCGGCAAGCCGAAGGTGCAGCTGTTTGACGAGGACGTGGCGCAGCAGGACTTCCCCGCACTGACGGCGCGGTACGACCTGGTGCTGGCGCACCGCATGGACCACAGCCCGCGCTGGCCGGAGGAGCGGGTGGCGGTGATACCGCTGGCACACGAGCCTCTTGACGTGGCGCTCCCGGCCGGGCACCGTCTCGCTGCCCAGGTGTCGCTGGAAACGGACGACGTCGTCGGCGAACCCTGGGTGACCAGCCGCACGGGCTACTCCCCCGCGGATGTGCTGTCCGCCGTCGCCGCCGTTTCCAGCCGGGAGCTGAACATCGTCCACCGGATCAACGACTACTCCACCGTGGCGGCCCTGGTGGCAGCGGGCGGCGTGATCGGGCTGCTGCCCAGGCACACGGCGCGGCCCGTGCTGAGCCCCGACATCGTGCTGCGGCCGCTCAGGGGCATCAGCACCCGCCGCAGGATCGACATCCTTGCAAGGCCCGAGAACCTCAAGCGCGCTTCGGTCCGGCTGGTCTGCGAGGCGTTGGAGGACATCATGGCCAGCCTCGTCCACGACTGACGTCTGCTCACTTGCGCTTACCGTTGCCGCTGGCCTTTCCGTTGCCTTTACCTTGGCCGAGTCCCTTGGCAGCGGAGGGACCCGCAACCACCGTAATCGCGGTGAGGTCCTCACCATTCCTGATGCCCTTGATGAGCACTGCGTCCCCCGGCTTGAGATCCGAAACGGTGGCGGCGGAGGGCTTGATGAGCTTGCCGGCGCTATCTTTGGGGGCGGTGCCGTCCGCCGCCGCCTTGGGCAACCTGAAGGTCCTGGTGTCAGCGATGATGGCGTATCTCTGGCTGAAACCGTCCTCGCTCTTGACGGTGATGGACGAATCACCGGCCGAGTCAAGGGTGCCGAACTGCGTCACCCGCGACTCCAGGCTTCCGTCGCTTTTCCTGACCACACTTTCGCCGTGCAGCTCACGGGCACGGCCTTTTTCCTTCAGCGTGCCCGCATCCTTCGAGACTGATGCAGACGCCGCGGATGGCGAGGAGGCACCCGGCAATGCAGCTGCCTGCGCCCGGTTGGTTGCCTGGGCCTTTGCCGTTGCCGACGACGTCGGTTCCGAGGCCGTTGCCTGGGACGGTGCTGCCGGCACGCCCGCAGCCCACACGACGGCGGCGCCGGCCCCGCTCAGGGCAAGCACCACGGCGCCCGCCAGCAGGGCCCGGCGTACTTTGTTGGCCCGGCGTACTTCGTTGGTCTGTTGAACCGGCATGCGCATCCTCCCGAGGGACCGGCAGGGCGCGGTGACGCCCTGAGCCTGAGCCCGCAGTTTATGGCCGCGACCCTATGGAGAACATGGACGCCACCGCCCCGTTAACCCCCAACTGGGTCGCAGTCGGTGTCGTTTTGACGGCTCAAATACGACGATAACTGCGACCCAGTTGGGTTAAAACGGGTGGCTTAGCCTTCGACGCCGAGCCTCTGCAGGATCAGCTCCTTGACGCGGCCGGCGTCGGCCTGGCCGCGGGTGGCCTTCATAACGCCGCCCACGATCGCGCCGATGGCCTGCAGCTTGCCGGCGCGGATCTTGTCCGCGACGTCGGGCTGCGCGGCAAGTGCCGCGTCGATGGCTTCCAGCAGGGGGCCGTCGTCGGAGACCACGGCCAGGCCGCGCTTCTCCACGATCTCCGCCGGGGTGCCTTCGCCGGCGAGGACGCCGTCGAGGACTTCGGCGGCCATCTTGTTGTTGATCTTGCCGGCTTCGACCATCTTGTTCAGTTCCACGATGGTTTCGGGCTTGACGCCCAGCTGGCCGGGGTCGACGTCCGCGTTCTTGGCGCGGCCGACGATCTCGCCCATCCACCACTTGCGGGCCACCGTGGCGGCGGCGCCGGCGGCGATGGTTTCCTCGATCTCGTCCATGACGCCGGCGTTGACCACGTCGCGGAATTCCAGGTCCGAGTAGCCCCAGTCGGCCTGCAGGCGTTTGCGGCGCTCGGCCGGCGGCTCGGGCAGCGTGGCGCGCAGCTCCTCCACCCATTCCCGCGAGGCAACCACAGGAACGAGGTCAGGCTCCGGGAAGTAGCGGTAGTCATCGGCGTCGGACTTGGCCCGGCCCGACGTCGTCGAGCGGGTGTCCTCGTGCCAGTGGCGGGTCTCCTGGATTACGGGCTCGCCGGAGTCCAGGACGGCTGCGTGCCGCTGGATCTCGTAGCGGACGGCATGTTCGACGGCGCGCAGCGAGTTCACGTTCTTGGTCTCGGAGCGGATGCCGAAGCGTTCGCGTCCGTGCGGGCGGAGCGAGACGTTGGCGTCGCAGCGGACGTTGCCGCGTTCCATCTTGGCGTCCGAGACGCCGAGGTTCTTGACGATCTCACGGACCGCGGCAACGTAGGCCTTGGCCAGTTCGGGGGCGCGGGACCCGGCGCCTTCAATCGGCTTGGTGACGATCTCCACGAGCGGTACACCCGCGCGGTTGTAGTCCACGAGGGAGTAGTCGGCGCCCTGGATGCGTCCCGCGGAACCGCCGAGGTGCGTCAGTTTGCCGGCGTCCTCTTCCATGTGCGCCCGTTCAATCTCGACACGGAAGACGGTGCCGTCGGAGAGCTCGACGTCCAGGTAGCCGTCGTAGGCGATGGGCTCGTCGTACTGGGACGTCTGGAAGTTCTTCGGAGTGTCCGGATAGAAGTAGTTCTTCCGGGCGAAGCGGCAGTTTTCGGCGATCTTGCAGTTCAGCGCGAGGCCGATCTTGATGGAAGACTCCACCGCCGTCCTGTTCAGCACCGGCAGGACGCCGGGCATGCCCAGGTCCACCTCGTTGACGTTGGTGTTGGGCTCGTCGCCGAAGACGTTCGGGGCGGAGGAGAACATCTTGGTCTTGGTGTTCAGTTCCACGTGGACCTCGAACCCCAGGACGGGATCGTACTTCTCCATGGCCTCTTCGAAGCTCAGGGTTGCGTCAGACATCAGTGTGAACCTCCGTGGCTCGGAACAGTCTCAGCGAGTGCGGGTGCCGGCAGCGAAGGAGCACGGTCCAGGAGAGGACCGCCCCACTTCTCTTCCAGCAGCGATTCCAGGACCGCACCCACGCGGTACAGGCGGGCGTCCTCGCGGGCTGGCGCCAGGAGCTGGATGCCCACGGGCAGCCCGTCCTCGTCCGCCAGGCCGCCGGGCAGCGACAGCCCCGGGACGCCGGCCATGTTGGCCGGGATGGTGGCGACGTCGTTGAGGTACATGGCCAGGGGGTCGTCCAGCTTCTCGCCCAGTTTGAACGCCGTGGTGGGGGCGGTCGGGGAAATCAGGACGTCGGCCTTGGTGAAGGCGGCGTCGAAGTCGCGCTGGATGAGCGTGCGGACCTTCTGCGCGGAGCCGTAGTAGGCGTCGTAGTAGCCGGCGCTCAAGGCGTAGGTGCCCAGGATGATGCGGCGCTTGACTTCATCGCCGAAGCCGGCGGCCCGGGTGGCGGCCATGACGCGCTCAATGGTCAGCGGCGGATCCTCGGGGAGGACGCGCAGCCCGTACCGGACGCCGTCGAACTTGGCCAGGTTGGAGGAAGCCTCGGACGGCATGATCAGGTAGTAGGCGCCGAGGGCGTACTTGAAGTTGGGGCAGGAGACCTCAACGATTTCCGCGCCGGCCTGCTTGAGCAGCTCGAGCGATTCATTGAAGCGGTTCTCGACGCCGGCCTGGTAGCCCTCGCCGTGGAGTTCCTTGATGATGCCGATCTTCATGCCGTCCACGTTGCCCAGCCGGGCCGCGGCAGCGAGGTCCGCAAGCGGGTCAGGCAGGGAGGTGGAGTCTTTCGGATCGTGGCCGCCGATGACCTGGTGCAGCAGCGCCGAGTCCAGGACGGTGCGGGAGACGGGGCCGATCTGGTCCAGGGAGGACGCCATGGCGATGGCACCGTAGCGCGAGACGCCCCCGTAGGTGGGCTTCACGCCCACGGTTCCGGTGACCGCGCCGGGCTGGCGGATGGATCCGCCGGTGTCGGTGCCGAGGGCCAGCGGCGCCTCGAAGGCGGCGACGGCGGCTGCCGAACCTCCGCCGGAGCCGCCGGGGATGCGGTCCAGGTCCCACGGGTTGCGGGTGGGGCCGTACGCCGAGTGCTCCGTGGAGGAGCCCATGGCGAATTCGTCCAGGTTGGTCTTTCCCAGGATGGGCATCTTCGCGGCGCGCAGCTTCTGCACGACTGTGGCGTCGTAGGGGCTGTGCCAGCCTTCGAGGATCCTGGAGCCGGCTGTGGTGGGCTGGCCGACCGTGACGATGAGGTCCTTCACGGCGATGGGGACGCCGGCGAGTTCGTGCAGCTCCTCGGCGGCGGCACCGCCGGCGGCGCGGATGGCGTCCACCTCGGCGGCGACGGCGAGGGCCTCTTCCGCGTTGACGTGCAGGAACGCGTGGACGCCGCGGTCGCCGCCGTCGACGGCGGCGATGCGGTCAAGGTGGGCCTGCACCACTTCGACGGCGGTGACTTCGCGGGCGGCAAGCTTTGCGGCCAGCTGGGCGGCGGAGAGGCGGATCAGCTGGTTGCTGTTGGTTTCAGTCATGTTCTTTTATGCCTCATCCAGGATTGCCGGGACCTTGAAACGGTTCTCATCGGAATCCGGAGCGCCGGAGAGTGCCTGCTCGGCCGTGAACGTGTGCCCCACGACGTCTTCGCGGAACACGTTGGTCAGCGGAATCGGGTGCGAGGTGGCCGGAACGTCATCACCGGCGGCTTCACTTACGGACTTCACCGAATCTACGATGACGGCGAGTTCGCCGGCCATCCTGTCCAGCTCTTCAGCACTCATCTCAATGTGCGCGAGCCGCGCGAGGTGCGCGACGTCGTCACGGTTGATCGCAGCCATGGATCTCCCCTGCAAGTTCGGATTGTTTTCCGAACCAGTCTACGTGTCCGGGACGACGAACAACGCGGGGTCACTTACGGCCCATCGGGAGGTCCGGAATGGGCCGTAAGTGACCCCGCGTTGCTTGGTGCGGGTGTTTGGTTTGCTAGCCGACGCCGATGGCTCCGGTCAGCATCCCGACGCCGAGCATGACGAGCGAGATGACGGCGGTCCGCCACAGGACTTTCTTGTGGTGGTCGCCCAGGTCCACCTTGGCGAGCGAAACGAGCAGCAGGATGGCGGGAACGAGCGGGCTCTGCAGGTGGAACGGCTGGCCGGTGATGGAGGCCCGGGCCATTTCGGCGGCGCTGACGCCGTAGTGGGCGGCGGTCTCGCTCAGGACCGGAAGAACGCCGAAGTAGAAGGCGTCGTTGCTCATGAAGAACGTCATGGGGATGCTGAGGATGCCGGTGATGACTGCCATGAACGGGCCCATGTCGGAAGGGATGATGGCCACGAGCCAGGCTGACATGGCCTCTACCATGCCGGTGCCCTTGAGCACACCGGTCAGGACAGCCGCGGCCATGACCATGCTCACCACGGCGACGATGGAAGGTGCATGCGCCACGAGCTGGGCGCCCTGGTCCTTGACCTTGGGGAAGTTCACCAGCAGGGCGATGGCGGAGCCCACCATGAAGACGAACGGCAGCGGCACGAGGTCGGCCACGAGCATGACCATCACGGCGACAGTGAGGCCCAGGTTGAACCACTGCAGCTTGGGCCGGAGGGTCTTGCGGTTGGGGTCCAGTGCCGTGTCCGTGAGACCGGTGTCGCTGTCGGCGAGCGTCTCGGTGCGCTCCAGGACGGCCACGGAGGAGCCGCCGACGGCGGGGCCTCCCGTTGCGGGGACAGGGGCGGTTCCGGTGCCCTTGCGTCCGCGGCCGGTTCCCGAACCGCCGCCGGACGTTCCGCCGTCGAACGCGTCGGCGGTGTCCGGCACGGACCAGATTTCCGGCGCCGTGGCGCGGAGGCGGTTACGTTCCTGCAGGCCGAGCAGCCAGGAGAAGACGAGGACAACAACCAGGCCGGCGATCAGCGAGGGGATCATGGGAACGAAGACGTCGTTGACGTCGAGCTTGAGCGCGGTGGCGGCACGGGCGGTGGGGCCGCCCCACGGCAGGATGTTCATGGTGCCGTTAGCCAGGCCAGCCACGCAGGTGAGGACAACGGGGCTCATCTTCAGCCGGAGGTAGATGGGCAGCATGGCTGCGGTGGTGAGGATGAAGGTGGTGGAGCCGTCGCCGTCGAGGGAGACTGCGGCCGCGAGGATCGCGGTGCCGAGAACAACCTTGGCGGGATCATTGCCGAGCTTGCGCAGGATGAAGCGTACCAGCGGATCGAACAGCCCGACGTCGATCATCAGGCCGAAGTAGATGATGGCGAACATGAGCAGGGCGGCGGTGGAGGTCATGGACTTCATTGAGTCCATGACCATGTCACCGATGCCGAGGCCTGCGCCTGCGAAAAGACCGAAAATGGTGGGGACAATGATCAACGCCAGCACTGGCGTCAACTTCTTCGTCATGATCAGCACCATGAATACCGCGATCATGGCGAATCCAAGTAATACCAGCACAGCCGGCTCCTTCTTGATGATTGGCACCACCTCGATGTGATGCGCACTACAGACGTTAGAGTGGCGCGGGTCACGGCAGTGCCTTTGGCTCAATTGATTGGCATACTGCTTATTGGGAGCATTTTGCGCATTTTGCTCACGGGCGTCCGAAGGCCTGCGCACAACCCCATCTGCCCGGCCCCACGGGCCGGAAAAGACCGCCCGAAGGAGGAGCGCCATGGCCAGACCGTCCCGACGGCTGCCGCTCAGGTTCTCCACGCAGACGCTGCTGTTGCAGCTGGGCGTGGTGCTCCTGGTGGTGCTCCTCAGCGGCGCCGTCCATGCCTGGCTGACGTTCGAACGCCTGGGCCGCGAGGCGGAGAACCAGGCGCTCACGCTGGCCCGGACGGTGGCCTCGGATCCCTCGGTCCGCGCCGAGGTGCAGGCCATCAGCCGGCAGGCGGGCACTCCCCCGCGGGCCGAACTGCTTGCCGGTCCGCTGATGGCGACGGCCGAAGGGGCGCGCACCCGGACCGGCGCCCTGTTCGTGGTGATCACTGACGAAACCGGGATCCGGCTGGCCCATCCCGACGCCGAGCGGCTGGGCGAGCGGGTGAGTACTGATCCGTCGGAGGCGCTGGCCGGACGCGAGGTCACCACCCGCAACACCGGGACACTGGGACCCTCGGCGGGTGCCAAGGTGCCGGTTTTCGCGCCCGACCCGCCTGGCTCGCCTGGCTCCGAGGCCGGTTCCCCGGCCGGTTCCAGCGTCGCACCCCAAACCGTCGTCGGCGAGGTCAGCGTGGGCTATTCCACCGAGACCATCGGCCAGAGCCTTGCCCGGGACATCGTGCCCATCGCCGTCACGGCGGCCGGCGCCCTCTTGGCTGGAGTCCTGGCGTCATTCCTCCTCCGTCGCCGGCTGCAGCGGCTCACGCTTGGCCTGGAACCTGAGGAAATCAGCACCCTGGTGCACGACCAGGTGGCCGTGCTGGAGGGTGTGGACGAGGGCGTGGTGGGCGTTTCCGCCGAGGGCCGCATCAGCGTTTTCAATGCCGCGGCCCAGCGGCTCCTGGGCCAGCCCGACCTGACCGGAACGCTGTGGTCGGCAGCCCCGGTTCCGGCCCAGCTCAAGGCGCTCACAGAGGCCGATGCCCGGGAGGGCGAAGCCGTGGAGCTTCTGGCCGGCGGCCAGGTTTTGGTGGCGAGTGCCCGCAAGGCCCTGCACCGTCAGGAGGACCTTGGCTGGGTCGTCATGCTCCGTGACCGCACCGAGCTCCAGCAGCTGACGCGCCAGCTCGACGCCGTTGGCACCATGTCCACGGCACTCCGGGCGCAGCGGCACGAGTTTGCCAACCAGCTGCACACGATCGCCGGCTTCATCAGCATCGGCCAGCATCAGCAGGCGCGCGAGTATCTGGAGCGCCTCGCCGCCACCGGGCCGCTGAGATTCCCGGTGGAACAGGCCGAGCTGCTGCAGGACCCCTACCTTCAGGCATTTGTCGGCGCGAAGGGCGTGGAAGCGGACGAACGCGGCGTTGCGCTCCGGATCGGGCCGGAAACCCTGGTGCGCGGCCAGGTCACGGAGCCGCAGGATGTCACCACTGTCCTGGGCAACCTCATAGACAACGCGGTCAACGCGGCCGTGGCCGGCTCAGCCGGCGAGCGCTGGGTGGAGCTTGAGCTGCTGGACGAACCGTCGGACGACGGCGGGACGCTGCATATCGTCGTCGCCGATTCCGGCGACGGGCTGCAGGGCGACGCCGATCCGGAGTCGGTGTTCGCGGAAGGATTTACGACGGCGGCCGGCCCGGTACGCGCGGGCGGCGGCCAGGGCCTGGGGCTGGCTTTGGCGCGCCAGCTGGCGCGGCGCCGCGGCGGCGACGTCAGGATGCTGGAGCCCGGGGCCGCCGGGGGGCCCGGCGCCGTGTTCATGGCGACGCTGCCGGGCACCACAACGGCGCAACGATTGAGTGACGAGCAAGGATAGGACGATGATGTCTGAGGATTTCAGGGTGCTGATCGTGGATGACGATTTCCATGTTGCCAAGCTCCATGCCGCCTACGTGGACTCGGTGGCGGGCTTCCTGGCGCTGCCGCCGGCGGGTTCGGCGTCGCTGGCCCTGCAGTCCATCCACAGCCTGCGTCCGGACCTGGTGCTGCTGGATGTGTACCTGCCGGACGCCTCCGGCCTGGACCTGCTGCACCAGCTGGACGTCGACACGATGATCCTGAGCGCGGCGTCCGATGCCGCCTCGCTGCGGACGGCATTCCGCCGCGGCGCCCTCGGGTACCTGCTGAAGCCCTTTACCGCAGAGTCCCTGTCGCAGCAGCTGAGGTCCTATGCCCGGTACCGGCGTATCCTTTCCCAGCCCGGGTCCTTGGATCAGGACACCGTGGAGCGGGCCAAGCGCGCTCTGATTGCGGGGGACGTCTCGCCGTCGGCCAGGCCGCGCTCCGCCACCGAAGCGGCGGTGCTGGAATCCCTGGTCCCGGGGGAACAGTATTCCGCGGCGGACGTGGCCGGGCGGGTGGGTGTTTCCCGGGCCACCGCCCAGCGGTACCTTTCGTCGCTGGCCGATGACGGCGCCGTCGAGATCCAGCTCCGCTACGGAACCACCGGCCGCCCGGAACACCGCTACGGCCTCCCGCCCCAATAATTCACCTCGCCCGGCCGACAGAGGTCTCTGCCGAGTGTCGTTGGTGGTGGCTAGTTAACGCTCTTCTGCGCGACGAGCTCGATCTCCACGAGCATCTTCGGGTCGAGGAACGGCAGGACGTGCACGAGGGACAGCGTGGGGCGGATGTCACCGAAGACCTCGCCGTGGGCCTTGCCAGCGTCTTCCCACTTGCTGATGTCCGTCAGGTACAGCTTGGACTGCACGACGTCGGCCAAGCCGAAGCCCGCGTCGGCCAGGACAGTCTCCAGCTTCTGGAGGATGTATCTGGTCTGCTCGTAGAAGTCGGTGCCGACGATGCCGTCCTCACCGGCGGCGGCGGTGGCGGAAATGTACAGCGTGTTATCCACCTGGACAGCGCGGGAGTAGCCGAGGGTCTGTTCCCAGACGGAACCGGTGCCGAAAGTCTTGCGCATGGTGCGCCTTTCACTGGGGCCGCCTGCCGGCCGGCGCATACGCAGCCGGTGAACGGGGCCGTGGAAATGAGTCGGCACCACTCTAGGGCGGCTAGACGTCCAGCCGGAAAACCAGCAGTTTTATGTCGGTGTCCGGCACGAACCAGTCCCGCTCGGGAACCCGCCGGAAACCGGTCTTCCGGTACAGGCCGTGGGCGCTCTCCCACGTCCCGCCGGTGGTCAGGGCCACGCCGCTGATGCCTTCCAACGACCTCGCGTGCTCGATGATCGCTCCCACGAGGGCCTGACCGGCGCCGCTGCGCTGCACCGCTGGGTCCACCACGAGCATACGGAATTCGAGTTCGTCGTCGAGGGCGATGTCCGCAAACGGCTCGCCCACAACGGCCAGCGTCACGGACCCCACAATCCGGCCATTCCGTTCGGCCACCCAGATGGTGGCCTGCTCCGCCCGCCTGGCCACGTCCTGGATCTGCTGCATGTAGGGGTGATCGGCACTGTCGAAATATCCCGCCGCCAGATAGGAATCGCGGGTGATCCGGGCTATCGCCTCGTAATCGGCGGGGACTGCTGGACGGATATTGATCTGCGGCTGCACCTGTCAATGCTAGTTCCAGCGGCCGGATGCGCCGCGCGAAACAGGCCTTTCCGTGACTGATCTATCACTTCGAGCAACTGGCGTCCGGCTCATCGTCTCAGAGCGGAAACTTGCCGGACATCTCCAGCGTTCCCGCGCACGTCCACGCTGCCAGCCGTTCGTCATCCGAGTGCCCGCCGTTCAGCGGGCTAGTCAGCCGGGGACGCCGCACCCAGCAGCCGGCTTCCTCGGCGATCAGGGCTCCGGCGGCAAAGTCGTGTTCGTTGAGGCCTCGCTCGCCGAAGGCATCGTGCGTGCCATCAGCCACAAGGCAAAGGTCCAGGGCGGCCGAACCGAGCCGCCTCACATCCGCGAACCCCTCCATGAACCCGCCCAGCGCCGCGGCCTGCTCCGCGCGGACAGCGGGATCGTAGCTGAATCCGGTGGCCAGGATCTGGCCCGCACGGCCGGACACTGGACCGGTGAGCTGGACGCGGTGGCCGCCCTGTTCGAGCCAGGCGCCGTGGCCCCTTGAGGCGTAGTACACGCGCCCCAGCGCCGGGGCGTTGACGACGCCGGCCAGCCAGACGCCGTCGGCATCGGCCACCGCCACGGAGGTGGCGTAGTAGACGATGTTGCGGATGAAGTTGGTGGTGCCGTCCAGTGGGTCAATGGACCAGCGGAGCCCGCTGGGATTCTCCGGGCGGGTGGTGCCGTGTTCCTCGCCGGTGATGGTGTCCTGCGGACGCGCCGCGCGGATGGCGCTGCGGACAGCGTTCTCGGCGGCCACATCAAACGCCGTGACCCAGTCCCCCGCCTCGCCCTTGTTGCTGACAGCGCCGTCCGCCAGGGAATCGCCGCCCCGGGTGGACAGGACGGCGGCGCCAGCGGCGGCCGCCGCCTGGGCCACGTCGAGCAGACCGTTCGGATCCAGGCTCATTCCGGGCCGTTTCCGTCATCGTCCGAGACCTCGGGAACGGCCTCCGCGTCGGCAGCCCCGGCTGCCGGACCGTTGGCCAGCAGCTCCCGGAAGCCGTCCTCGTCGAGGACCGGAACGCCCAGCTGTTCGGCCTTGTCCATTTTGGTGCCGGCGTTTTCTCCGGCAACGAGGTAGCTGGTGTTCTTCGAGACCGAACCGGCCGCCTTGCCGCCGCGGACCAGGATGGCTTCCTTGGCCTCGTCCCGGCTGAAGCCTTCCAGCGTTCCCGTCACCACGATCGTCAGCCCCTCAAGGGTGCGCGGCATGGATTCATCACGTTCATCTTCCATCCGCACCCCGGCAGCCGCCCAGCGGTCGATGATCTCCACGTGCCAGTCCTCGGCAAACCATTCCGTGAGCGCCGCAGCGATGGTGGGGCCCACCCCGTCCACGCCGGCGAGTTCGTCTTCCGAGGCCTGCCTGATGGCGTCCATGGTGCCGAAATGCGTGGCCAGCGCCCGGGACGCCCGCGGCCCCACATGCCGGATGGAGAGCGCCACCAGCACCCGCCACAGAGGCTGGGTCTTGGCCTTTTCGAGTTCCTTGAAGAGTTTGTCTGTGGTGGCCGTGGGCTTGGACGGCGTTTTCGCGGTGCCCTTGCTGTAGAAGTACGGGACGAGTTCGTACTCCCCCGTGCCCACGCCCTTGGACCGCTTCTCGCGCCGGATCTTCACCGGGGCGAGGGCCTCCGGCGTGAGATCGAACAGGGCAGCTTCGGTGGTGAGCGGAGGGACCTCCGGTTCCGTCGGCTGCGTCAGGGCGATGGCGGCCTCCCAGCCCAGGGCCTCGATGTCGAAGCCTCCGCGGCCGGCCAGGTGGAAGACCCGCTCGCGCAGCTGGGACGGGCAGGACCGTGCGTTGGGGCAGCGGATGTCGACGTCGCCCTCCTTTGCCGGAGCAAGAGGGGTGCCGCAGGAGGGGCACTCCGTGGGCATGACGAAGTCACGCACCGGCGGATCCTGCTGGTCGCGCAGCGCCAGCACGGGACCCACGATCTCCGGAATCACGTCCCCGGCCTTGCGGAGGACCACGATGTCGCCGATCTTTACGCCTTTGGCCTTGACCACATCCTGGTTGTGGAGCGTGGCCATTTCCACGGTGGATCCTGCGACCTTCACCGGCACCATTACGCCGTACGGGGTGACACGCCCGGTGCGTCCGACGTTGACGGCGATGTCCAGCAGTTTGGTGTGCACTTCCTCGGGCGGGTACTTGTAGGCAACGGCCCAGCGCGGGACGCGGGTGGTGTAGCCGAGGGCGCGCTGGGTGGCGAAATCATCCACCTTCACCACGATGCCGTCGATCTCGTGCAGCAGGCTGTGCCGCTTGTCGCCGTACCTGGAGATGAATTTCAGCACGTCAGCCAGGCCGGCGAGCACTTCGAAGTAGGGACTGACGGGCAGTCCCCACTCCTCCAGCTGCCTGTAGGTTTCTGACTGGCTGGCGGCTGCGAGGCCTTCGCGGGCGCCGATACCGTGGACGAACATCTTCAGGGGCCGCTTGGCTGTCTCGGCGGGATCCTTCTGCCGGAGTGAGCCTGCAGCAGCGTTCCGCGGGTTGGCGAGCGGGGCCTTTCCCGCCTCGATCAGTGCCTCGTTGAACTCCGCAAACGCCTTGGACGGGATGAAAACTTCACCGCGCACTTCCATCTCGGCGGGAAAGCCGGAGCCACTGAGCTCCTGCGGAATTTCCTTGATGGTCAGCACATTGTGCGTGATGTCCTCGCCGGTGGTGCCGTCGCCGCGCGTGGCGGCCCGAATCAGCTTTCCGTCCCGGTACAGCAGATTGACCGCGAGGCCGTCAATTTTCAGCTCGGTCAGCCAGGAGGCCTGATGATTGCCGACCTTCGCGATCCCGGCCTCAGCCTTGGCGATCCACGCTTCGAGTTCCTCGAGGGAAAAGACGTCCTCGAGGCTGTACATCCGCTGCAGATGTTGGACGGCGGCAAAGGCCGCCGACACCTCCCCGCCCACTTCCTGGGTGGGTGAGTCGTTGGCCACCAGCTCCGGGTGGAGCGCCTCCAGCTCCTCAAGCCGCCGGAACAGGGTGTCGAACTCCGCGTCAGAGACGAGCGGCTCGTCCTCCTGGTAGTAGGCGAACCGGTACTTCCTGACGAGGTCCGCCAGATTCTCGTATTCGCCGCGGACCGACTCAGACGGAATCGCTTCCGGCTCGAGCTGGTCAGTTCCGGATGCTGCCATGTCTGCGGGACCTGATGCTGTGCTCACAGACCTATCTTGCCCTACACCCCGGACATTGTGCCGACGGTTCAGTGCTTACCGGTAACGGTCGCCGGAAGGTGCCTACCAGTGGGACGCGAGGCGGTTCCGGCTCCACAGTGCGAAGGCGAGTCCGCCAAGGCCAACAAGCAACACCCCTCCCATGAGCGCGAAGAGTCCGAACATCCCGGCTCCCGGCCCTTTTCCGTTCGCGCTGACGACGGCTTCGTGGCTCGCCTCGGCCTGGGTTTCGATCGGCCGGGTCCAGTTGGAATCCACGGGGGCGCCGGACGGCCCGGCACTCGTGGTGGGTCCGGCTGACGTGCGGCCCGCCGTGGCGGGCGCAACCGCAACGACCGGTTCCTCCGTCGTCGGCATGACGCCAGCGTCCGGTACAGATGCGGGCGGAACCGCAGTCCGCACCGCCGGGGCGGGGACCTTGGCCGGGGCCACCGGTGCTGCCGGCTGCGGCTTGGCCGGCGCCGGGGCCGGGGCCGGGGCCGGGGCCGGGGCTTTTCGCACCGGCGCGGGTGCCGGCTTGGGTGCGGGTGGCGCGGGCGCCGGAGCCGGAGCGGACGCGGTGGGGGCGGGTGCGGCGGTGGCCGGCGGAGGAGGAGCGGTGGTGGGAGCCGGTGAGCCGGACTCCGCGTGCACGGCCCCGGCAATTCCCACCGCCGCGGTCAGTGCCAGCACAGTGGCAGCGAGTCCGGGGACCAGCACGGTCCGCAGGCTATTGGGTGGGATCATGGGATTACCTTTGCAGCAGCGAGCAGGACTCTCCCGCACCGAGTTGTGTCCCGGGTATCTTCCTATAGGGTTCCGTGGATCGCCAAATTTCTTACTTCCGGTCTTCCGGCGGCAGCGCGATCTGAAGTTTGCGCACCTTGCCCCTGCCCACGATGTAGCCCCGGCCCGGAATGAAGTCGGAACCGACCCGTCCGAGCGGGGTGTTGAGCAGGCTGTCGCCGTCCATATCACCAGGGTTGATCAGCAGTCCCCGCCTCCCGGATTTGAACGGCTGGGCCAGGGACCATGCCGAGGACCAGGTGGAGGTCTCGGATTCGCCCACCACCCACTGGTCCGCCTTGACCGAGGACGTGACCAGCCGCTCAAGGCCGGATTCGGCAAGGGTGTCCGTGAATTCCGTGAGCCCCTCGATGAAGATGGCGAGCTTTCCCGGGTTGGCTGAGGAATGGTCCGTGAGCTCATCGACCGCCTCCTCCACGTCGTCCGCGCCGACGAGGGAGCGGCTCCAGACGGGCAGTGACGCGACCGCGGATCTCCGCGAGGCGATGTAGACCAGCTCGGTGTCCGGGTTCGAACGGCGCAGCGCGTAAGCCAGCGTCACCAGCGCCACGGTCCGCCCGGCACCCGGAGGGCCGGCCAGCAGCAGCGGACCCTTGGCCATCAGCGCGGCGGGCTGCAGCGTTTCGTCGTCGACGCCGATCACCGGCTGGTCAGTCTGTCCGGCCGGCAGGACATCCAGATCCACCTGCTCCGGCAGGCGTTCGATCCGCGGTGCCCTTTCGACGCCCTGGCGCAGCATGGCCTCACTCAGCTTGTGGACTTCGCGCGCCTGCAGCGCCAAGTTGGAGTTGCCGCCCAGGACAGCAAGCTGCACTTCGTGGCTTCCGAGGAGTCCGCGCCCTGGAGGTGACGCCTGGCCCAGGACGTCCTTGGGGACGTCCAGCGACATGTAGTCGTCCTCCGAGGACAGCCGCAGCACCAGCCGCCGCTGGATGGAGGCAAGCAACGACGGCGGGACGGAGTTGGGGCGGTCACCGGTAACGATGAGGTGGATGCCCAAGGGACGGCCGTCAGTGGCCAGCTGCAGGAAAATATCCCACAGCCCGGACAGCCGGGTGTATTCGTAGGCCTCGCGGAAAGCGGACATGCCGTCCACGAGGACGAAAATGCGTTTCTCGTCCGGCAGTCCGGCCAGCTTCCGGTATTCCACGATGGTGGACGCCCGGACTTCGGCAAAGCGGGAGGCCCGGTCCTCGGCAAGGTCGTGCAGCCAGCGCAGGAGCCGGCCCACGCGTTCGGCGTCGTCGCCGTCGATGATTTCGCCCACGTGCGGCAGCTCATCGAGCATCTTCAGTCCGGCGGAGCCGCTGTCAATGCCGTAGACCTGAACCGGGCCGCCGCGCGGAGTGACGGCTGCGGCAATGGCAATGCCCCGCAGCGCCGCCGACTTGCCGGAACCGCCCGTGCCGTAGATGGCCATGTTGCCGTCTTTGTCCGGTTCGTAGAAAACGGTGGGCTGGTCCTGGCGCGCAGGGTCGTCGGCAACTCCCAGCAGGAGCCGTTCGTCGGTGCGGGGGTTTGGCAGCAGGGAGAAATCGTAGGTCATGGCCAGTTCGTTCAGCCACGGCTTTCGGGGCGGCGCAATGGCCAGCATGTCGGCCGCCCGGATGACGTTGGCCGTCATCCGGGCGATGTCGTTGGGCCCGGCCGGCTCTTCCTTGGCCGCAGTTTCAGGCACGGGTGCGGCCCATGCGGGCCCGGAGCCGAAGGCCATTTCCACAATGTCGATCTGCGGACGCTGAGGCCGCTCGGTGGTCCAGCCGCCGGCATAGCCGGTCTGGAACCCCTGGATGCGGCCGGGGCCGGTTTTTACTGCGCCGCGCCCGGGAATGGACGGGTCGAAATACGCGGCGTCCGGGACGCCGAGAATGTCCGTGGCGTCGTCCTCATCGGCCATGCGCAGCGCCACCCGGAGGTTGGTATTGGCGCGCAGGCTCTCCTTGATGACGCCGGCGGGGCGCTGGGTGGCGAGGATCAGGTGCAGCCCGAGGGACCGGCCGCGGGCGGCGACGTCCACCACGCCGTCCACGAATTCCGGCACCTCGGTGGCGAGCGCCGCGAACTCGTCCACCACGATCACCAGGTACGGCGGCGCTTCAGGATCGGCCTCGCGCTGCAGGGCCAGCAGGTCCTTGGCTTTCTTCCTGTTCAGCAGGCGTTCCCGGTAGTGAAGTTCGGCGCGGAGGGATGTCAGGGCGCGGCGCACCAGGTGCGGGGAAAGGTCCGTGACCAGGCCCACCGTATGCGGCAGGTGGAGGCAGTCCGCGAACGCGGCGCCGCCCTTGTAGTCCACGAAGAGGAAACTGACCCTGTCCGGGCTGTAGGCGGTGGCCATGCCCATCACCCAGGACTGCAGGAACTCCGACTTGCCGGCGCCGGTGGTGCCGCCCACCAGGGCGTGCGGCCCCTCATTCTTGAGGTCCAGGTAAAGCGGCTCGATGCCTTTGGAGCCCACCAGTGCACGCAGCGACCCGTTGTCCTTGCGGTTTGCGACGGCGATGGAGCGGACGGAGTTGTTCTCCTGCCACCGTTCGGCCACGACGTCCGGGTTGTCCAGGAAGTCCTTGCCGATCAGCGCCGCGTAAGACACTGCCCGCGGCAGGTTCGAGTCGTCCTCCAAGGGTTTTCCGGCGTCCACCACGGGCGAGAGCATGCGGGCCAGCTGGCCGGCGAGTTCGGCGTCGAGGCTCTCGCAGCTCACGGGATAGGTGTGGCGTCCCAACCTGACCTGTCCGGTGGTGGTGCCGTGTTCGCCGTCGACCTCCATGAAGTCGCGGCACGCGGCCGGAAGGGCCTCAACGCCGGTGGCCACCCACAGAACGTGCACACCGGCATCGGGCCCCCGTTCCACCAAACGGGTGAGCCGTCCGCGGTCCACTGGTGCGTCGTCTTCAATGATGACCAGGACCGATGGCAGCACAGGAGCCGGGACGTCCCCGTTTTCCTCGTGGGTGCCGGGCCGGTGGGCAGGACCGGTCGACTGGATGGCGGTTTCGCGTGATTCCACCAGGTCCTCGAGCCGCGCCAGCAGGCCTGCGCCGCTGGCAGAACCGGCCGCCAGGTGGTCACCAGGGAGCGGGCTGTGGCTCGAGCCGACATGCGGCAGCCACTGCAGCCAGTTCCAGCGTTCCCGGGAACGGGCGGAGGTGATGGCTGCCACCACGGCTTCGGCCGGCGAATGGAGGCCCACAAGCTGCAGAACCATTCCCCGGGCAACGTCATCCACCAGCCCGCGCGGCCCGGCCAGGCCGAACGACCCCGCGGAGCGCAGCTGGGAAAGGATGGGCACGCCCTCGATGTCCCGGAACTGGTCCAGGCAGTCCTGGATTTCACGCCGGTACTCCGCTTCCGTTTCCGAAGAGTTGGGCTCCTCAAACGGAACCCGTGACGGCGCCGTCCCGAGCCCGAACCGGAGGCCCAGGAAGCCGGGGTGCTCGGGCCGGTGCGTCCAAAGCAGGGGGCCGAGCTTGTAGATGGAGTCGACGGTGTCGCTGACGGACGGGGCCTCCTGCAGCCGCACGGCTCGTTCCACCTGCTGAAGCGCAACGATGTCCTGACGGAACGCCGCCATGGACTCCCGGTACTCCTTGAGCTGTTCCTTCCGTTCCCGCTTGGTCTGCAGTTTCTGGTCCACGTAGTGCCCCACTATGAACAACGGCATCATCAGCACGAACAGCATCGACAGCAAGCTCTGGGTCACAGCGAAAAGGACGGCCCCCATCATCAGCGGGGCGATCAGCATGATGTAGGGGAACGGGTGATGGTCCTGGCGTTTTGGTCCCGCGGGCGGCACGCGTTTGGACGGATTGAACCGGGGAACCACGCGCGGTGACCGGTTGAAATCAACGAGGGGCGACGTCGGTGCTGCCGCGCCGCTGCGTGCCAGCGGCACCACCGTGATCTCCGTGTCCCCCAACGTCACGGTGTCCGAGGAGCTGAGCGTGGCACGGGTGGCAGGCAGCCCACCCAGCAGGAGCCCGTTGGCGGAGTTCGTATCGACGATCTCGACGCTCTCCCCCACGGTGATGCGCGCGTGCCGCTTCGATGTCAGGGGGTCCGTGAGCCGGATGTCCGCGTCCCGGTCCCGGCCTATGTAACTGGTGCCGGACGGCAGCGAAAACTCGCGCCCGACGTCGGGCCCGGACAAAATACGGAGCGTCGCGGCGGCAGGGCCGCGGCCGGCAGCGGACCCGCCGGCCTCCGCGGTGCCGAACTGGTCGCTGACCTGGGTCAGGGAAACGACGGATCCGGGTCTCAGGCCGGACTCCAGCAGGATGTCGCCCCGGTTGAGGACGATTCCCCGCATTCCGCCGGCCACAAACGCCTCGTCAATCCTGAGTGAGAGGTTGGACGGGGCGGGTTCGCGCCGCCGACCCGGGTCCGCAGTCCAGAGTTCCGTGGCGATGTCGGCCACCGTGGCCAGTCCGTCCACCGTGACGGCGAGGTCTTTGGCGTTGGCGGGCTCGCGCCGGAGCGTCAGTCGGATTCTCATCCTTCGTCAATCCCCCTCATCTTGTCGAGCAGGTGCAGGTCGTCAGGAGTCACCAGGTGCGAGGTGACAGCATGCTCCACGAGCCGGGCGCGCCGGTTGGTGGCCAGTTTGCCGCCACCTCCCCTGAGCCCGGCCACGCCAACCCGGTCCAGCTTGTCGCACACGTTGTCCAGCTTCCGATTGAACCGGGTGATTGCCCAGCCGAGGTTCTTGGCGGCAGCCGCGGACGACGGTATGGCACTGAATCCGGTGCCTTCCCGGCGCAGCATGGGTTCGGCGAGCGCGACGATCAGCGCCTTTTGGGAGTCGGTGAAGACCACCGGGCCGATGGTGGTGTCGCCGGCGGTGTCCTCGCTTCGGGTTTCCTGCCGGAACGAGGGCGTCTTCAGGTGGACGGCGAATTCGTAGGTCGTGGGGCCCGCCGTGAAGATGATGTTGGTGTGGCTGAAGACCAATGGCAGGCGGGCGCCCGGGGAAAGCCAGGCCTGCATGCCGCCGGAGGCGTCGGCCACGGTGGCGGAGAGCATGCTGCCCACGTTGCTGAGCCACCAGATGCCGTCGTACCGGGCGATCTGCAGGAAGTGCCGGTGCAGGTACGGGTTGTCATCCACTTCCAGATCACCTTCGCGGCCGATGCTGAAGACGTCGTCATCCGACGGCTCGTACCACTCGCCGCAGAAATCTACCGCCAGATCTCCCATTTTTCCGTGTCTCCTTGTTGGGCTGTTCATGCTTTGCTGAGCCATCATGCTGTCCGCGGCTGCGGGGCCTTTGGTGCCGGGCCTTCGGTGCGGGGCGTCAGGCGCACGCGATGGAATCCTCCCCTGCCGGCGACGCCGAGCCGTCGCTGCGCACGATGATCACCTGCACGCACGTGGCTTCATCGGGATTGGGGCTCACGTCCACGCGCGTCGCGGACGTTGACAGGTAGTTCCCGCCGCCCTTGACGGTCTTGATCCTCCACTTGTACGTGTCTCCCGGTTTCGGCTGCGGGTTGGTCCACGTGAACCGGACCTTGCCGGCAGCAGCGCTGCCCGCAAGCCTGGCGACGTCCGGCACGGACCCGTCGTCCAGGGCGTCCGCCGGCGGCTTGCTGGGCTGTTCGCTGGGCAGGACCTTGGGCTGCGGCGCAGCTGACGCCACCACGATCCCCACGATGATCGCGAGCACCAGGAGCGTCCCGCCGGAGATGGCCAGCCAGAGGTTCCGCTTGCCGTGATCCGGCGCGGGCTCTTCGCTTTTCGGCTCGCCCTCGCTCCCGGCCGGGTTGCTCCGGAGGACCGTGGCTTGGGCCCAGTCATCGCCGCCGGCGGTCTCTGTGGCTGGCACGGCTGGCACGGCCGGGCGAACTGGTGCGGCGGAGGGAGCTGGTGCCGGTACTTCGCTTTTCAGGGGCCTGGTCCGGGCCGGGAAGGTGGGCGCGCTTCCTGTTTTCTCCGGGTCGACCGAGGCAACGTTGCGGACCCGGGTTTCCTCGACGCCGTCGTCGGGGTGGACGTCCTCCTGCTGCCGCTCCTCCAGGACCTCGAACGGGGTCACGGACAGGTTCAGCTCCGCCTGGATGCGCTGCATTGCCAGGGCAAAGGCGTGGGCGGACGAATAGCGGGAGGCCGGCGACTTTGCCATCGCCGTTGCCAGGGCGAGCTCCAGCGACTCGGGCACGTCGGCCCGGCCCAGCCCCGGGACGGGCATGCCGGTGATCCGCGAGATCAGCTCGCGCTGGGAGTTGTCCGATCCGGGCAGGACGAACGGTGAGCGTCCCGCGAGCAGCGTGTACAGCGTGGCGCCCAGCGCCCACACGTCCACCATGACGCCGTCGACAGTTCCCTCCCGGAACTGTTCCGGAGGCGACCACGGAATGGACATACCGGCGTCTTCTTCCGCGTCGCTGCCCAGCGTTCCGGAGATGCCGAAGTCTGTCAGCGCCGGCCGGTTGTAGTCGGTGACCAGGATGTTGGCCGGTTTGATGTCACGGTGCGCGATGCCGGCCCGGTGTGCCGTTTCGACGGCGGACGCCACCTGGATGCCGATGGCCAGGACTTCGTCCACGCTGAAGCGCTGCCCGCGGTACCGGACGTCAAGGCTGGGCCGCGAGCAGTACTCCATGGCGAGGTAGGAATGCCCGTCGGCCGTAACCTCGGCCTCGAAAATGGTGACGATGAACGGGTGCGAGGATAGCTGCGCCATCAGGTTGGCCTCGGACTCGAACCTCCGCCGCGCATCCTCCGTTTTCAGCCCCGACAGGAGTACCTTCACCGCCACCTTGCGGCGCGGCCGGTCCTGCTCATACAGATAGACGTCCGAGAACCCGCCCGATCCGAGCAGGCTGACGTAAGTGAAACCGGGCAGGCGGGGCGGCGGGGCCGCGGGCCGCTTGGAACTCAAAGGATCTCCTCAAAACGCAACGAAACGTCGTCGCCAAGCTCGGCGATGTCGCCGTCGAGGACGATCGCCATTTCATTCTGGGCAAGGCGCCGCGGCGGCTGCCATTCGCGGATCAGCACCGTGCCGTTGGTGGCTTTGAGGTCGCACAGCATCACGTGCCAGCCCTCAAGCCGCACCTCCACGTGGGACCGTGAGATGTCGCCGCCGGGGCTGGCCACCTGGATGAGCCGGGGCATGGAGCCGCCCTGAACCCGGGACACGGACGGCTGCCGCCCGATCACCAGCGATTCCTCCAGCTCGATCACCTCCCCCGTGGAAAGCCGCACGAGTCCCAGCCGCGGACGGGGCGTCTGGACAGCAACGTCAGGAAGCGGCGAGCCGCAGCTGGAGCACTGGGCGCTGGTGGGCGGGTTCGCGTGACCCGAGCCGCACACGCGCGCCAGGACCAGCGGGCCGTCCCCGGGCGTTGCGCCGGACGCGGCCGGAGCCTGCGCGCGAGCGGCCCTGAATTCACTTTTGAGTACGGTCTGTCCGTCGTGGTCGCCCTCGGCGGAGTAGGGCGGTGCCGGCGCCCCGGCCGACGCTCCGGCCGTGGCTGGAAGAGGCTGGCTTTGCGCAGGCTGGCTTTGCGCAGGCTGTGACGTCTCCGCCGCGGTGGCGCGGTGAACCGGCATGGCGATGAACGACGGCGGCGCGGACGGACGCGGGGCACTCTCACCGCCGGTGACCCATGGCACGGAATCAATCAACCCTCCGGGCGCCGGCGGGCTCACCTCTGGCGCCGCTGGCGGACTCACCGCTTGCGGCGCTGGCCGGCTCTCGGCTGGTGCGGCAGGAACGTCCTCCTCATGCGCAAACCCGGCGCCAGGAACCTCAGTTTCCACGCCTGCAGCGACTGCCTGAGGCCCGCCGTCGTCGTCCTCCCCGGTGCGGACGGCCGCATCCTCGATGCTCCGCATCACGGTTTTTTCCCACAGATGGTCGTACGAACTCGTGGCTTCCGTGGCGGGCGACGGCGCCTCCGCCGGATTTCCGTCGTCTTCCAGCGGCGGGGCTTGCAGCGGCGGGTCGTCCAGCGGCGCGTCTTGCAGCCCTGTCTCTTCCAGCCCCACCATGGTTTCCGCCGAAGCTTCCGTCAGGGCCCCGGTCACGGCAGCGGTTCCGGTGCCAGCGACGTCCACGCGCAGGGCCTGGAGAAGGACCACGCCGTCGGCCACGGGCAACTCCAACGCACCGAACCCGCCGGACTGGGCCGCCTCGCCCGTTACCGAAAGGCTGAACCGCTCCGGGGAGTCCAGCCATCGCTCGGTCCAGGTGGTGACATTTCGGCCGTCCAGCTTCAGCGGTCCGGCCGGGAGGGTGACGCTGAGGTCGAGGTCGCCGCGGAGGAAGACCCGCAGTGATTCACGGAAGCCGATGATCCCAAACGGCGGGCAGCTGGACAGCGGAATGCCGAGCCCGCCCGTCACGGCGTGGAGCACCTCGTGCACTTCGGGCCCGTTCTGGAGCAGCTCCCATACAGTCCTGATGAGTGTCGGCGGGGATCCCGGGCCCAGGATGACCGCCGTACCGGAACGAACCAGCCCAAACCAGCCGCCCGGGACGTAGCTAGCTTCGGCCATGCGCATTTTCCTCAGTTCCGGCGGCTTCGGTGCTGTCGGCAGAGCCATCCCTTCCCCCAGGACGTGGCAGCGTGTCCTCATCTTCCGCCGCGGAGGCCGTCCTCGGCGCCGTGGTGGAGACGCCATCTTCATTGAGGACGTTCCGGGCATCGACCACTATCACCGTAACGTTGTCCCGGCCGCCGCTCCGCAGCGCGGCCTGGATCAGCAGGTCAACGGCCTCCTGCGGGTCTGCTGCCGAGCTAAGGACGCCGAGCATCTGGTCGTCCGAGAGCTCGCCGTTAAGCCCGTCCGAGCAGACCATGACACGGTCACCCTCCTCGATCGGAAGCAGCCAGTAGTCGGCTTCCGTGTCATCGCCCGTGCCCAGAGCCCGGGTCACGACGTGGCGGCGGGGGTGGACCGTGGCCTGCTCGGCGGTGATCTCCCCGCTGTCCACAAGCTCCTGGACCTCGGAGTGGTCCACGCTGACCTGGGTGAGCGTGCCCTGGCTCAGCCGGTAGGTCCTGGAGTCCCCGACATTCATGACCAGCCAGTAGGGTATGCCCATTTGTTCCACCACCACCACGCCGGTCAGCGTGGTGCCCGCCCGCGATCCGGTCGCAGTGCGGATGGAATCGTCCGCCATGGCAAGGTACTGCTGCACCACCGATGCCGTGGCTGTCCGCGCTCCTGTGGCCAGCTGGGGCATCTTTGCCAGGGCCCGCACGCACATGCCGCTCGCAACTTCACCTGCCTCATGGCCGCCCATTCCGTCTGCCACGGCGAATACGGGGTCGGAGGCAATGAACGAGTCCTCATTAAGCTCGCGGCGCAGGCCACGGTCCGTTCCATAGCCGTAGCTCAGGCTAAGGCCTGGCGTGCTTCCGGCCGGTTCGGTGCGGGCTGCCTGCTGTGAGTTCATGCTTGTCCTACGGTAAAGGTGCGGTCCCCGAAGTGAACGGTGGTTCCGGGGCTGACAAATGAGGGGACGCCCGGCTGCAAGGCCGTGCGGACGCCGTCCGGTGTGGTGACGGCGCTGCCGTTGGTGGAATTCCGGTCCGTTACCCAGACGCCCGCACCATCGGTGAGCAGGTGCAGGTGGGTCTTCGAAATGGTCCGCCCGGGATCCGGCACGGCGAGCAGTTGCGCCTGTGACTCTCCGGAACCGGCAGCGGGATTGCGCCCGATCAGCGCGTTCCGCTCCAGCCGGAAGTCCCGGCCGTCGTCGAGCCGTATCCTGAGCACCGCAATGGGCGCATCCTGCCCGACACCGCGCAGCCGGGTGCGGTCCACGCCGTCGTCCGGATGGCTGACGGAGGGAACGGCGTCGTGCACATGGCCGCCGGTCCTGGTGGCCACAGCCACCGGTGACGCCACCTGCTGGACGGGAGGAAGGTCCAGCGGGGCGAAGCTATACGGTCCCTGGATGCCACCCGACGTTACGGGATTGCGTCCGGCGGTGACGTCAAAAACGAGGGTTTTCGCGGCACGGTCCTGCCAGCCCTGGAGCCCGTCGTTCCTGTCCCAGGAGCTGGACAGCACCACGAGGAAAGCCCACGCACATCCCAAAAGGGCAAGGGGAACCAGGATCCACAGGGCTGAGTCGAACCACTTGAAAAACACCACCACGGCGGCGGCGAGGACTGCCGGCAGCACCCCGGCCCCCGTGACGGTCCCCCGGAGGAAGGCGGCGCCCGTGCCGGGTGCGTACCCGTCCCTGTCTGTACTGCGGATGCCCATGAGCTGGTTGCCAACGGTGTTGCCGGAACGGCCCTCGAAGCCGGCAAGGACGAACACGTAGATGAGGGTCAGGCCCACCGCGATGCTTCCCAGCAGAACCAGCGTTCCGGTGTCATAGATGATGAAGCCGCCGCTGCGCGAACTCGTGACACTGGCGAACCCGAGGGAGAAGAGGACCACCAGGACAACCGCGGGTGCCAGCCAGTCAAGCACCGCCGCGCCAAGGCGCTTGCCCGGCGCGGCCGGGACCAGCTCCAGTTTGGCTCCCATTTCCGTTCCTTCCCCCTGCCCTACCGGGATGCTACCGGGAAATTTCGCCGGGTGCGTCGCCGCCCCGCAGGCGGCGCAGTAGCTTGCGCCGGCTCGGACCGGCTGCCCGCAGCGGCCGCAGCGCTTCCGCTGCTCCGTCGAGCCGTTAGTCATGATCGGTCCCGGCATGGTCTGTTTGCTTCCCGGCGTCCCCGGCTGCCGTGCGCCGCACTGTGGCCGACGCCCACAGCCGCCGGACACTGAAGGCGCCCCTCGCATTGAAGGCGCCCCTGACATTGGTGGCGCGACGGCGGTTGAGAGCGCTCCGGGCGTCGCCCAGCAGCGATCTCGGCGAGAAGCGCGCCTGCTGGCGCCGCCAGAAGCCCACCGTTCCAGTCATTTCCTTGAGCGACCCGTCAACGATGGTCCAATACTCGCGGACATCTTCCTCGCTGGGTTGGCCGGCGCCGAAAATCGAAGCGTCCGCCCGGTGCGCAAGCAGTGTGGTGGTGGCACTCGTGCTCGGAAAGGTCTCGGCGACCATGGCTGCCGACTCACGCCGCGTCGCGCGGCTGTCCACGGCCGCGCCCATGTCGGTGGCCAGACTCAGCACCTCGTTCCAGCCGCCGCCCACGCGTTGCGCAGGGTGTCCGTCCGTGAATCGGGCCCTTCGCCGCCGCGACTTCAGCAGGGCGATGAGCACCAGCGGGATGGCAAGGATTCCGAGCGGAATCATGGCAATGCCGATGGCGCTGAGGATCGGTCCCCAAAAGAGCCACGGGTTGTTCTTCTTTTCGTCGGCGTCCAGCGCGTCAGGTGAGGAGTCCGGTGGAAGATCGGCCGGTTCCTGCGGCGGGGGCGGTGGCTGCAGGACCTGAGGCTTGGGCTTTGACTTATTTTCGGGGTCCGGCGGGATGGGGATGTTGTCCTTGGGCGGCGTGGGGTCGAAGGTGACCCAGCCGACACGGTCGAAGGCCACCTCCACCCAGGCATGGACGTCCTTGCCCAGGATCTTGATTTCGCCGGCACCGTTTTCGGGGCTCTTCGGGTCCGGGTAAAAGCCCATGACCACGCGCGCGGGCATCCCCAGGTGGCGAAGCATGAGGGACATGGCCACGGCGTATTGTTCGTCGTCGCCGAGCATTTGCTTGGCAGTCAGCAGGTCGCGGATGCGGGCGGCGCTGTGTCCGGACACGCTCGGCAGCTGTCCGTCAGCGATGAGTCCGTTACTGAAGGCACCCGCCTTCTGGAAATGGGCTTCGATCTGCCGGACCCGGTCAATGGCCGTGGGGGCATCGGCCGAGAGATCGTTGGCCTGGGCACCAACCACCGGCGGGACCTCGGAGGCGTCCGGGAGCGTCACCTTGGCGAAGTCGTATTGGGTCAGCTGGCCGTGTTCGAGTTTTACCGGATCCGAGACCTGGACGGTGTAGGAATCACCCGTGGACAGGCCTTTCGTGGTCACTGCCGTGTCGGTTCCGGAATTGAAATACAGCCCTGACGCAGCGCTCGCGGAGCCCGGGGCGAAGCTGAGGCCGGTGGTCTTCCTGCCGCCGGGAACGAAGTAGCCCTGGTAGTCCGCCACCGTGATGTCCAGGGTGTACTCGTTCGTGGGGACAGTTCCCGTGGGATCCGCCAGTGTGTTGATCGACTTGGCGTCGCCCACCTTGCTGAAGTTGCCCGACCCGTTCGGGTCCATGGTGTAGTTGGTGCCGTTAAAGGCATCGAGCGCGCCCAGCCGGACGCGGGCATCCTTGGGGAGCCCCTTGACGACAAACAGTGCGTCGTCCTTCTTGTCCTTGACGAAGTTGCGGAAGCTCGCCAAAGGCGTGACGTAGTCCTTGGGATCAAACGGCGGCACAACAACGTTGCGCAAGACCCTGCGTTCGTCGCCTGCGGAGATCAGTGGCGATACAGCTGCCGTGACGCCCACCGTCGCCGCAATGACGGCGGCCCCCGCAGCGAGCCGCCGCGTCCGGACCCGTGCGGCGGTATCGGCGTCGTGCTGGGGACGGTTGACCGACACCTTGCGCGTGTCGGTGCTCCGCAGGCAGTCCCGGCGGAAGGACGCCCACGCAATGGCCACCACAGTCAGGGCAACGCCCCTTTCCACCGTCAGGAACCCCGCATTGGTGCTGAAGGCGATGCCGGTGACAAACAGGAGCAGCACGGGCAGCAGGGGCCAGTACGGGCTCCTGAGCCGCCAGGTCAGCACTCCTGCGGCAACCGCGGCGATGAGCGAGCTGAGGAAGGGGACGATCAGCACTCCCCCGGCCGTACCCACCGGAACCCCGACGGTGAGCATGTCCTTCCAGGCGAAAACGACTCCCAGAAGGAGCGTCCGAAGCGAGTCCGGGCTCGGGATGACTCCGGCGATGGCTGCGCCCGGCACGGCGAGGGCGGTGCCACAAACCAGATACGCGCCGAGTGCCAGGGCGGTGGTGATCAGAAGCCCCAGCCGGAAATGCGCGTTGCAGGCAGCAATGGCCAGGCCAAGAATGATGCCGCCGAATCCTGCCACGAGATAGTACGGGTCGCCGCCGAAGCTGAGGCTGAACCCGAGGACGCCAAGGCCCAGCAGGACGGTGAGCGCACCGGCGTCGAGCAGGAAATGCCACGGCGGCTGGCCGCCGGCGAAGGCGGACGACGGCGGCGAAGCCTGCCGCCGCCGTCGGAGTCCTGTTGCCTGGCTCATGCGGCTGCCTTTCGCAGGACGGCGGGAAGGTCTGACAGGTCGCCGAGGGTCAGCACCGTAAGGTCGGCGATATTCGCCCGCGCCGGTGCAGCATGCTCGTCCACCCGCACGGCAAGGCTGCGGACGCCCGGCGGCACCGAGGCGGCCGCAGAGCGGAGCTGGGTTGGCGTCACACGGCTGCCCACCACGAAGAACACGACGGACGCGTTGGGGACGGTGTCCGCCAGGGTCCGGGCGAGGTCGACGGCGGTCTTCCGCAGCGGGGTGCCCACGATCCGGGTCATGCCGTCGAGCATGGTGCGGCCCGTCTCGCAGCGGAGCGGCCCCGCCTGTGTCAGGACGTCCAGTTCGCGCTGTTCGCGGATGGCCTGCCGGCCGATCGAGGCTGCCGCGGAGATGGCCATTTCAAATTCGTGTTCGGAGGCGTACTCATCGGTGTTGATGGACAGTGAGACGGCCAGGTGGGCGCGGCGGGTTTCCTCGAACTGGCGCACCATGAGCTTGCCGGTCCGCGCGGTGGTCTTCCAGTGGATGTGGCGCCGGTCATCGCCCGGCACATAGTCGCGCAGCGCGTGGAACGATACGTCTGCGCTGGAAAGATCGGTGGTGGGCATGCCCTCAAGGTCGCGGATGAATCCGGCCGCGGAACCGGCCAGCGCCACCGTTTTCGGGTGGACGTAGAGGTCCTCGGGCTCCGTCCAGAGGACCTGGCGGCGCAGCAGGTGCAGCGGATCGGCCCGGACAGAACGCACGGGCCCCACCACGATGACCGAACGGCGTGCAGTGGGAATGGTGAACAGGTCCTCGTGCACCTGCTGCGGCTTCATGCGCGGCAGGTGGAAGACGGCCGTCGCCGAGCCAACCGGCAGTTCCAGATCTGCGGGCAGCAGAGGCCGCGCGGAGGTGTTGGACACCACAATGCTCCCCACTGCGCTGTCCCCCAACGCCACCCGGGTACGGGCCAGATCCAGCAGGACGCCGTACGAGGACCTGCCCAGGATAAAACCGACGGCGATGACGAACAGCACGAGCGCTGCGATGGCCGCGGCCTTGGCCTCCTGCCAGCCGTAAGCCTGTCCGGCAGTCCACAGGAGGACCGCTGCCCCGACAACAGACCAGCCGAGGACGCTCACGACCGCCAGCACGGGCTGGATACGGCGTGTCCACCACCGGCTGACCGCACGCCAGGCCGGAACCAGGGCCAGGCCGGCTATGCTGCCGGCCTCTGACCATACTGCCGACGGGTGAAGCCTGCCGGGCCCGCCTGCCTTCGTGACGGGCCGCCCTTCGCCGAAGGGGCGCCGTTCGCCGAACGGCCGGCGGATGCGGTCAGCAAGCCTGGTAAAGGGAGTGCCGGAGGACATGTGGAAACCTTTGTTAGCGATGCTTCGGTGGGTGTCGGTTCGGTAGCTGCCGTGCTTTAGGGGCCGCGTCCTAGACTGCCGCGCGCTGCTGCGGAGCGGCGACGTCGGCCAGTACCCGGGAGAGGACGGCCTCAGGGGTGGCCCCGGAGAACTCGGCCTCGGGGTCCATGACGAAGCGGTGGGTCCAGACCACCGCCGCGAGGTCCTTGATGTCGTCCGGCAGGACGAAATTGCGCCCCTGGCCCGCCGCCCAGACCTTGGCTGCCCGGACCATGGCCAGCGCGCCGCGGACGGAAACGCCGAGGCGGGTCTCCGGGGCATTGCGCGTCTCCTCGCAGAGCCGGGAGATGTACTCGAGCACCGCGGTGTCCACGTGGGTGGTTGCGGCGAGGTCGGCCATGTCCGCCACTGCCTGGGTGGTGATGACCGGCTGCAGGCCCTTGGAGCGGTCCCTGAGGTTGGTGCCGCCCAGCAGCTGGACCGTGGAGGCGTGGTCCGGGTACCCGATGGAGGTCTTGATGAGGAAGCGGTCCAGCTGTGCCTCGGGCAGCCGGTAGGTGCCGGCCTGCTCGATCGGGTTCTGGGTGGCCATCACCATGAACGGGCGGCCGGCCTCGTAGGTGGTGCCGTCCACCGTAACGCGGGATTCCTCCATGACCTCAAGCAGCGCCGACTGGGTCTTGGGCGATGCGCGGTTGATCTCGTCGGCAAGGACGATGTTGCTGAAGACCGGGCCCTTGTGGAACTCGAACTTCTGCGTTTTCTGGTCGTAGATGGTCACGCCCGTCACGTCCGAGGGCAGCAGGTCCGGGGTGAACTGGATACGGTTGTTGGATCCCTTGACAGTCGCTGCCAGGGCGCGAGCCAGCGACGTCTTACCGGTCCCTGGGGCGTCCTCGAACAGGACATGCCCCTCGGCGAACATGGCTGTGAAGGTCAGGCGGATGACGTGAGCCTTGCCCAGAACCGCCTGCCCCACGTTGGCCACGAGCTTCTCAAAGGTGGCTGCAAACCACTCGGCCTGCTCGGTTGTCATGGTCATGTGTCGGTCCTCTTCCGTCCGGCCTGCACTTGCAAGCTAAATCCGTGATGCTTCATGTGTCCTGCGTGGCTCGAGGGATCAGCACTGGCCCACGCCGGGGCCTCTGACGTCCACCGTGATGCCTTTGACGTACCAGCCGGAGTGCGGGCCGCCGTTCATCTTGTACCACCGGCCGTTGTTGTTGTAGATGTCGGCCCAGCAGGGTGTGGCGATCCAGCCGTCCGAATAGGACACCCAGTTGGCGTCGCTCCCGCCGCAGCTGCGGGTTGCGGCGTTGTACCGGTCCGGGACGCCTGGCTTGCCGGGGCAGCTGTTGTTGTCGCTTCTCTTGACCCTGACCTCAGTCAGCGGAGGTGCGGGATCGGCCCCCGAAGTGGAGGCTGCGGTGTCGGCCGCGCCGCAGTCCTTGATCCCGTTGGTGCCGTTGCAGGCGCGGACCGCCAGTGTATGCCGCTGGCCCCAGCCGCCGCCGGAGTGGTTGTACTGCCGGGTCAGGCCGACGGACTTGAAGCCGGTGCCGTCATAGTTGACCTCATAGCGGTTGATGGGCCGCCCGTTGTTGTTGGGTGCGCTCCATGTCCAGTGCACCTGGGGGTCTCCCTTGGCAGACGTCTCGCCGGAAACCGCCGGCGTGGCGGGCGGGCCGTACGGCACTGCTGATCCAATCGCCTTGGCGTCCCCGGACACGTTGTTCTTAGTGGACGTGGCGATGATGTTGACTGTCACGTTCCTGCCGTTGGGCTGGTTCGTGATGGTTCCTCCGCCGGCGGCAATGGGCCCTGAGCCGTAGGCGGTGGACCAGCGGTAGCGGATTTCATCGGCTTGGGAGCCGTTGCGCTGGGCTTCGGTCAGCGGCGTGAACGTCACGTCCAGCTGTCCGCTGTTTCCCGGCGCGCGCACGCTGCCGCTGTTGGCCGTGCCCGGCTTTCCTGCAGCGCGTATGGCCGCCGACTGGGCGCTGGTCCCGGACGTTCCCGCTTTGTTGGTGGCCGACACAGTGAAGGTGTAGTCGGTTTCGGAGTTTGCCACCGAAACGTTCAGGGACGTTCCGGAAGCCACCTGCTGGCTCTTGACCGCGGTCCCTCCGCGCAGTGTTGTCAGCGTGTAGGCGGACACGGCGTCGCCGTTGTTGTTTGGCGCGGTCCAGTTCACCTGCAGCTGGCTCTGGTTGCCCACGGAACCGGCGCCGGAAACTGTCGGCGCGGCCGGTGTCACGGGGACTCCGGCTGGGGTTTCCGCGGCGGAGTAGGGGCTCCATTCGGAAGGGTCCTTGGCGTCGTTCTTGGCCAGGACGCGCACTTTGTAGGCAACGCCGTTCTGGAGGCCCTTCCAGACGTAGGTCGCGGCCGTGAGGTTCTGGATCTGCGCATTCTGCCCGGCGGGCGCCGGCGAAATCTCGAGGTCGTAGGACTTGACCGGCGAGCCCTTGCTGGCCGGCGCCTTCCACGTGATGGTGAGCTGCTTGTCGCCAAACTTCATCGCGGGAGCAAGAGGGGTGTCGGGCTTGACGTCGGGGCGGACCTCAGCCGAGACCGGCGAACGATCGGAGTCGCCGAAGTCGTTCGTGGCCGTGACCTGGAAGTGGTATTTGGTGTTGTTCACCAGGTTGTTCAGGGTGCACGAGTTGGCCGGGCAATCCTGCCGGTAGCCGCCCTCGCCGTAGACCGTGTACTTGGTGATGGGTGAGCCGCGGTCCGCGGGTGCGGTCCAGTTCAGCAGGGCGGTCTGGTCACCGACACTTTGCGCCTGCGGCGTGGTGGGCGCAAGCGGCTTGTCCTTGACAGTCAGCCGGATCCGGGCCGTGGCGTAGCGGGAGGCTTCGTCGGTCTTATCCGCCACGGTGTAGGACACAATGAGCGTTCCGGAAAAACCGGCCGACGGCGTGACCGTCACCGAGTCCCCCGAGGTGGCCGCCGAGCCCTGGCCGGTTTCGGTCGCCACGCCAATGATCTTGAGGGGCACGTCCGGGAAGGGGTTGGAGTCGTTCGCCAGCACCTTCACAGTCACGGGCTTGCCGGCCGCCGCATCGGCCTCGATGTCGTCGTTGGCCACCGCCTTGGCGCGGTTGGAGGCAGTGACAGAGAGGCGGAACGTTGCGACGGCTTCCAGCCCGCGCGGGTCCTTCGCCTTGACCTGCACAGAGCCGGCCTCGCCCGGACGCACCCCGTCCCTCGCCGAGACCTTCAGGGATGCGCCGTCAATGTCCGCGCTGAAGCCCTGCGGCACCGCGCCGAGGACTTCGTACTTCATGTTCGGCACGTCGTCCCGGTCCGGGTCGGAGGTCAGCCCGGCCAGGTCTGTGCGCGCTGAGTCGCCCTGCGGGACGTCGACGGCTCCGCCCAGCAGCGCAGGCGGGTTGTTTCGGTTCGGATCAGGCAGGACCTTGGTCCGGATGCTCAGGGTGGACTTCAGGCCGGCAGGATCATCAGGGCCAGAGCCGTCCGTGACTTCAAAGCTGATGGACCCCGGGCCCACGTAATCCTTGCCTGCGGTGTACTTGACTGCGGTGCCGTTGCCTGCCACGGGGTCGCTGCCGTCCGCCCCGATGAGCTTGATCCGGTCGGTCTGGGTCAGGCGGGGTGAACGGCCTTCCCGGACTTTCACCCACTCCGCCAGGTTTGCCGTGACGGACTGGCCGGCAATGACCTCCAGGACGTCGTCCTTGGCGAGGGTCGGGACCTGCTGCCCGATGCCCGGCACCCAGATAATCGCGGTGGACTTCTTGCCGTCAACGTCCTCGACGCTGTACGGCACCAACTGCGGCTGCTCGGTCAGTTCGACGATCATGTTGCCGTCCTTGCCCGGGCGGGCGGTTTCGCTCCCGCTGGTGACCTTTAGGTTCTCACCGACGCCATCCGGGTCTTCGTCGTTTTTCAGCACAGGGACGTCGACGGCGGTTTTGCCCAGGGTCTGGGCAGACGTCACCCGGTCATCCCTGGCGATGGGCGCCTGGAGCGGGACCTTGCTGTCCACTTGCATGGTGATGGCCGCCTGCGCAGAGGCGCCGCGCTCGTCGGCGACGGTGTAGCGGACGTTGACGGTGCCCTCAGCTGCGGGTGCCTGCAGGAGAATGCGGCCGCTTTGCTTGCTGACTTCGGCCTTGAGTGCGGCGTCCGCCTCGATGCCGTCGCCCAGGATGCGGATCAGGTCGCCGTCGGGGTCGGTGTCGTTGCCGGCGGCGTCAACGGCGATCTGCCGGCCGGGGCGGACTTTGACCTCATCGTCCACGGGCGTGGGCTTCTGGTTGGTATCGCCCCGCGGCGCGATGCCCACGGTCACGGTGCCCGTGTTCACGGCCCCCTGCCGGTCCACCACCTTGTAGCGGAAGGAATCTGTCCCGCCGCCGTCTCCGGCTGCGACAAAGTCGATGAAGTTGCTTCCGGCCGTCGCGGTGCCCATGCCGGGCGTGCTGTCGATGCCGGTGAGCTGGACGGAGTCGCCGTCGGGGTCTATGCCGTCCAGCGGCACCGGGATGCGCACGGTGCCTGCGGCGACTACGCGGGCTGTCAGGTTCCTGGGCTGCGGACGGGAGTTCTCGGCACCCTCCAGGGGCAGGATGTGGATGGTGACGGCTGCAGCGCTCTTCTGGCCCTGCGGGTCCACGGCGTTGTAGATGGCCCGCACGGTCTTGGGTTGGCTTCCGGCGATGAACCGGAGGGTATTTTCCGACACGAAGCTCTTGCCGTCCTCGGCGGCCACGGGCTGGGGCAGGAGCGGGTCCACGGTCAGTTTTTCGCCCTGCGGATGGGTGTCGTTGTCCAGCACGGGTATGGTGACCACGTCGTTGACGCGGACGTTGACTTCATCGGGTTTGGGCTGCGGCGCCTCCACCACCGCAGGAGCGGGAACCGGGACAACGGAGACGCTGCCTGTGGCGGACGTCCTGCCGTTTGACATGGTGTAGCGGAACAGGAACGGGTCCTTGGCGCCGGCGATGTCGGTGATCCGCAGGACGCTGTGATCGAGCACGCTGACCGACGCGGTGGTATTTTCCGGCAGTGAGACGGATTGCAGCACCAGGACGCCGCCGGACGGATCGGAATCGTTGGCGAGAGGGTCCAGGAGCACACTGCCGCCCACCGGCATGAGGGCGACGTCGTGCACTGCCACGGGCTTTCCCGTGTCCTTGCCTGATTCGACGTCCACCCGGATCAAGCCCTGGCTGCTCTGCGGACCGTTGCTGGCAATGTACGTCAGGTAGACGGGGCCGGGAGTCCGGCTGCGGAAGGTGAAGGTCCCGCCGTCCGTGACGGGGCCGAGTTCCGCGGGCCCGCTGGCCTCCACCTGAGCGAGGCGCAGGGCGCCGCCGTTGGGGTCGACGTCGTTCTTCAGGGGCGCGATGACAAGGTCCTGGCCGACGACGGCGGTCACATGGTCGGCGTTGACGACGGGCGCCAGGGCGCCAGGCGGCTGGACGTTCACCACCACTTTTCCGGTGGTGGTGGCCCGTCCGTCCCACACGGATACCGTGACGCTTTTCTTGCCGGCAGTTGCCCCAGAGTCCTGGAAGGTGAGCAGCCCGTCGCGACGGACCTTCACCTGGTCCTGCTCGTTATCGGCGGTCGCTGACATGAGGACGAGGTCGTCGCCGTCGGGATCCGCCCAGTCCGTGAGGATGTTCTGGCTCACGGTCTTGCCCTGCTCCACGAGCAGGGTGGTGGGATCGCCGCGCTTGAAGGCCGGCGGCCTGTTCTCGTCCGGGCCCACCACGTTCAGCGTGACCTTGCCGCCGGCAGACAGCCCGCGGCCGTCGGCCGCGCTGTAGTCGAAGGCCTCCGTCCCGGGTGCAGCGTCGGCGGGGACGGTGATCTGGAACGCTGATCCGCCGTAGATGCTTTCGAGGCTCCCCGATTTTGGGCTCTCGTTCCCCACGGAGGCGGTGAGGACGTCGCCGTCGGGGTCGGAGTCGTTGTCCAGCACGCTCAGGACGGTGGTGCGGCCGGGCCGTACGCCGACGGCGTCGGATTTGGTTACCGGGGGACGGTTCGGTTTGGTGCGGTCCGGCAGGATGTTGATGGTGTTGTTGTCCGCGGATTCCTCGTCCTGGTCATCGGATTGGTTCTTCGGCGGAACCACATCGTCCCAGTTGTTGACCAGCTGCATGTTCTGGTTGACCAGCCAGACGTTCCCGGAATTGACGTCGTTGAGCACCACGACGTCACGGTTGACGCGGAACACGTAGCTTGGCGACGCGCTGGCCTTGGGGACCGCCACGTTTTTGTCGTCCGAGTCGTTGGCGCAGTCGCGGACATACTTGTTTGCACCGGACCAGGCGGCGTGCACGCAGCCGCCAAGTTGCACGGGGGCAGCGGGAACGCCCTGCCCGCCAAAGGTGACGGTCTTCGCCGTCGAGCCGTCCAGCGGCTGCTTCAGCAGCGCCTTGGGAGTGGCCAAGGCCACGGACTCCGACGCCGGACCGGACTGCTGGAGCTTCGCGTCCCGCGCGTCCGGCAAAGCCACCTCGCGGCCGCCCGGAAGGAACAGCCGGCCGGCGGCGGCATCCAGGGCCACCGGCTGGTCCCCCACCACAGCAAGCTGGAGATCGCCCGCGCCCTTCAGTCCGTTCCACGTGCTGGACTGGGTATCGGTGGGTTCGCCGTTGGAGTTCACGGCGGTGACCGTCACCTGCCCGGTTTTGGGATCCGCGGAATAGACCCTGTCATCGGACCCGACGGCGGACACCAGCCCCTGCGAGCCCGCCACCGCCGGATCGCTGGACTCCTCATCGAAGGCATTGACGGTTGACGGCGACATCGCCCACATCTTGCCGGCGGCGGGGTCCGTGACGGAGATGACCTCTGTGCCGAAGCTGACCTGCGCAGAGCCCGGAAGCTTTTTGTCCCCGCCCAGCCGCATGTTGGCCGCAGAAACCTGGTTCAGGGTTGAGCCCGACGCGTCATCAACAAACACTTTGCCGGCGTTCTGCAGGACGTCGAACGTGGTGCTGGCCGGGGTCACGGCTCCGTCCAGGACGCGTGACGGGTAGTTCAGCCGGCCCACGGCGTTACGGGCCTTGCTGACCACCCATACGCCGCCGTCGTTCAGGTCCACCTCGGTGGTTTTGAAGCCAGGGTAGATGACGGCGCCGGCCACGAGGGCTGCTGCGGCCGCGGAAAAAACGGTACCGGTGATGAGCTTGTTGCGGCGGTTCCTGAGCCCCAGCCTGCCGAACAAAGTTGACACAGCGTTATTATTCCCCCGAAATCACAGCCGCCTGAGTGCAGCCTGCGGGCCCCTGGTGAACACCAGAGGCCGTGACATTCCGCCACTCCCCCATAGAGACGCCGGAACAATTCTGAGTTTCGACTATTACATGGGCGCTGGCGGCTTGTCCAAGGAAAGCCCGGTGCGGGGCTCTCCGTTACCCGGCAAGCCTACCCACGGGCGCTGCGATCCGCGATGGGGAGGGCTGCCCACTGGCCTCAGTCCAGGACCAGGCCCTTGCCCTGGCCCCGTGCCAGCATCACGGGCTGGATCTCGCCGAAGCCGCGGACGTTCTCCGCTTCCTTGGGGAGGAGGACAAAGCGCTCGTCCCGGTCGAGGGCGGCGGCGGTCATGGAGTCCACCAGCACAGTGCCCGGATCAGCCAGCGTCGTCAGGCGCGCGGCAAGGTTGACTGTGGGCCCGTAGATGTCGCCCAGACGGGACAGAATCCGTCCCCACACCATCGCAACCCGGGCCTCGGGAAGGATTTCGTCCCTGGTGAAGGCCTCAGCCAACGCCAGTGAGATCTCCGCGCCGGCCGCGGGGGTCTCGGCGATGTAGAGCACTTCGTCGCCCACGGTCTTCACAAGCCGGCCGCCGCCTACGGAGATGATCTCGGCGCATTTGTTTTCAAACCGCTGCACCAGCTTGGCCAGGGTCTTTTCGTTCATCCGGCGGGAAAGGCTTGTGTAGGACACCAGGTCGGCGAAGCCCACGGCCCGCGCCAGGGGCAGCGGAGCGTCGTCCTCGTCCCCTTCGCGGCCTTCCTCACTGGCTTGAAGCCCGGCCTCGGCCCGGACGGCCAGTCGCTGGACAGCCGCGTTAAGCTGGCGCCGCCACGAGTAGACGAGCATCTCCTCAAGCGGGTCCACAAGCGCGGGAAGCTCGTTCACGAGGCGCTTGCGGGCCATGGCGTCCGTGACGCCCTGCTCATGGACCATGTCCTCCACGAGTGCCTCGATCTGCCAGACCACCATCCGGTCGGTCATCTGGCCGATGGCGCGTGTGACGGAAATGGCTGCCTCTTCGGTGAGCTTGCCGGTGCGGACAAGGTCCACCACGGTATTCAGGGCGGCCTGGTCGCGTTCGGTGAAGGCAACGTCATCGTCACCGAGGTTGGGGAACCCGAGGGCGCGCCACAGCTTCCGCGCCGACAGCAGCGAGAGTCCGGCACCACCGGCCACTTCGCGGCGGCGCAGCTTGCGCTCACCGCCGAGCAGCCTGGTCTCCAGGGCCTTCATGGCTATCCGCTCGGCGGACATGGTTCCGGTGGGAGGAGACCCGACGGCGGCATCGGTCACCTCGCCGGCACCCTGTCCCTGGCTCATGCGCTGATCCTCATCGCTCATCTCTTCCACCTTCTCTCACATCCCGCGGAAACCCGGCGTCGGACTCGTCCGCCGCGTGACCCCATTCAAAAAACTCTTCCTTCGGAAGCTCGTCCAGCGCGTCCAGTACGAACCTGTGAAACGTGGCCACTTCCGGCACATCCCGGAGCACGGCGCTGAATTGGTGCCCGGCATCCAAGGATATAGTCCCCGAGCGCAACATCCGCTGGAGCACGGTCTGGGTGACCGTGACATTACGCACCGACGCCAGGAACACCTGCTGGTCGCGCCGGCGGAGCATGCCGTAGCGCGCCAGTATCCTCCGGTTCGTCAGGAAGTAGCGCGTGCCCTGCCACCGCAGCAGCCGCGGCAGGCAATAGCCGCACATGGCCCACAGCGCGGCGAGCACACATCCGGTCACCAGCCAGAAGGTCCAGTCGGCGGAAACCACCGGAAGCAAGCTCCGCAGCCCGCCCCGGATGATCCAGGCGCTGGCGAAGGCGGCGAGCGCCGGGACGAGAATGAACACCACCGCCGGCATGAATAGCATCCTGGGCTGCGGGCGGGTCACGACTATGACCTGCTCCCCCGGCAGAAGGTCTTTACGCATTGCCGCTTTCCGTGGACGCCCCCGGCGGGGACCAGGGACGCAGGTGGACCACGTCGCCGGCCGTCACCACATGCTCGTGGGCCGAGGCGTCCACCACCAGGAGGGAGCCTGAGTCGTCGAGCCGGGACGCATGCCCGGTGATTTCGTGGTCGCCGGGGAGGTGCGCGCGCACCTGCTGGCCCAGCGTCACCATGACGGCTTCAACCCGCTTGTGGAGTGAGGGACCGCCGGCGAGACCGGCTGTGGGGTCGCCGTCGGCGTTGCAGAAACTGCGGTAGAGCGTACAGAAGCGGGACAGGTAGCTTTTCAGGAGTGCGGTGCGGTCCACTGTCCCGGCCCGTTCAAGCTGAACCGAGGTGGCGGTGGGGATCGGCAGTTCCGGCTCGGTCAGGGTGACGTTCAGCCCGGTGCCCAGGATCACGGGGGGCACGGAGCCGTCCCCCATCGGACCGAGCTGGGCCAGGATGCCGGCGATCTTCTTACCCCGGACCAGGACGTCGTTGGGCCATTTGAGTTCAGCCCGCAGCCCGGCAGTCTCCAGCAGTGCGTCCCGGAGCGCGAGGGCGGCCAAGAGCGAGAGCCAGGAGTAGGTCTGTGTGGGCAGCGGCCGGCCGTCCGCGTTGACGGGTCGAAGGACGATCGAGACCAGGACTGAGCTGCGCGCGGGCGCCTCCCAGATGCGGTCGAGCCTCCCGCGGGCGGCCGTCTGGTGCTCGGCGGTGAGGACGGCAAGGTCCTGCCACGCCTTGGGCTCGACGGTGACGGCGCGCAGGAGGTCGGCGTTGGTGGAGCCGGTGGTCTCCACCACCTCAAGCTGGGAGATGCCGTGTGCGGACAGGAATTCCACGCTGGACAGGGCATCCCGGTCCAGGGCGGGGCGCTCCGGCAGCCCCTTCGCTCCGGTCAGGTTTTCCTGCGCTTCAGGGCTTTCGTCAGGGCGTGCGGCATCCATAGTTGCATCCTATCGAGTTGCCGGGCAGGAGCGGCCGATCCGGGTCAGCAGCCAGGGAAATCAGAGGAAGATGTCAGGAACCAGCCGATCCTCGGCGGCGCCCAGGCTGTAGGGCCGGAAATCAGTCACACCCGTGGCGGCAAGCACCTGTTCATCCGTGTAGAAGTTCCCCGTTGCCGCGGCGCCCTCCTTGACGTTGCTGCCGGTCAGCACGGCGTGGGCCGCGTCCGCCATGATTTGGGGGCCGCGGGCGGCTTGGACGATCGCCTCCCCTCCCGGCATGTTCCGGATGGCGGCGGTATCAATCAGGGTGCAGGGCCACAGTGAGTTGACGCGGACGCCGTCCGCTTTGAGCTCTTCCGCCAGGCCCAGGGTGGTCAGGCTCATGCCGTACTTGGCCATGGTGTAGGCGAGATGCATGCCTGCCCACTTGGGGTCAAGGTTCAGGGGCGGCGAGAGCGTGAGGATGTGGCCGCCGTCGGATTTTCGCAGCGCAGGCAGGGCCAGCTTGGACAGCAGGAAGGTGCCCCGGACGTTGATGTCCTGCATGAGGTCGTACCGCTTCATGTCCACTGCGTCCGTCCGGGACAGATCAATGGCTGACGCGTTGTTGATCACTATGTCGATCCCGCCAAAGCGTTCGACGGCGGCGGCGACTGCGCGCGCGACGTCGTCGTCATTGCGGACGTCCCCGACCAGGGGAAGAGCCTTTCCGCCGGCGGCTTCGACCTCCCCGGCGGCGCTGAAGACAGTGCCCTGGAGTTTCGCGTGGGGCTGGCCGGTCTTGGCCAGCAGCACCACGTTGGCACCGTCGCGCGCCGCGCGCAGCGCGATCGCCAGGCCTATGCCGCGGCTCCCGCCGGACATCAGAATGGTGCGGCCCTGAAGCGAACCGGCGGCTTGGTAGGGCGTTGCAGTGGGAGGAAAAGCATCATCGCTTGAAGTCATAGGGACACTCTAGCCGCATTATGTTACCGGCGAGTAACATGCATGTCCCCGCCGCCGCCACGGACGAAAATTGTAGGATCCCTACAGCGGCCTGCGCAATAAGCGTCACTAGACTAGCCATCAGGGCCTTTGATTTGTACGGAAGCTACTTAACGGAGTTTCTCACCATCGCAACAGGTGCCCGCGTTACGCTGCTACAGCACCGATCAGCTACAGAGCCGGAGACACTTCATGAGCCACGATCTGACCACGACGGCGGGAAAGATTGCCGATTTCCGCGACCGCCAGGCCAGCGCAGAGCAGCCCTCCGGCCCGGAAGCGATCGAGAAGCAGCATGCCCGCGGCAAGAACACCGCCCGCGAGCGCATCGACCTGCTCGTGGACGCCGGCTCCTTCGTCGAGTTCGATGCCCTGGCCGTGCACCGCTCCACAGCGTTCGGCATGGAAAAGAAGAAGCCGCTGGGCGACGGCGTCGTGTCCGGCTACGGCACCGTGGACGGACGCCTTGTGGCGCTCTACAGCCAGGACTTCAGCGTCTACGGCGGTTCGCTGAGCCAGGTTAACGGCGAAAAGATTGTCAAGGTCCAGGAGTTCGCGCTGCGCAACGGCTGCCCGGTGGTGGGCATCAACGACGGCGGCGGCGCCCGCATCCAGGAGGGTGTGGCCTCGCTGGCGATGTTCGCGGACATCTTCCGCAACAACGTGCACGCCTCCGGCGTCGTCCCGCAGATCTCCCTCATCATGGGCCCCTGCGCCGGCGGCGCCGCGTACTCCCCGGCCCTCACCGACTATGTGGTGATGGTGGACAAGACCTCCCACATGTTCATCACCGGCCCCGACGTCATCAAGACCGTCACCGGCGAGGATGTGGACATGGAGACGCTGGGCGGCGCCCGGCAGCACAATGCGACCACGGGCACCTCCACCTACCTGGCGTCGGATGAAGCCGATGCGATCGAGTTCGTCCGGGAACTGCTGGACTTCCTGCCCTCCAACAACCTTTCCGAGGCCCCCGTCCTGGAGCACCAGCAGGACCTGGAGCTCGACGACGACGACCTCGCCCTGGACACGCTGATCCCGGACTCGGCGAACCAGCCGTACGACATGCGCAAGGTCATCGAGCAGATCGTCGACGACGCCCACTTCCTGGAGATGCAGTCCCTGTACGCCCCGAACGTGATCATCGGCTACGGCCGGGTCGAGGGCCACACTGTCGGCATCGTGGCCAACCAGCCCATGCAGTTCGCCGGCACCCTGGACATCTCGGCCTCCGAGAAGGCAGCACGCTTTGTGCGGCACTGCGACGCCTTCAACGTTCCCATCATCACCCTCGTGGACGTGCCGGGCTTCCTGCCGGGCAAGGACCAGGAGTTCCAGGGCATCATCCGCCGCGGCGCCAAACTCCTGTACGCCTACGCCGAGGCCACGGTGCCCAAGCTCACCGTGATCACGCGGAAGGCCTACGGCGGCGCCTACATCGTGATGGGCTCCAAGAAGCTCGGCGCCGACCTCAACCTCGCCTGGCCCACTGCCCAGATCGGCGTCATGGGCGCTCAGGGTGCCGTCAACATCCTCTACCGGCGCGAGCTCGCCGCCGTCGCCGAGGCGGGCGGGGACGTTGAGGCCAGGCGCGCCGACGTCATCCGGCAGTACGAGGAGGAGCTGCTCAACCCGTACCAAGCTGCGGAACTCGGTTATCTTGACGCGGTCATCGCCCCGTCGGACACCCGGCTGCAGATTATCAAGGGACTCCGGGCGCTCCGCGACAAGCGCGCCAGCCTCCCCACCAAGAAGCACGGAAACATCCCGCTGTGACCCCGGCAACCGATCCATCGGAAATTCCGGCCGCAAAGCGGCCGGTTGAGCCCGTCGAAACCGCGGCGCCCGAAACCCCGCTCTTCTCGGTCGTCAAGGGAGAACCGACGCCCGAGGAGCTGGCGGCGCTGACCGCCGTCGTCCTTTCCATCGGCTCAGCCGAGACGGCCGATTCCACGAAGCCAAGCGTTCGCCACTGGGTGCGCCGGGAGCAGCTGCGGCTGGCGCCGACACCCGGTCCGGGCGCCTGGAAGCGAAGCCGGGGCTAGCCCCCGCAAAGTTCAGTAAGTCTTTCATAACTGGGCTTCCGCGGTTAGTCTCTTGGGGTGACTAGTGAAACCTCAGCGCCCGTGCGCCCCAAAACCGCCATCGATGCCGTCGCAGACGCCTACACGGACACGCTCATCCGGCTCGATCCGAGCCTTGCCACCACCCTGGGCGTGCCTGGCCACGACACGGAGTTTCAGGACTTTTCGCCTGCCGGGATCGAAGAATTCGCTGCCGCAGCCCGCGAGACCCTCGATGCCCTCGCTGGGCTGGCTCCCGTGGACGACGTGGACGCCGTCACGCTGGATGCCCTGCGTGAACGCCTCGGGCTGCAGCTGGAGTTCCACGAATCGGGCTGGGATACCGCCGAACTGAACAACATTGAATCTCCGGCCCAGAACATCCGCTCCATCTTCGACCTCATGCCCACGGAGACTGAGGAGCACTGGGAACACATAGCCGGCAGGGCCGGCAACGTACCCGGCGCCATCCGCGGCTACATCGAGTCCCTCCGCTCAGCCAGGCAAGCCGGTCGGGTATCCGCTTCGCGCCAGGTATCGATCGTCATCGAACAGGCCACCAAGTACGCAGCAGCTGACGGCTTTTTCGCGAAGCTCGCGGCCGGCGCCAAGACCGCCGACGGCCCCCTGCCGGCCGGGCCCCAGGAAAAACTCGACGCCGGCACTGCCGCCGCCCGGACCGCGTATGCCGGACTCGCAGCGTTCCTCAAGGATGAACTTCTGCCCGCCGCCCCCGAAAAGGACGCCGTCGGAAGGGAGCGGTACGCCCTGGCCTCCCGCGGTTTCCTCGGGGCGGCCGTGGACCTGGAGGAAACGTATGCGTGGGGCATCGGGGAACTGGAGCGGATCATCACCGCGCAGGAAGCCGTTGCCAGGGAGATCCGGCCCGGGGCTTCCATCGCGGAAGCCAAGGAAATCCTGAACGGCGATCCGTCCCGCCAGCTGAAGGGCACCGATGCCCTGAAGGCGTGGATGCAGGAGCTTTCGGACCGTGCCGTGGCCGACCTGGCCGACGTTCACTTTGAAATCCCGGATGTCATGAAGACTCTGGAGTGCCTCATCGCTCCGACAGACGAGGGCGGCATCTACTACACCGGCCCGTCGGACGACTTTAGCCGTCCCGGACGCATGTGGTGGTCCGTGCCGGCCGGCGAGGACACGTTCACCACCTGGGCGGAAACCACCACCGTGTTCCACGAGGGCGTGCCCGGGCATCACCTCCAGATCGCCACTGCCGTCTACCGGCGCGAACTCCTGAACAGCTGGCGCCGCAACGTCTGCTGGACCTCCGGACACGGCGAAGGCTGGGCACTGTACGCGGAAAAGCTGATGGAGGAGCTTGGCTACCTCAAGGATCCCGGCGACCACATGGGCATGCTGGACATGCAGCGGATGCGGGCTGCCCGCGTGGTCTTCGACATCGGCCTCCACCTGGAGCTAGAGGTACCGGCGCGCTGGGGATCAGGTACGTGGACGCCGGAAAAGGGCTTCGACTTCCTCAAAGCCAACCTGGAGATCAGCGAGGGGCAGCTGCAGTTCGAATTCGCCCGCTACCTCGGCTGGCCGGGCCAGGCACCGTCCTACAAAGTGGGCCAACGGCTGTGGGAGCAGATCCGTTCGGAACTGGAATCCCGGCCCGGCTTTGATCTCAAGGCGTTCCACACCAAGGCACTGAACATCGGGTCCGTCGGGCTCGACACACTCAAGCGCGCGATGCTCGGGTAGGTCTCACGCTGATTGAGCCTGTCGAAATCCCGGGCCCAACCGCCCACCGCTGATTGAGCCTGTCGAAATCCCGGGCCCAACCGCCCACCGCTGATTGAGCCTGTCGAAATCCCGGGCCCAACCGCCCACCGCTGATTGAGCCTGTCGAAATCCCGGGCCAACCGCCCACCGCTGATTGAGCCTGTCGAAATCCCGGGCCCAACCGCCCACCGCTGATTGAGCCTGTCGAAATCCCGGGCCCGGGGAGATGTCTGCCATATGCGCTGTGGGAACTGCTTCACAAAGCGTTGGATTGGTGCCGAATGTACTGCGATCACAGCGTGACGGGCAGAGAGCACTTAGGCTTCTCGGTCACCTTCGCCATTGGAGCGAACGCTGGACTGTGCCTGATCACCGTCCTGCTCGTGGCACTGCTGCTGCGTAAACCGGCGAAGTCATGATCCTTGCCCCCTAGCGATTCGCCTTCGAATGGCTAGGGGGCAAAATTGTCCTCGTAGGTTCCTCGAACCGAATAGCGGAGCCGATGATCAGCTGGCCCAGCGGGCCGATGTCGGGGCAGTGAACGTCGCTATTTAATAATCCTCTGCGACCACTTGCTCGCTTGCTGCCACTCGGACGCACTCCAGCACGGGTGTCCGGAGTACGTCTTCGATGCACTCTGCAGATCCCCCTACGTACACGCTGCGCGCATAGATGTCATTGCCGACTGCCCAGGAACCGTCCTCGGGGATCCACCAGAGAGGCATATCCGCCTCTCTAGCCGCCGCAGATGGGCCCACATCTGCAAGCGAACCGTGCAGCACATGCATCTGCCTGCCATAAGAGCCAAGGACAGTCTCCGAACCACGGTAGGCATCATTTAGGCCGGCGTAACCCTCCCACGCAAGAAAATAGACAGGGTCTGGAGTCTGGGTGTGTTCACCCAAAACGGACGCCAACGCAGCCGCTACCTCCATGTCGATGCCGCCCATTATCGGGTCCAAGCGGGGCAGTCCAGAGGCACCGGGCTGGATGGCGACATCCCGCCATTGCGTGCGACCGGTAATAGTGGCGGCCTTTCCAGCCACTTCTGTCCAGCTCCTGGAGACTCCGGTAGCGCGAGCAGGGTTGAAGACCCGGCAAAATGCTGGAAGGTCCATGGGAAAGAACTCAGACACAGTGAGTTCCGTTTTTGCATTTCCACCGCGCATTTCAGAAAGCCAGGAAGGGAGAGCTGATCGCGCCGGCGTCTTCATTCCGACATGGTAGTCCTACTGTCCTAAATCGAATCGCAGGAGTTGTGGTGGCATCCAGAACGCCAGGATCAGAAGCGCAGAGGCAACCGGGGGCAATGGTCCGGAGAATATTTCCGACAACTTATCCCAGCCGGCAGCAACCAGATCGCCGCGGGTGACAATCCGAATGAAATGGCAAATACAAGAACGGTCAGTACCGCTTCTGCGAGTCGAATCGTGGCTGGTCTTGACCAGATTCGGCCCACTCGTGGGCGAATTGGGGGGCCGCGATTGAATTGAAGGCCGGATGGGCTTAGGAGGAAACCCTGTCGGCGACCCGCCGCCGGAGGCGGTCGGCGAGGATGCCATCCCGTGCTAGCATCGCCACAATCCACACGCGACCGCATGCAAGTCGCATTGACTCAGGAGGTTCGCGGTGCCAGACACCACCTGCCACATGTCAATCTCGCTGGACGGCTTCGTCGCCGGGCCGGACCAGAGCCGCGAGGACCCTCTGGGCAAGCGGGGGCTGGAGCTGCACGGCTGGCACATCGGCGACCCGCGAGCGAACCATGCCGACAAGGTCGCGAACGAGTGGCTCATGCGCCCGCGGGGCGCGTATGTAATGGGTCGGAACATGTTCGGCCCGATCCGCGGGGACTGGGATGAGGAATGGACCGGGTGGTGGGGAGCCGAACCGCCGTACCACGCGCCGGTGTTCGTGTTGACCCATCACGGCCATGACCCCATCCAGATGGACGGCGGGACGACCTTCCACTTCGTCACCGAGGGCTTCGACGCGGCCTACTCCGCAGCGTGCCAGGCCGCCGGGGACAACGGCGTGGACATCGCCGGTGGGGCCTCGACCGTCCGACAGGCACTCATCGCCGGCGTGATCGACGAGCTCACCCTCGACATCGCACCGGTCCTGCTCGGTTCGGGCGAGCGCATCTTCGACGGGGTTGAATCCTTCGGCTTCGAACCCGCCGAGGTGCTTCACTCACCGCTGACCACCCACATCCGCTATCGCCGGCGTCAGCTAACTCCGTAGGCGCTGCCGGCCTCCCGCACGGCTGTCAACGTGGCCGGGCAGGCCCTCGTACCCGCCCTTGTGGCCAAGCGCCGGGGCATCCTGGACGAGGCGCTCTGCACCGCACCCCCCGCTCCAGTGATCCCTTCTCGGATGACTCCCCCGCGGATGACCGGGCAGCCGCCGATGGTTCCGCCGCGGCTGCGCAGGGCCGGGAGCTGGCCGACCCCAGGCATAGCTTAAGCCGAATCGCCGCCGGGGCACCTGCCGTGCGCGGGCGTTGGGGTAGGGTACCGTCCATGGACGTCATCCTGGTTCCCGGATTCTGGCTGGACGCTTCTTCGTGGTCGGAGGTGACGCCCCCGCTCGTCGCGGCGGGGCACCGCGTCCACCCCATGACGCTGCCCGGCCTGGAGGCAGCAGACGCACCGCGTGCCGGCATAGGCTTGCGCGACCACATCGACGCCGTCGTGGCGGCGGTAGACGCGCTCGACGGCCCGGTGGTGCTGGTGGGCCACTCGGGCGGTGGCGCGATCATCCATGGCGCCATCGACAGGCGTCCGGACCGCGTGGTTCATGCCATCTACGTGGACAGCGGTCCGCTGGGAGAGGGCGGCGTCATCAACGACCAACTACCGGCCGAAGGGGACGACGTGCCGCTTCCGCCGTGGGACGGCTTCGACGACGAGGACCTCGTCGATCTGGACGACGGGCTGCGGACCATGTTCCGGGCACGCGCCATCCCGGAGCCCAAAGGCGTGGCTTATGACCGGCAGCATCTTCATGACGAGCGGCGTTACGAAGTCCCGGCCACCGTGATCGCCTGCGAGTTCCCGACGACCCTGCTCACCGAGTGGATGGACGCGGGCCACCCGTACGTGGAGGAATTGGCACGCATACGCGACGTCGAGCTGGTGGACCTGCCAACGGGGCACTGGCCGCAGTTCACCAAGCCGGCCGAACTGGGCGCGGCTATCCTGGCCGCGGTCAACCGCGCCTCATAGCCCGCGCCGGACAGGGCACGCAGCATTCGGAAGCGGCGCAGCATTCGGAAGGCTAGTGGCCGCCGCCGATCACGCCGTTTTCGACCGCCTTAGTCACCGCGTCCGCCTCAGCCTGCGTCAGCGTGCCGTCAGTAACCGCCTGGTCGAGGCGCGACTTCAAAGCTGCCGCCCGGCTCTTCTGCGCCTCAGTGCGCAGTTCTTCCAGTGCGGTCTTGACCTTGGCCTCGTCTATTCCGAGGGACTGTGCCAGCGATGCGGCCAATGCCGACTCCATCGCAGCCTGGTCCGGCTTTTGCCCGTCGGCGCGGGGCGCAGAAGGCCGGTTTGCATCACGGAATGTCCTTAGCGCGTCGGCGACCTTGGCCTGATCGACGCCCAGTTTGGACGCGAGCGCCGCGGCCCTATCGCCGTGTTCCCCGTGACCGTGTCCGTGCCCATGCCTGCCCCCGCCGTCGAACCGCTGCGCGTCGGGAGCATTGCCGGAAGGGCTACTGGAGCTGGGCGTTGGAGTCGGAGTGGCCGTCGAGGCGGCAGCCATTCCCGTCACGCCAAACCCGGCACCAAGCGCCACGGCCGCCATGCCAAGGCTAAGTGCCATTTTCTTCGTACGCTTCATGATCTCTCTCCTGGATCTGCCTTACGGAGACGACGGCTCCATCCTCGCCGGCCGTACCGGCCATGAGACCAGCTTGCACCACCCACATAAGTGGCGGCTATGAAGGGCCTGTGAAGTACATATGAATCCCGTGCGGAACCTATGACGGCTGAGGCTGACGTTGAGGGCTTTTCTTGCGCAGAGTGCAAAGATGCACGTAGTGTAACTGCGTGTTCACTTCCATTTCTCCGCCGGCCGCCCAGCCGCCGGCATCACCTTCGCGGCGCGAACTCAACAAAGCCGCGACCCGCCAGGCCATCTCGGATTCAACCCTGGGGCTTCTGCGCAGCGCAGGCCCCGGCAATTTCACCGTGGAGGACATTGCCGAGTCGGCAGGCATCTCCCGCCGCACTTTCTTCAACTACTTCAGCAGCACCGAGGCGGCCATCGCTTCGGTGACGCACGGCTTCCTCGACACTGCGCTGGAGCAGTTCCGGCTCCGACCGGCGGACGAGCCCATCCTTGAGTCAGCCCGCGCAGCCCTCGTTGAGCTCGCCGACCCCATGACGGTCGCACCGATGGCCGAGCTCTTCAGCCTGACTCAGGCCAGTCCCCTGCTGGCCCGGTCCGAGCTTGAGGCGTGGGACCACTGCACCGAGCAGATCATCGCTGCCGCCCGAGAGCGCGCCGCCCGGAACCCGGCCGTGGACATGGACGGGGACATGGACGAGCTCTACCTGCGGGCCCTCGCCGGTTCCGTCATCTCCTGCGGGAAGGCCGCGATGGAGGTGTGGTTCAGCCGCTGCGGAACAGACCTCTCGGCGGAATCACTGGCCATCCTCCGGCAACTGCTGATCGATTCGATGGCACTGCTGGGTTCCGGCTTCGCCGCCTCGGCTCCGCAGCACCCGGATTCTCCGGCATCCCAGCCCCTACAAAGCGACTCCCCTGCCCCGCACTCCTCAGAACGGTCCTGACATGGCACTTCTGCTTTACCGACTCGGCAAGTTTTCCTACGGGCACCGGTGGATCGTCATCTCGCTCTGGCTGGCGGTCCTCGTGGCTGTCGGCGGCTCAGCAGCCGCGTTCCACGGAACCATGTCCAACAATTTCCAGATCCCGGGTACTGAAACCCAGCGCATGCTGGACAAGCTGAAGCAGGATCTTCCCCAGTCTTCGGGAGGTTCCGCGGGAATTGTCTTCGAAGCCAATGACGCCCGGTTCAGCCAGGCCGGAAAGGACGCCGTCTCCGCCGCCCTCGCCAAGCTGGAGACTCTCCCCGATGTCCAGGGGACCGTGGATCCGTTCGCCACCCAGGCGCAGGTGGACAAGGCCGCCGAGGCCATCACCGCCGGTGAGCAGAAGGCGGCGGCGGGACAGACCGAGCTGGATAGGGCACGCGCTCAGCTCGTGGCGGGCAAGGCCCAGCTCGACGCCGCCGCGCAGCAAATGTCTGCCGCCGGGCTTCCGGCGGCAGAGGTTGAAGGGCAGCTGGCGCAGCAGAAAGCAGCCCTCGCTGCGGGTCGGGAAAAGCTCGACGCCGGCATCAAGGAACTTGAGACCGGCGCGGCAAATCTGGCACTCGCCAAGCGCCAGCTCGCCGCTTCCCAGGGGATGCGTTTTGTCTCCGCTGACGGCAAGGCCGCCATCGCCCAGGTCCAGTTCAAGACCTCGATCAATGCCCTGGCGCCCTCGGTCAGGGAGCAGGTCCAGGACATCGCCAGTGGGGTGGACTCCGCTGGGGTCACCGCCTTGGCCAGCAAGGAAATCACCGAGGATGTCTCGGAACTGTTCGGCATCTCCGAGATCGTAGGCATTGCCATCGCCGCCCTGGTCCTCATCGTCATGTTGGGCACTCTGATTGCGGCCGGGCTCCCGCTGCTCATGGCCCTCGTGGGCGTGGCGGCCGGGGTGGGCGGAACCTTTGCCCTGACGGGGGTAATTAGCATGAGCTCCATCTCGCCCATGCTCGCGCTGATGTTGGGCCTCGCTGTCGGCATCGATTACTCACTGTTCATAGTCAACCGCCACCGGAGCCAGCTGCTGGCCGGCATGGAGGGCGAAGAATCGGTTGCGCTGGCGACGGGCACCTCCGGCAACGCCGTACTTTTCGCCGGGCTGACCGTGATCATTGCCCTGGCCGCACTGGTGGTCCCCGGACTGCCGTTCCTCGCTGTCATGGGTGTGTCGGCCGCCGCGACCGTGGCCGTCGCCGTCGTCGTGGCCCTGACCCTGACTCCGGCAGTCCTCTCGCTAGTGGGCAGGAAGCTCATCTCCAAGAGGGCCTGGGCGAAAGCCGAGGCGCACAACGCCGCGCCCGGCCACGACGCAGAGGACCGGGCCAAGGAAGAGCACCGGAGCAGCCACGGCTGGGGTGGGCTGGTCACGCGGCACCCAGTTCTGGCGCTGCTCGCCGGCGTGGTCCTGCTCGGTCTGGTGGCGCTGCCGGCCAGCCAGCTCCGGCTGGCGCTCCCCGACGGCGGTTCCGAACCGGTGGATTCCCAGGCCTTCAAAGCCTATGACGTCACCGGCCGAAGCTTCGGCGAAGGCGTCACCGGCCCCATCGTGGTGGTGGGCGATTTCCCCGCCGGACTTAGCGAGTCCGAAGCGCAGACCAAGCAGTTCGACGTCGCCGACATCCTCCGAGGCGTGGACGGCGTCACCGCCGCGGTCCCCGTGGCGCTGAGCGAGGACCGCCGCACCGCGGTGTTCCAGGTGATCCCCAAAGAAGGCCCGGCAAGCGCCAGCACCGTCAGGGTGGTTTCCGAGCTCCGCGGCCGGAACGCGGAAATCAGGGACGCCACGAGAGTCAGTATCGGGCTCACCGGCCAGACCGCCGGCAACGTGGACGTCTCCACGAAGCTCGGTGACGCCCTGCCGCCCTATCTGGCCATCGTCGTCGGGCTTTCCCTGATCCTGCTGCTGCTGGCGTTCCGCTCCGTCGTGGTGCCGCTGCTCGCCACCGGCGGTTTTCTGCTCTCACTCGCCGCCGCGTTCGGCGCGGTGGTTGCCGTCTACCAGTGGGGCTGGCTGGGGACCGTGTTCGACGTCGCAAACCCGGGTGCGGTGCTGAGCTTCCTGCCCATCATCCTGATAGGCGTGCTGTTCGGGCTGGCCATGGACTACCAGGTGTTCATCACTTCCGGAATGCGCGAATCGTACACGCATGGGCAACCGGCCAGGCACGCCGTTCGCAGCGGGTTCAGCCACGCCGCAGCCGTGGTCACCGCCGCTGCGATCATCATGGTCAGCGTCTTTGCCGGCTTCATCTTCTCGCACCTGACCATGGTCCGGCCGCTTGGCTTCGCGATGGCCTTCGGCGTGCTGGTGGACGCGTTCGTGGTGCGCATGACGATCGTCCCGGCCGCAATGTACCTGCTCGGCGATAAGGCTTGGTGGCTGCCTCGCTGGCTGGACCGCATCCTGCCCGACGTGGATGTGGAAGGCGCGCGCCTCCGCAAACCAAGCACGACGGCGGCCGCTGCCTCTGTGCCCGAACCCGCCGAAGCTCCGGCCGGCTGATCTCGTCTGGCGCTGCTGGCAGCTTTCGCACCGCTCCTGCGACGTGGAGGTGCATTCTCATCCTGTCGCCCCACCTGATGTTCAAGCAGCTGATCGCAAGTGGGACGCCTACGCTGCCTCGCATCCCTAGGCCGTCGCCGCGTCGCCCGACTGCACGCTCGAACACTTCGGTGATGCGAAACGACTCGCCAACGAACTCCTCGGCGTTGTCCTGAGCGGAAGAAAACGCGCGACATCGGTCTGGCCACCCGAGCACGCGGACGGGCACGCGCCGCAACAGTGAAGGTGCACGGCTGCATGACACGGCGGACCACTCGCTGCCAGCTCAGGCCGCGCGAGGAGCTTCCGCCGCGAGCACACCCCTTGCCCGCCTACGAACCTTCGCGGAGCGCCGGAGTTCACGTCTGCGCCGGCAGGCTTCCGCGTTCGAAGCGTCAAGCTGAGTTCCGGGCAAAGGTGGCGCAGTGGAGCGGTAACTGTGGTCCGTCGGGGTCCGGATTTCGAGAGTGTGCCTGAACCGGCCGGCGTCGCGGGAACCAAGGGGCTTCACTGTCCAACCAGGCGCTTCTTTAGTGTGGTTGCAGGCTTCGCAGAGCCCGGCACCGTTTCCGTGGGTGGTGGGTCCGCCGCGATGCCACGGAACGATGTGGTCATAGTGGCGGACCGGAGCATCACAGTACGGGGCGCGGCAGGTGTGGTCGCGGGCCTCGATGAAGCGGCGCAGCCCGGCGGGGAACAGTCTGGCCCGGGAATCCATCGCAACCAGCTCTCCGGCACCCGGAGCCGCGTAGAGCCGTCGCAGCCATGCCTCAACGTCGTTGGAAGCGGAGAACACGCCTTCCATTGCAGCGGCTTCCTTGAGGGCATCCCTTGCCCAGCCCGCCGGGACCACACCGTAACCGGGCAGCCGGGCCGGTTCGGAGTCGCCCTGGAACAGCGTGCGGTCGGTCATGATGAGCTGGATCTCGATCCCCGTGATCCCGCCTGGTGTACCCGTGATCCTTTCAACCAGGGCGTCGGCCATGATCTGCCCCCGGGAACGTTCATCCCCGCCGGAGCGGAGGGAGTCCGCGTGGCGGCTGAGCGCTGCGTGCACGGCCACACCGGCCGAGACGGGCAACAGGGCGGTCAAGTAGCACATGGTGTCCGGAGCGGGACGGAGGCTGACGTGCCGTTCGGTGGCGGCGTGGGCGGCGCGCTGCGTGACGGAGCGCGGGTCGCGGCGATAGGCGGCGGTACGGGCGGCGGCCACCAGTGCCCGGTCTCCTACACCGGCCAGCGTTCCTGCGTCGGGCGCGAGTTCCTCGTCGACGCCACAGCGGTCCGCGGAGGACAGACACGCCGTTTCGCGCACCAGCAACGTGGCCCGCCACTCGTTCAGCTGCCCCGCCTCCAAGGCAGCGAGCGTGTGCGGCATCTCAATCACCAAGGCCTTGGCCAGGCCCAACAACCGGTTTCCCTTGGCCGGGGATTCGCGACGCGCGAGGGCAATCTGTGCTCCAATGCCTGCCCCGAGCTGGTCAGCGGGGATCCCGACGTCAGACTTCTGCCGGCGCTGCAGCTGGTCGAAGGCGACGGACAGGCGGGCCTGACGGGCAGCCAAGGCAGACTTTCTGTCTTCCAGTGTCCGGATCTCATCAATCAGGCGGGCACCGTCCTGCTCGGCCATGCCTGCGCACAGGGCTAAGGCTGCATCGTCCGTTGCCGGCGCCTGACAGCAGCTGCAGGCGCAACCGTACCCCACTGCGGCCGGAACCGCGTCGGACCCCCAATTACCGTTCATAGCTCAAGTGTCGCTGTGGGCTCTGACAATAAGGGCCATCACGTTACTGAGGGCCCGCCGAAGCCGATCATCCGCTTCGGCGGCCATCGGGGAGGCCCCCATCCCGGACGTAGCTGCCGGCACACGGCTGAGGACGACCGCGACTTCAAGACGCGTCCTAACGGTCCTCAGTGCAGAGCTCAGCTCGTCCAGCCGCCGGTAGTGTTCGATCAGCCCGGCAGTATCCTCGGGCAAAGTCATTTCCCGAAGCATGCGGTTCCCCATGGTGATCAAGCCACGGCTATCGTAATCATCGCGTCCGGCCATTGTTGAGGCCCCTTCCGATCCCTGATTCCGTCGATGATGCAAGTGTTCCTGCGGGCTGTGACATTTAAGGGTGGGCTGTTGCAGCGGATCCGAAACGGCTTCCGGGATTAGGCTGGAGCGGTGACCCGCCTCATTCTTGCCTCCCAGTCCCCCGCCCGCACCAAGTTGCTCAGCAACGCAGGCATCGCTCACAAGGTCCTCGTCTCCGATGTGGACGAGGACGCCGTTCAGGCCCGCTACGGCGTGACCGACCCGCACGATACCGCCCTGCTGCTGGCCCGGGCAAAGGCCGAGGCCGTAGCCTCGCTTCCGGAGGCCGAGGGCGCCCTGGTGATCGGCTGCGATTCGGTCTTCGAGTTCGACGGCGAGGCCCACGGCAAGCCCTACACCCCGGAGGTCGCCAAGGAGCGGATGCTCCGGATGAGCGGCAGCATGGGCGTGCTGCACACCGGACACTGGCTCGTGGACTGCCGGGACACCGATTCAAATGACGACGGCGGCCCCGGCTCCGGGGCGACGCTCGGTTCCGTCTGCTCCGCCGAGGTGCACTTCATGGACATGAGCGAGGCCGAGATCGACAGCTACATCGCCACCGGCGAGCCGCTCCAGTGCGCGGGCTCCTTCACGATCGACGGCTACGGCGGAGCCTTCATCCGCAAGGTCGACGGCGACCCGCACACCGTCGTCGGACTCTCCATCTCGACCCTGCGCGGGTTGCTGGGGCAGGCGGCGGTGGACGTCACCGACCTTTGGACCGGCGGGGCCGTTGATCCCGCGGAGGTCCGCGCAGAGTGAGTTGATTCGCAGCTCTTTGTAGCTTCCCTACAAAGGTTCGGGGCATTACGCGCGGAATCCGCAAGCAATATCGGCGGAACCCTCAAAATCGCGCTAGGCTCCCTGAAGGAAAGAAGGAGACGCCTTGTCAGCAAATTCGGAGCAGTCCGCAAGTCCAGAGCAATCCGCGGCGAGCGGCGGCCCTAACGCCAGCGCCATCGCAGGTGCCGGCACCACCGTCCCAAGCTCCGCAGGCGCCGCCCTGACGAGCTCCAAGCGACTGACCAAGGTTCTGATCGCGAACCGCGGTGAGATCGCAGTCCGCATCATCCGCGCAGCACGTGACGAAGGCATAGCCTCCGTTGCCGTCTATGCCGATCCCGACCGCGATGCCCTCCATGTCCGGCTGGCAGACGAGGCCTATGCACTGGGCGGCAATACCGCCGCAGAATCCTACCTGGTGATGGAAAAGCTGATCGAGGCAGCCCACCAGTCCGGCGCCGATGCCATCCACCCCGGTTACGGCTTCCTCGCTGAAAATGCGCAGTTCGCGGCCATGGTCATCGGGGCAGGCATCACCTGGATCGGACCGTCCCCGGGAGCCATTTCCGCCCTCGGCGACAAGGTCCAGGCCCGCCACATCGCCGAAAAGGTTGGCGCCCCGCAGGTTCCCGGCACCGCCGATCCCGTTGAATCCGCTGAGGAAATCCTCGAATTCGTGGACAAGTTCGGCCTGCCGGTCGCCATCAAGGCGGCCTTTGGCGGCGGCGGACGCGGCATCAAGGTAGCCCGCACCCGCGAGGAAATCCCCGAGCTCTTCGAATCCGCCGTGCGTGAGGCCACCGCGGCGTTCGGCCGGGGCGAGTGCTTCATCGAGCGCTTCCTGGACGCCCCCCGCCATGTTGAGACCCAGTGCCTCGCCGACGCGCACGGCAACGTCGTCGTCGTCTCCACCCGTGACTGCTCGCTGCAGCGCCGCAACCAGAAGCTCGTCGAGGAGGCGCCTGCCCCCTTCCTCACCGAAGAACAGAACCAGCGCCTCTACCAGTCCTCCAAGGCCATCCTGAAGGAAGCCGGGTACCTCGGCGCCGGCACCTGCGAATTCCTTGTGGGCCAGGACGGCACCATCTCCTTCCTTGAGGTCAATACCCGCCTCCAGGTGGAGCACTGCGTCTCCGAGGAAGTCACCGGGATCGATCTCGTCCGCGAACAGTTCCGCCTCGCCCGCGGCGAGGAACTGGGCTACGGTGATCCCGAGGTCCGCGGGCACTCCATCGAATTCCGCATCACCGGCGAGGACCCGGGCCGCAACTTCATGCCCGCCCCGGGCACGATCACCGCGCTGAAGAACCCCACCGGCCCGGGCATCCGCATCGACTCGGGCGTGGAGCAGGGCGACGTCATCAGCGGCAATTTCGACTCCATGCTGTCCAAGCTGATCGTCACCGGCAGTACCCGCGCCCAGGCCCTGCAGCGTTCCCGCCGGGCTCTGGAGGAGATGGTGGTGGAAGGCATCCCCACCGTCATCCCCTTCGACCTGGCCGTCGTCAGCAACCCGGACTTCGCTCCCGCCGAGGGCCCCTTCAAGGTCCACACCCGGTGGATTGAAACGGCGTTCGTCAACGACCTCCCCGCCTGGACGCCCGCTGGAGCCGTCTCCGAAGCGGAGGAAGCCGGCGAACGCCGGACCGTCGTGGTGGAGGTTGGCGGCAAGCGCCTTGAAGTGGCACTGCCCGCGTCACTCGGATTCGGCGGCGCGCCCACCGGCGGCGGAAAGCCGGCCAAGTCCAAGAAGCGGAGCCGCTCAGGCGGCGCCGCAGTGGCGGCCGGCGGCAATGCGCTGACCTCGCCCATGCAGGGAACTATCGTGAAGGTGGCCGTGTCCGACGGTGACGTCGTCGCCGAAGGGGATCTCGTCGTCGTGCTTGAAGCCATGAAAATGGAGCAGCCGCTGACAGCCCACCGTTCCGGCACAATCACCGGACTGGCCGCAACAGCGGGTCTGACGGTGGCCGCGGGCGCCGTCATCACCACCATCGAGGACTGATCCGCTCTAAGGCCGCCCCACCCCGAGGTGACGCGAAACAGCACATGAAAATGCCCGGTGTGAATTTCACACCGGGCATTTTCATCTGCCGAACCAGTGGGCCGGCAGGAACCGAGGCGTCAGGCCACGTTGTTTTCGTAGTCCAGGTCCCGGGTTTCCTTGCTCAGGAAGAGTGCAATCAGCGTCAGCACTGCCATGACGCTTAGGTACACGCCCACCAGGACCGGGCTACCCTTCGCCGTTTCCCACAGCCACACGGCGATGAACGGCGCCACGGCCGCACCGAGGATGCTGGAGACGTTGTAGCTCACGGCCGATCCCGTGTATCGGACGTTGGTCGGGAACAGCTCTGGCAGCAGGGCGCCCATGGGTCCGAAGGTGAGGCCCATCAGGGTGAAGCCGAGGATCAGCACAGCCATGGTGCCCACGAAGCCGCCGCTGAACAGCGGGACGAACAGCAGGCCGAAGACAAAGATGCCCGAGGTGACGGCGATTAGCATCTTGCGGCGCCCGTACTTTTCGGCCAGCGGGCCTGAGACCAGCGTGAAGATTCCGAAGAACACCACGCCCGCGATCAGCATCCACAGGAAGTCGTTGCGCGTGTAGCCCAGGCCCGGGACAAAGGCAGCGGCTGCGGCCTCGGTCATCGGCTTGCCGGTCTTTTCCGCTGCCGCTTTGGCCGCTTCCAGAGTGGCCGGGCGGGTGCCGTAGGTCAGCGTGAAGGTGGTCATGAGGTAGAACAGCACATACGTTGCCAGCATGATGAACGTGCCCAGGATGAGCGGACGCCAGCTGGACTTGAAGACCCGGCCGATGGGGAGCTTGGCCACTTCGTTGGATTCGAGGACCTTTGTGAAGGCCGGCGTTTCGATGAGCTTGAGCCGCACGTAGAGGCCGATGATCACCATGACGGCGCTGAGCAGGAACGGCACCCGCCAGCCCCAGGCTTCGAAGGCGGCCGGGGTGAGGGTGTAGTTGGCCACCAGGAAGATCACGTTGGCGATGATGAAGCCGATGGGCGCGCCCAGCTGCGGGAACGTGCCGTAGATGGCGCGTTTGTTGGCCGGGGCGTTCTCGGTTGCAAGGAGGGCCGCTCCGCTCCATTCGCCGCCGAGGGCCAGGCCCTGTGCAAAGCGCATGATCACCAGCAGCGCCGGAGCCCAGAACTGCCAGCCCGGGACCGTGGCCGTTGGCAGGCAGCCGATCAGGAACGTTGCAATACCCATGGTCAGCAGGGACGCCACGAGGGTGCCCTTGCGGCCGAACTTGTCCCCGAAGTGGCCAAAGACCACGGATCCAAGCGGGCGGGCGATGAACGCGACGCCGAAGACTGCGAAGGAGCTCAACAGCTGGGTGGTTTCGTTCTGGCCCGGAAAGAACAGCTTCGGGAAGACGAGCACCGCGGCGGTGGCGTACACGTAAAAGTCGTAGAACTCGACGGTGGTGCCGATGAGGCTCGCGACGATCACGCGGCCGCGCGAGTTCACCTGCTTGGCGGAGCCGGGCTGCGAGGTGGCAGTGGATGACATGTAGTGGCGCTTTCACTAGGACTGGACGGACGATGCTTCCGACCGCCGTCCAACTACGGGATAAAACAGAGTTCAATATTAGTTCCCGCAGTCCATTCAATGGACAAATCGTCCACCATGCGGACAAATCGGGTTGTCTCAAAATGGCGTCGCCCAGTTAGCCTAACGCTGCAGGCAGAAGGCTGATAGGCAAATGTCACAGCACGTTAACAAACCGCGACCGTCCGCGAAACGCGGCTTCCCTACCTTGGAAGAACAACATTCCCCAAGGAGGTACACCGTGACTGCTGACCGCCCCGCAGATACCGGCACCGGCAATTCCCTCGATCTTGCCGCCGAGCCGTGGCTCGGAAGCGCCTCAGGTTCCGCCAACGCGCAGCCCGCTTCAGCCCCCACCACAGACGCCCCCGCCCTTGAGGTCCGCCCCGGCCGCTGGATCGCCAACTGGGATGCAGAGAACAAGCACCAGTGGGAAACCCAGGGCCGCGCCATTGCGCGCCGGAACCTCAACTGGTCCATCTTCGCCGAATTCCTCGGCTTCGTTGTCTGGCAGCTCTGGTCCATCGTTGTGGTCCAGCTTCCGGCCGCAGGCTTTACCTTCAGCACGTCGGAAATCTTCTGGCTCATCTCCATGCCGAGTCTCGTAGGCGCCACGCTCCGCATCCCCTACACCTTCATGGTCCCGCGCTTCGGCGGCCGGAACTGGACGATCGTTTCGGCGACACTCCTTCTGATTCCCTCGGTCGGCCTGGCGATGTGCGTCTCCAACCCGGACACACCGTTCGGCGTCATGCTGCTCGTGGCGGCCCTGGCCGGCTTCGGCGGCGGCAACTTCGCCAGCTCCATGGCGAACATCACCTTCTTCTACCCGGCGCGTGAAAAGGGCTGGGCCCTGGGACTGAACGCCGCGGGCGGAAACATGGGTGCCGCCGTCGCGCAGCTTGCCGTTCCGATCGCCATCACGCTCCTTGCCGCCGGCACTGTCAACCTTCCGGTCGCAGGCCTCATGTGGGTTCCGCTGATCCTGATCGCTGCCTTCGGCGCCTACAAGTACATGGACAACCTCACGAGTGCCAAGGGAGACGTGGCGGGGTCGCTGGCCGCCCTGAAGGAACCGCACCTGTGGATCATGGCCCTGCTGTACATCGGCACGTTCGGCTCCTTCATCGGTTTCGCCGGCGTGTTCCCGAAGCTCATCAAGGACTACTTCCCCGCCTTCTCCTCCATCGGAGTCGGCACCGTAGCCCTTTCGCTGGCCTTCCTCGGCCCGCTGGTCGGCTCCCTGGCCCGCCCCTACGGCGGACGCATGGCTGACCGCATGGGCGGCGCCCGCATGACCGTTGCAGCCTTCGCCTCCATGGCCGTCATCACGCTGACGATGATCTGGACGCTCCCCCTGAAGAACTTCTGGCTCTTCCTGGTCCTGTTCCTGATGCTCTTCACCGCCAGCGGCTTCGGAAACGGCGCCACTTACCGCATGATCCCGGTGATCTTCGCCATCTCCAGCCGGGCAGCCCGCTCCGGTGCCAGCACGGTCACCACTCAGCGTCTGGCTTCCTCGGCCCTCGGCCTGATCTCCGCAATCGGCGCCTACGGCGGGTTTGTTATCCCGCAGGTCCTGAACGCCTCCAACACGGCCAGCGGCTCCTACACCCCGGCGTTCTACGGCTTCGTCGGCGCCTATGTGCTGATGCTGGCGGTCTGCTGGTTCTGCTACATCCGCAACGCCAACCGAAACGCGATGGGACACGTCTAACATGACCAAAAGCGCCGACACGCACTGCCCTTACTGCGCCCTGCAGTGCGCCATGACGCTCAAGTCTCCAGCGGCTCTGACCCCGGCTGTCCAGCCGGGGTCAGAGCCCGTGCCGGCTGCGCCGGCCCTTGAAGTCAGCGGCCGCGAGTTCCCCACGAACCGCGGCGGCCTCTGCCGCAAGGGCTGGACCTCGGCATCCCTCCTGCACCACCCCGGGCGCGTCACCGAGCCTATGCTGAAGGGTCCCGACGGCGTCCACCGCCCCATCACCTGGGACGAGGCTCTGGCCCGCATCACCACCGCTGTCAAGGACACCCGCGCGAAGTACGGAGCCGACGCAGTCGGAGTCTTCGGCGGCGGCGGCCTCACGAACGAGAAGGCCTACCAGCTGGGCAAGTTCGCCCGCATCGCGCTGGGCACGTCCCGCATCGACTACAACGGCCGGTTCTGCATGTCCTCCGCGGCGGCGGCCGGCATGCGCAGCTTCGGCCTGGACCGCGGGCTGCCGTTTCCGCTGGAGGCACTGGACACCGCCAGCACCATCATGATGCTCGGCTCCAACGTCGCCGAGACCATGCCGCCCTTCGTCCAGCACCTGCAGGGCGTCCGCGACGCCAGCGGTCTGATCGTGGTGGACCCCCGCCGGTCCGCCACCGCGGCCTTCACAGCCGACGGCGGCGGCCTCCACCTCCAGCCCCTGCCGGGCACCGACCTCACCCTCCTGCTCGGCCTCGCCCACGTGGTCATCCACGAAGGACTCGTGGACACGGACTACGTCCAGGCCCGCACTAACGGTTACGACGCACTGGTCCGCAGCGTCAACGCGTTCTGGCCTGAGCGCGTCCAGTCCATCACCGGCGTTCCCGCCGATCTCATCCGCGAGACGGCACGCCGGCTTGCCGACGGCGCCCGCCGCGGCGGCAGCTACATCCTCACCGGCCGCGGCGTGGAACAGCACGTGGACGGCACCGACACCGCCACTGCGGCCATCAACCTCAGCCTCCTGCTCGGGCTGCCGGGCACCGCCCGCAGCGGCTACGGCACCCTCACCGGCCAGGGCAACGGCCAGGGCGGCCGCGAACACGGCCAGAAGGCCGACCAGCTGCCCGGCTACCGCAAGATCACCGATCCCGCGGCCAGGGCCCACATGGCCAAGGTATGGAATGTGCCGGAGGACCTCATCCCCGGTCCCGGACTGCCGGCCGTGCAGCTCCTGAAGTCCCTGGGACAGCCCGACGGCGTCCGCTGCCTCTTCGTGCATGCCTCCAACATCGCCGTCGCATCCCCGGACGCCAACTCGGTCATCGACGGACTCCGCAGCCTGGATTTCCTCATGGTCTGCGACTTCTTCATGTCCGAGACCGCCGCAGAGGCTGACCTCGTCCTGCCGGTGCTTCAATGGGCCGAGGAGGAAGGCACGCTGACCAACCTCGAAGGCCGCGTCCTCCGCCGCCGCCAGGCAATTCAACCGCCTGCCGGAGCCCGCAGCGAGCTCTGGATCATGTCGCAGCTGGCTGAGGCCCTGGACGCGCCGTCCACCTTCAGCGACGACCCGGAGACTGTTTTCGAAGAGCTCCGGCTGGCATCCGCCGGCGGCCTGGCCGACTACTCCGGCATCGACTACGCCATGCTGGACAAGGGCGAGGCCGCCTACTGGCCCTACCCCGCCGGAAGCACCGGCACGCCGCGGCTGTTCCTGGACGCCTTTGCGCACGCGGGCGGCAAAGCCGTCATGACCCCGGTGGCGCCCCGCCGCCGTCGGACTCCGGCAGCGAATACCGACCCGGCGGCCAAAACCATGACCCTCATTACCGGCCGCCTGCTGGAGCACTACCAGTCGGGAGCCCAGACGCGGCGTGTCTCCGAACTCCTTGCTTCCCAGCCCGAAGCCAGGATGCAGATCCACCCCGCGGCCGCAGCGTCAATGGGCATCACCGACGGTGCGCTGGTTTCGGTGGCAAACGAGCGCGGCGAGGTGGTCTGCCGGGCAGAGCTCAGCACGGCCATCCGCCCCGAGACCGTGTTCCTGCCGTTCCACTTCCCGGAGCTGGAGAGCGCGAACCGGCTGACGGAAGCCGCCACGGATCCCATCTCCGGGATGCCCGAATTCAAATTCAACAAGGTATGGGTCCGGCTGGCCGCGAACGTACTAAACACCAGTGTTCTTCAGACATCGGAGGCCTCATGAGCGAGCAGATTGTAATTGTCGGATTTGGTCCGGTGGCCGCACGGCTGGTCGACGAGCTCCTGCCCGGCGTGCGGGCCGGACAAGTCGGGGTGACGGTCATCGGCCAGGAGGCCGACGCCGCCTACAACCGCGTGCTGGTGGCCGACCTCGGCGTGGGCCGCACCACTCCGGAAGCGCTGGCACTGGCCGACGCCGCGGTCCTCGCCGCGGACGGCGTTGACGTCCGGCTGGGCGTCAAGGTCAAGCGCGTGGACCGGGCACGGCAGAACGTCATTCTCTCTGACGGGACCTCGGCCCACTACGACCGGCTGGTCTTCGCCACCGGTTCCCGGCCGGTCATCCCCAACCTCACCGGCATCAACCCCGACCCTGCGGCCCCGGTCCTGCCGGAAGGCGTCACGGCACTGCGTGACCTGCGCGACGCCGAGGTGCTCCGCAAGGCTGTTGCCGGGCGCAAGCGGGTGGTGGTGCTCGGCGGCGGTGTCCTGGGCCTCGAGACGGCCCTCGCCGCAGCCGAGGAAGGCGCCACGGTTACCGTGGTCCACAACGGTCCGCACCCGCTGGGCCGCAACATCGACCGCGGGGGCGGCGCGGTGCTAGCCGCCAGCCTCCGCAACTGCGGTGTCCGCGTTGCCGGCAACGCCCGTTCCACGGGCGTTGAGCACAACGCTCCCGACGGCGGGTTCTCGGCTCTGCTGCTCGACGACGGTTCGGCGATCGACGGCGACCTCCTGGTCCTGTCCTGCGGCGTCCGTCCGCGTACCGAGCTCGCGGAGGGCTGCGGGCTGTCAACGGGGACGGGAATCCTCGTGGACCACCGCCTCCGCGCCCACCACGAACCGCACATCTTCGCCATCGGCGACTGCGCCGAGGTCCGCTGCCCGGAGCCGGAATGCATCGAATGCCGCACCGCCCGGGGACCGTCCGGCCTGGTGGGACCGGGCTGGCGGCAGGCCGAATGGCTCGCCGAATACCTGCTGCTGCTTGCCGGGGGCCCCCAGGAGGACGCGGACTCGTTGCCCGCCCTCCCCCAAGAGAAGCCCGGCGTGATCGTGCTCAAGGCACGCGGCATGAACATGGCCGTGGCAGGGGACAACTCGGCCGAGCCGTGGGACGAGGAAGTCCTGACAGCGGGAGCGGTCAACGGCCGGCCGCGGCTCCAGATCGCCCAGTGGGCCGATCCCGAGCACGGACGCTACGTGAAAATGACCACCCGCGGCGGTGTACTCGAGGGCCTGGTCAGCGTGGGCATGCCCCGGACCGCCGGCGAGCTGGTGCAGCTCTTCGAACGTGGTGCTGAGCTGCCCGCCGACCGATCCCTGCTCCTGCGGCTTGACGGACCGGACCAGCTGGCCTCAGCCGGCGCTTCCAGTGACCCGGAAAGCACCGTGTGCCGGTGTGCGGGCGTCAGCGGAGGCAAGATCACGGAGGCGGTGACGGGGGGCTGCTCCACCGTGGCAGAGGTTTCCTCGGCCACGCGCGCCGGCACCGGCTGCGGCGGCTGCCACGAGGACATCAAGGGACTCATCGAAAAACACTTCCAAGCAGCAGCTGCGTAAGGGCCGGGTCCCCCGCTCGGCCGCGTCACAGTTCGCGGGCAATACCCGGATGACAGGTAGCATCGGTGCCATGAGTGCCGACGACGACGACGACATCACCAAAGAGCTTCTGGCTGACGCCGGGAAGCTCACCGGCCTGAGCCTTGAGCTCCTGGGCCTGGACCCGCACCCCGATGAGATGACCGCAGAGCAGCGGCTTCAGTTTGATCCTGAGGACCTGGAAGAGATGGCGTCCGTCGCTCCGGACGAGCGGCAGATGTCCGTGCGGCAGACGTGCCTCTTGGCCGGCCTCCTGTGGAATTCATCCAGTGTCCTCATCGACCAGCTGTTTCGGGATCTGGGAACGCTGAACAAGCTGGACGCAGTCACGCCTGCCGACATCGCCGGGACCTCGGTTCTGTCCTCGCTGCCGCCGCAGTTCGCCGCAAAGTATGACGCGAAGTTCACGCAGAAGTTCATTGTGGTTGCGGCGGACGTCACCGCGTCCCTGGCGCGGGGATGGACCGCTCCCGGCTGCCTTGCGGGCGAGCTCGCAGTGCGTTGCCTGCTCGATCAGGCCGAGATCACCGAGGACATCTACGAACTCGATCTTCCCGATGAGTGGCGGGCGAACGTTGAGGAAGTCCTGCTCGAGGACGCCGAGTGTGAAGCACTGTACTCCGACGAAGAACTGCACCCCGATGAAGCACTGAACTCTGATGAATTGCTCCCTGATGAAGCAGGCGCCAACGGCGCGGGAAAGCCTGACGTCCGGGATTGGTTCAAGCCCTTTACGCGCGGCGACGCCGTTCCCCCGTACGCCTGGTCTTAATAGCGTCCCCGGCCGGCTTCCGTGGCGGTGATGTTGAAGGAGGCGTCCAGCTTCACGGTCGCCAGCGAGCCGTCGGCCTTCGTGATGTGTGCCTCGTAGACGGCTCCCTCAGCGTCGTTTTCAACACGGTGGACGGCCGCGCCGGGGTTGGCGGCGAGGACCGCGCTCCGCACCCTCGTGGCAGTACTCCCGGTCAGCAGCTTCTCCGTGATCCCGTTGGCCTGGTGGCTGCCCTTGGCGGAGTCCGTGCTGGACTGACTGCCGGCGTTGGTGCTTGATGCAATGACGGGGTAGCCCATGGCGAGATACGCACCGCCACCCACGAGGCCCGCGACGAGGGCAGAGTTCATTGCGACTTTTCTGACCGTATTCATGACTAGCTCCTGGCTTCCGCGGTCCGAGCATCCGGAAACTCTCCGCTTCGCTGACCGCACGTGGGTCCGGCGTCGCGTCCCGGAGCCGCCAATCCCAGGATCGACAGTCCGGATTTTACGCGCGCGTCCGGGCGCTGGCTAGGAGCAAACTGCTACATGTGGACGTGCAGGCGCCTGGCTGCTTCGGAGATGGAACCGCTCAGTGACGGGTAGACCGCGAAGGTGCTGGCGACATCGTCCACGTGCAGTTTCTGCTTGACCGCGATGGAGATCGCGAAAATCAGTTCAGATGCGTTCGGCCCCACCACGACACCGCCGATCACGGTGCCCGAGCCCTTGCGGGCGAAGATCTTGACGAAGCCGTCCTTGGCGTTGCGCATCTTGGCGCGGGCATTGCTCTTCAGCGTGAGCTTGACGATGTCGCCCTGATACTTGCCGGACTCGATCTCGGCCTCGGAAACACCCACGGAGGCGATCTCCGGCGAGGTGAAGATGTTGGACGCCACCTGGTGCAGCTTGATGGGCGTCACGCTGTCGCCGAGGAAGTGCGCAATGGCGATTCGGCCCTGCATGGCTGCGACGGAGGCCAGCGCGAGAACGCCGGTGCAGTCGCCGGCGGCGTAGATGTTCGGCGCAGTGGTGCGGGAAACGCCGTCGACTTTGATGTGGCCGCTCTCGGTGAGCGCCACGCCAGCCTCTTCGAGACCGATTCCGGCAGTGTTGGGGATGGAGCCCACGCAGACCAGGCAATGGCTTCCGGTGACCTTGGAGCCGTCCCCGAGGGTGACCACCACGCCATCCTCGGTCCGCTCCACAGTTTCGGCCCGAGAGCGGGACAGGACGTGCACGCCGCGGCGCTCGAACACTTCCTCCAGCACCTCCGCGGCGTCAGTGTCTGAACCGGGCAGCACCCGGTCACGGCTGGAAATCAGGGTGACCTTCGAACCCAGGCCGTTGTACGCGGAAGCGAACTCGGCGCCGGTCACGCCCGACCCCACCACGATCAGTTCTTCGGGAAGCTCGTCCAGGTTGTAGATCTGGGCCCAGTTCAGGATGCGTTCACCGTCAGGCCGCGCAGTCGGCAGCTCGCGCGGGTGGGCCCCCACGGTCAGCAGGATGGCGTCGGCCTCGACAGTCTCGGTGCCGTCGGCGGTCAGGACTTCGATGGTACGGTTGTCCACCAGCTTGCCGGAACCGAGCAGGATGCGGACGTTCTGCTGCTCCAGGCCGGCCGTGATGTCCCGGGACTGCTGGCGGGCGAGGCCGAGCAGCCGGTCGTTGATGTGCTTGAGATCCGCACGCATCACGGGGACGAAGTCACCGCCGTCGACGTCGAACTTGACCCCCAGCTCCCCCGCCTCACCGACGCGGGTCATCAGGTCCGCCGTCGCAATCAGCGTCTTGGAAGGCACGACGTCGGTCAGCACGGCTGATCCGCCGAGGCCGGCACGCTCAATAATGGTGACCTTGGCCCCCAGCGAGGCGGCAACCATGGCGGCTTCGTAGCCACYCGGGCCTCCGCCGAGAATTGCGATTCGGGGTGCGCTGAAATCAGGGTGCATAGTCACAATCAACCATTCTCTCCCACATGGCGCCGCACCACCAACAACCAGGGCTGACCCCGCGGTCCCCGGGCGGCTGAGTTTGCGCTGTCCACCGCGGCGCCCGCACGATAGCTTGTACCAGTGAGTAATACAGAATTCCTGAACACTGACCCGTTCGAGGCGGCCCGCACGGCTGCCGACTACATCGCTGCAGAAACCGGCGTCGAGTCGCACGACATCGCGCTGGTCCTCGGCTCCGGCTGGGGTGAGGCAGCCGACCTGATCGGTGAGACCACGGCCACCCTGATGGCCTCCGAGGTGCCGGGCTTTTCCGCCCCTGCCGTGGAGGGCCACGTGGGCACCATCCGTTCGGTGCTGACCAGGGAAGGCAAGCGCGCACTGGTGCTTGGGGCCCGCACCCACTATTACGAGGGCAAGGGCGTCCGTGCCGTTGTCCACGGAGTCCGCACCGCGGCCGCCGCCGGCTGCAAGGCCCTGGTGGTCACCAACGGCTGTGGCGGACTCAACGAAAACTGGGCACCCGGAACGCCTGTGCTGATCAAGGATCACATCAACCTCACCGCCACGTCACCGCTCGAAGGGGCCACCTTCGTTGACCTGACAGACCTCTACTCGTCCCGCATCCGCGGCCTGGCGCGTGAGGTAGATTCCTCGCTGGACGAGGGCGTGTACGCGCAGTTCACCGGGCCGCACTATGAAACGCCGGCCGAGGTCCAGTACGCCAAGCGGATCGGCGCCGACCTCGTGGGCATGTCCACCGCGCTGGAGGCCATCGCCGCACGGCACGCCGGCATGGAGGTGTTCGGCATCTCGCTCGTGACCAACCTCGCCGCCGGCATCAGCCCGGTTCCGCTCAGCCACGCGGAAGTGCTCGAAGCGGGCCATGCAGCCGGGCCGCGCATCTCCAAGCTCCTCGCCGAGATCATCGCCAGGCTGTGAGCCGTCAGCTTTCCGGCCGGTTGTCTGTTCCGAGGAGCTGCGCCAGGGTGTCAGGCCGCGCGTCCGGAAACCTGCGTTCGATGGACTGCGCAATACCTGCCACGTTCTGGCGGGCGAGCTCCGTGCGCCAGGCCAGCTCGGCATGGCGCATCGCCTGTGAGATGAGGCAGCTCCGCGTGTAGTCCTCTCCCATGTCGCCGCCCGGGCCGTTCTTGAGGATGCCGTCACAGCGGAAGGCCAGGTCCCTGCCCTCGATGGCCAGCACAACATCCAGCACGGTGATCTTGTCCGGCCGCCGCGATAGCTGAAAGCCTCCCTTCGGCCCCGAAACCGAGTCAAGGATTCCGGCACGCACCAGGGCCTGGAGCTGTTTGTTCAGGTACGCCGGGGGCAGCTTGTGGAGCTCGGCCAGCTTGGCGCTGCTGATGGCCTCTCCCGCAGGAGTCCATGCCATATTCACACAGCAGTGCAGGGCCCACTCCACGCCCTGGTTCATCTTCATTCCGAGACACTACGTGTCCAGAATTTCCGGTGTCAAGGGATGCCGAAGGCCCGGCATCCCGGCGGGAAGTGACCGGACGGATGGCTTGTCCGGCACCGCTCTGCACTGCTTTGACGATAGCTTGGTTCCTATGACCTCTTCCGCTGCCGATTCCCAGCTGTTCAGCGACGCCCGTGCATGGGCCGACCAGGACCCGGATCCCGCGACCTCCACGGCCTTGGCCGAGCTGCTGACACTCGCCGAAGCCGGCACACCGGCGGCCATTCAGCAGTTGCAGGACAGCTTCAGCGGAACCCTGCAGTTCGGCACAGCCGGCCTCCGGGCAGCGCTAGGCCCCGGGCCCAACCGGATGAACCGTGTGGTGGTCCGCCGCGCAGCGTCGGGTTTCGCGGGCTTCCTGGCCGCAGCGGTGGAAAACGCGTCGCCCGGAACCCGGCCGCGCGCCGTCGTCGGCTTTGATGCCCGCTACAACTCGGACATTTTTGCCGAAGAGACCGCCGCGATCTTCACAGCGGCAGGCATCGAAACCTTCCTCATGCCGGCCGCGCTGCCCACTCCGCTCCTGGCCTATGCCGTGCGGGCGCTCGACTGCGACGGCGGAGTGATGGTCACAGCCAGCCACAACCCGCCGCAGGACAACGGTTACAAGGTATACCTGGGCCGCCATGCCGTAGAGGAGAGCGGCCGCGGCGCGCAGATCGTTGCGCCGTACGATGCCCTGATCGCCGCGGAGATCGACATGGTGGGAGCGCTGGACACCATCCTGCTGGCCGAGGACGGCTGGACCGTGCTGGAGCCGGGCATCACCGCAGACTATGAGGCCGCCACGGCGGCGTTGGCAAACCGGGACCTCTTCCCCGCCCGCGACCTCAAGATCGTGCTCACGCCCATGCACGGAGTGGGCGGCGACACGGCCGTTGCCGTTCTCAAAGCCGCCGGCTTCGCCGACGTCTCGCTGGTCAGCGAGCAGGCCGAGCCCGACCCGGACTTTCCTACTGTCAGCTTCCCCAATCCGGAGGAACCCGGCGCCCTGGACCTTGCCCTCGCGGCCGCCGTGGAGGCTGATGCGGACATCGTCCTGGCCAATGACCCCGACGCCGACCGGGCTGCGGTGGCGGCCAAGGACCCGGACACGGGCGCATGGCGGATGCTGCGGGGCGATGAAGTGGGCGCGCTGCTGGGCGCGCACGTTGTGGAGCGGCTGGCGGCCTCCACAGAAGAAGCGCACGACGGCGTGTTCGCCAATTCGATCGTTTCCTCACGGCTGCTGCAGCGCATCGCCGCCGCGGCCGGCTACGCGCACGAGGAAACACTCACGGGATTCAAGTGGATTTCCCGCGTGCCTGGCCTGCTTTACGGCTACGAAGAAGCGCTGGGCTATTGCGTGGCCCCCGACCTCGTCCGGGACAAGGACGGCATTTCGGCGGCGGTCCTGATCGCCGAGCTCGCGGCGGCTGCCAAGGCGGGTGGCAAGACCATCTTCGACACGCTGGACGAGCTGTACCTGGTGCACGGTCTGCACGCGGGTGATCAGCTGAGCATCCGGGTAGCGGACCTCGGCCTGCTGGATGCCATGATGAACCGGCTCCGCGTGAGCCCGCCGGAATCGTTCGGCGGCTCCGCCGTGGAATCGTCGATCGACCTGGCCGAAGGCAGCGACGAACTGCCGCCGACGGACGGCCTCGTCTACCTGACCCGAGACCTCACGCGCGTGATCATCCGCCCCAGCGGCACCGAGCCGAAGCTCAAGTGCTACCTGGAAGTCATCCGGAGCGTGGGATCTGCCGCCGAACTGCCGGAGGCCCGGCTGGCCGCGCGGGCCGCCCTGGACCAGGTGCTGGGCGACGTCCGCGAGGCTTTGGGACTGTAGGAGCGTCGGGCTAGAGCTCGATTTCGATGTAGCCGTCTTCGACGCGGGTGTTGAACGTGGCCAGCTGCAGTCCGGCATCGCCGAAGCACTCGCCGGTCTCAAGGTCGTAAACCTCTTTGTGCAGCGGCGACGCGATGGTGGGGCGGGTGCCACGCGACCCGAGGATGCCGCGTGCCATCACGAAGGCGCCGGTGGCCGGATCCTCCTGGGCGACGGCGAAAACCTCACCGGGTGCGGTGCGGAACAACGCCACCTGGCGGCCGGCAACAAGTGCCGCTTCGCCCCAGGCGAGCTCCAGTTCGTCCACGGCGCAGACCCGGTGCCAGCCAGTGGCGTATCCGGTTTCAAGATCCTCAAGTTCCAGTGTTGCCGTCATGTCGGCTCCTCTCCCTGTGCCTGCTTCCCGGCGGAAGGCCGGTTCCCGCGAGGCGTATTGCGGCCTGCTTCAGCCGCCAATGCGGCGGTATATTCAAGCTAGGTTGCCGGTGTTTCAGAGGCGTGCAGTCAATGTGTCCGGAACGTAAAAGACACCTCACCTGTCCCGAAACCTGTTCGTGATGCAGAAGTTAAGTTCACGAAACATAAGGGAAACTGAAGCGAAATTCCCTTTGCCTAGTCTGGATGGACAAGCTGCAGAGCACCGTCTGCGGCCCAGCGAAAGGCCCACAGTGACCGAACAGACTTCAAGCACAGAGACACCACGCCGCATCGTGGTCGCCGGCGGCGGCCCCGCAGCCCACCGTTTTGCGGATGCTATGCATGCGCGTGGCCTCGAAGGCTGGCAGGTAACTGTTCTCACGGAGGAAGCGCACCTGCCCTATGACCGCGTTGCCCTGAGCAAGGCCCTCACGGACAGCACCGTTGACCTCACGCTTGGCGCCGCATCCATGTGGGACCACGACGTACTCAGTCTGAAGACCGGCGAGCGCGTAATTAAGATCGACACCACGGGCAAGACCGTAGAAACCGCCGCCGGCAGCACGTACGAATACGACGAACTCGTGGTTGCCACCGGTTCTGATGCGGCCAGGCTCCCGATCCCCGGCGCCGAGCACGTGCACGTTTACCGCACGCTCGAAGACGTCCGGGCGATCAACAAGTCCATCGCCGAGCTCACCGAGAAGTTTGGCCGCAAGATCAATGCCGTCACCATCGGCGGCGGGCTGCTGGGTCTGGAATCCGCAGCCGGCACCGAGCAGCTCGGTGCAACCCCGGTCGTCATCAACGGCGCCCCCTGGCTGATGAACACCCAGCTCGATGAAGGCGCCGGCCAGGCGCTGGGCCGCCTGATCGAATCCAAGGGCTTCGAGGTCCACGGTGGCGTGTTCCCCACCGAAATTCTTGCCGACGACGACGGGCAGGTCACCGGCGTGCTGATGGCCGACGGCCGCACCATCCCCGCTGATCTGGTGATCGTGGCCATCGGCGTCAGGCCCCGCGATGAACTCTTCCGCGCCGCCGAGGGTGAGGAGTCCTTGTTTGATCTTGGCCCCCGCGGCGGCGTGGTTATCAACGATGACTGCTCCACCCAGGTCCCCGGTGTCTGGGCCATCGGTGAAGTGGCGAACTTCGGCGGCATGTGCCTCGGCCTCGTTGCTCCGGCCAACACCATGGCCGAAATCGTGGCAGACCGCCTGCACGGCGGCGAGGCGACCTTCCCTGGCTTTGACACCGCCACGAAGCTGAAGCTGTCAGGTGTTGACGTTGCAAGCTTCGGTGATGCCTTTGCCAAGACCGAGCACGCCCTCGAAATCGTTTACGCGGACCCTGCCCGCGGTGTTTACCAGAAGATCGTCACCACGGATGACGCCAAGACCCTGCTCGGCGGCATCTTCGTGGGCGACGCCACTCCGTACACCAGCCTGCGCCCGCTCCTGGGCCGTGAGCTTCCCGCTGAACCGGGTGCCTACCTGACGGCGGCCGGCGGCGGCGACGCCCCCGAGACCGAGCTGCCGGACGACGCCATTCTGTGTTCCTGCAACAACGTGTCTGCGGGGACCATCCGGGACACGGTCAACGGCTGCGGGGCCTGCGACGGCAACGCTCCCGTTCAGGAACTCGGCGAGCTCAAGGGCTGCACCCGCGCAGGAACCAGCTGTGGTTCGTGTGTGCCGATGCTCAAGAAGCTGCTCGAAACCGAGCTGACCAAGTCCGGCGTCGAAGTCTCGAAGGCACTCTGCGAGCACATCGAGCTGTCCCGCCAGGAACTCTTCGATGCCATCCGCGTCCTCGAACTGACCTCCTTCGAAGAGATCATGGCCAAGTACGGCACCGGCGCCGGCTGCGACATCTGCAAGCCGACCATCGCCAACATCCTGGCCAGCCAGAACAGCGCCTACGTGCTCGACGCCGGCCGCGGCACACTGCAGGACACCAACGACCGCGCCCTGGCCAACATGCAGAAGGACGGCACCTACTCGGTGGTCCCCCGCATCGCCGGCGGCGAGATCACCCCGAAGAAGCTCGGCGTTATTGCCGCCGTGGCCGAGAAGTACAACCTGTACACCAAGATCACCGGCGGCCAGCGGATCGACATGTTCGGTGCGCGGCTGGAAGAGCTCCCGGAAATCTGGAAGGAACTCGTGGATGCCGGCTTCGAGTCCGGCCAGGCCTACGGCAAGAGCCTGCGCACGGTGAAGTCCTGCGTCGGTTCCACCTGGTGCCGCTTCGGCGTCCAGGACTCGGTGGCCATGGCCATCCAGCTGGAACTGCGCTACCGCGGCCTCCGCAGCCCGCACAAGCTCAAGATGGGAGTCTCCGGCTGTGCCCGCGAATGCGCCGAGGCCCGCGGCAAGGACGTCGGCGTGATCGCCACCGCCGACGGCTGGAACCTGTACGTCGGCGGCAACGGCGGTGCCACCCCGGCCCACGCCCAGCTGCTGGCCAAGGACCTCGACGACGAGACACTGATCAAGTACATCGACCGCTACTTCATGTACTACATCCGCACCGCGGACCGGCTGCAGCGCACCGCCCGCTGGCAGGAGGAGCTCGACGGCGGCATCAAGCACGTCGAGGACGTGGTGGTGCATGACACCCTGGGCATCGCCGAGGAACTCGAGGCGGCCATGGCCAAGCATGTTGACACCTACGAGGACGAATGGGCTGACACCCTGAAGGATCCGGAGCGCCTGCGCCGGTTCCGCTCCTTCGTCAACGCCCCCGACCAGAAGGACGACTCCATTTCCTTCGTCCCCGACGAGCGCGGCCAGATGCGCCCGGCCACGGCAGAGGAAAAAGGGAAGGTCCTGATCGGGGCTTCCATCCCCATGAGGCCCAGCGATGAGAACGAGGTATAGGCATGCAGCTCAGCATTGATCTCACCGGCCGCGAAGTCCTGGTCACCGGCTCCGACCACGCAGCCCGCCAGGCCGTGCGCCGCTACGAGGCCGCCGGCGCTGTCGTCTACCGCCTCAGCACCCCGCAGGGTGCCGGGCATGACGGCCCGCTGCCTGAACGCCCGTTCCTCGTGGCAGCGATCGACGACGGCCAGCCCGGCTGGGAGGCCCTGCTGGACAGGTGCCGCGCAACCGGCATCCCGGTGGCTGCCGAACCGGCAGCCGGCCCGGTCGGCCACGTGACTCTCGTGGGCGGCGGCCCCGGCACCACCGAACTGCTGACCGTGGCGGCCATCAAGGCGCTGCGCGATGCCGACGTCGTGTTCTACGACCGGCTGGCCCCCTACCAGGAGCTCCCGTCCCTTACCTCGGCCGAACTCGTGGACGTCGGCAAGAAGCCCGGGCACCACAAAGTCAGCCAGGGCGACATCGAGAAGCTCATGGTGGAAAGCGCCCTGGCGGGCAACAACGTGGTCCGCCTCAAGGGCGGGGACCCCTACGTCTTCGGCCGCGGCGGCGAGGAAGTTGCTTCCTGCGTCGCCGCCGGCGTTCCCGTCCGCGTGATTTCCGGCGTCACCAGCGCCATCTCGGTACCGGCTGCAGCCGGCATCCCCGTGACGCACCGCGAAGTCAGCCACATGTTCACCGTCGTGTCCGGCCACGCGCCGCTGACCGACAAGGAGCTCACCCACCTGGCTGGCCTGGGCGGCACGATTGTGGTCCTGATGGGCATCGGCACGCTGCACCACCTGGCCGCGGGACTGCGCCGGGCCGGCATGCGTGCCGACATGCCGATGGCCGTGGTCGAGCGCGGCTACCGGCCCGGACAGCGGACCACGATCGCCGAACTAGGGACGATCGCCTCCGCCGCCGCCGGCTGCAGCAACCCCGCCGTCCTGGTCATCGGCGAGGTGGTGCGCGTGGCTGAGGCCAACCGCGGGCATGCCGAGGCCGCCGCCGATCTTGACCGCCTGGCGGCCTCGCTGCTGGGTTCGTGAACGACATGAGCGCATTGAATGCCATTGCCCCCGCCGCAACAGGCCAGGCAGGATCAAAGCTGCAGGAATCGGCTGCGCCTGAGGCTGCCGAATCTCCGCTGGAAGGATTCCGGATCGGCGTCACCTCACACCGCCGCTCCCGCGACCTGATCGAGGCACTGGAGCGCCGCGGCGCCGAAGTGCTGCACGCCCCCGCCCTCAAGATCGCCCCGGTGAACGAGGACATCAGCCTCATCGAGGACACGAAGGCGATCATTGCCGCGAAGCCCGACCTCTGCATCGCCACGACCGCCTACGGCATGCGCCGCTGGTGCGAAGCGGCGGACGCCTCCGGGATCGGGGAGGAACTGCTCGAAACCCTGGCTGCCTGCCGGATGTTCGTCAGGGGGCCCAAAGCGCGCGGCGCTGTCCGCGCGGCCGGCCTTGCCGACGTCGGCATCAGCAGCGACGAAACCACCGCCACTCTGGTGGACATGCTGCTGGCCGAGGGTGTGCGCGGCAAGACCGTGGCGGTGCAGCTGCACGGCTACACGGACGTGCGCCAGCTCGAGCGGCTCCGGATGTCCGGCGCGACAGTCCTCACCGTCACCCCGTACCGCTGGGTTAAGCCCGACGGCGCCGATCGCCTACCGCGCCTGATCGAGGCCGCCTGCAGCGGCAACCTGGACGTCCTGACCTTCACGAGCGCCCCGGCAGTGGACGCAATGTGGAGCACAGCGCACGAAATGGGACTGTACAAGCAGCTCGTGGAATGCCTGAAGACCACCGTCACCACCGCCGTCGTAGGTCCCGTGACCGCCCAGCCGCTGCTGGACGCCGGAATCACCCCGCTGGTTCCGGAACGGTTCCGGATGGGCGCCCTGATCCGGCTGGTGTGCGAGCACCTGGCCCTGAACCACGTCCGCCGGCTGGACACCCGCTCGGGCCTCGTGGAACTGCGCGGACGCTCGCTGCGCATCGACGGCGAGCCGGTGGAGGTTGCCCCGGCGCCCCTGCTGCTCCTGCGGGCACTCCTCGGCGCGGGAGGTGCGGTCCTCTCCCGGGAGTCGCTCTCCGAACTCCTGGAACTGCGCGGCTCGGTGCACGCGCTCGACATGACCGTGAGCCGGCTGCGGTCGTCCCTGCCGGACGGCAGCCTGGTGGAAACCGTGGTCAAGCGGGGCTACCGGATCCGCGTCTAGCGCACGGACAGCCTCAGCAACGCGGGGTCACTCCGCGCCCATCCCAGCGTGTGGAATGGGCGCGGAGTGACCCCGCGTTGGTTGTATTACCGGCGGGTAAACACTGGCGAACAGGCAGGGATATTTCCGCAACAGCCGGGAAACCTGCGCGAAAAGCCGGCCGCCTACGCTGGGTCCCATCAGCACAACAGGGCCCGAGATCCGGCCCGCCTGGTGCAGCATCTGAAAGGGCCCCCACATGTCCGCTCCGGCACAGTTTCCGCCATTTGCCACCGCACCCGCCTCCGAATCCGCATCCGCATCTCCCGTAGGTTCGCCTGCTTCGGCGCCAAAGATTGTCATCGCCGGCGCAGGCCCCGCCGCCCAGGCGCTGGTCCGCCAGCTCGCCACGGCCAGGTTCCGGGGAACTGTCACCGTGCTGAGCAGCCGTGACGACGCGCCCGATGAGCTGCTGGAACTCGCGGCCCTGCCGTTTGTCTCCGTGCGTTTCGGCCAGCCTGCAAGCCACATCGACGCCGCAGCCCGTGTGGTCACCACAGCCGACGGTATGGACTTTGGCTATGACCAGCTGGTGATCGCCACCGGCTCGACGCCCGCCCACTCGCTGGTTGAGGGCTCCAGCCGGTGCCTCAGCTACTCCACCATCGATGACGCCGCGAAGATCGGCGACGCCGTCAAGGTGGTCACGAGGGTCCTTGGCCGGCGGCCGCTCGGAATCCTCGTCGGCACCGGCGCTGCCGCAGGGCAGGCCGAGGCCGTGCTCCGCGCCAGGGGTGTCCGACCCGTCCGGACGACCGCCCGGCCAGCCGCCGTCGTCCCCTCCCCGGCCGGCTCCGTACTGCCGGCCGCCGGCATTGTTTTCGATGACGGCAGCCGCATGAACGGCGACCTCGTGGTGCTCGCCGAAGACCGGATCGCCCGGGACCGTCTCGCAGCCAGTGCAGGGGTCCAGACTGCCGCGTCCGGCGGCGTCGCCGTCGGCAGGGACTTCCGCTCGTCAGTGCCCGGCATCTGGGCAATCGGTGACGCGGCGTCGTTCGACGGCGTCAGGCTGGGCCTGCTTGTGGCCTCAGATTCCGCCGCGGGCGTCTGCGCGGCAGAGCTGATGACAGCAGTCCCGGACGTTCGGCTGGCTGCTGCCGCATAGCCTCCGGCAGAGGCGGCCGGCTATGGCAAGATGGTCACTCAAGGAACCGCGACAACCGCGGAGACTGCGGCCCACGAGGCCCATGGAAAGGACCAGCATGAGCAACGAAGCCAGCCCGGGAGCGGGCACTGCAACAAGCCCCGCAGGAACCCCTGTCGTCGGTGCTGAACCGTCCAACATCGCCTCCTATATCGACCACACGCTGCTCAAGCCGGAAGCCAGTGAGGCGGAGATCCTCAAGGTATGTGCCGAGGCTGCCGAGTACCGGTTCAAGTCGGTCTGCGTCAACCCCGTCTGGGTCAAGACCGTGAAAACCGCCCTCAAGGGCTCCGGCGTGCTGACCTGCTCGGTGATCGGATTCCCGCTCGGAGCGACCCCCAGCGACGTCAAGGCCTTCGAGGCGCGGGGCGCCGTGCTGGACGGTGCCGACGAGATCGACATGGTCATCAACATCGCCGACGCCCGCGCCGCAGACAAGGGCGCGCTCGTGGACGACATCAAGGCGGTGGCCGAGGCCGTCCACGCCGGCGAGGCAATCCTGAAGGTCATCATCGAGACCGCCCTGCTCAGCGACGACCAGAAGATCCTGGCCTGCGAGGCAGCCGTCGAGGCCGGAGCCGACTTCGTCAAGACATCCACAGGCTTCAACGGCGGCGGCGCCACCGTGGAAGATGTCGCCCTGATGCGCCGGACGGTCGGTCCCGGCCTCGGCGTCAAGGCCTCCGGCGGGGTGCGTTCCCTGGCGGACGCTCAGGCTATGATTGCTGCAGGTGCAACACGTATTGGTGCCAGCTCCGGAATTGCGATCGTCAAGGGCGAACAGGGTTCGTCCGCTTACTGATCCGCCGGCGGCCGCCACAGTTTGAGCCCCACGGGGCCGAGGAGGAACGAATGTCCAGCAAGATCGACACGCAGACACCCCAGAACGAGAACAGCCTGGTCACCAGCGTTGTCCTCTTCGCAGTGATGATGGCCCTTTTCCTGGGAGCCATCTACTCGCTGTCCTTCCTGTCGCTGGAGAACCCCTGGCCGATGGCCGTATGCCTGGGCCTGTTCGCCCTCGCCTTCTGGATCCCGCAGACCATCCTCGGCCGCTCGGACTCCGCCGGCGAGCACTGACCCGCCCGGCCGCAGCCTAAATACCCGAAGCTCCGGAACTTTCCGGAGCTTCGGGTATTTAACGCGGCTTCAACTGTCAGGGCAGGCCCGGCAGGCTGTCGGCGAGTCTGCCGGCGAGGGCCAGGGCGGCGGGAAAGTGGGTGCCCGCCAGGGTCAACGCTGCGAGGCACATGCCCACCATGGCGTAGGCGCTGACCGGAATGAGCACGAGCCATTCCCGCCGGGATCCAGCCCGTCCCAAGAGAGGGATGGACAGCGCCCCGTTCGGCCGCCAGAAGCTCTTCAGCACGGGCAGGCGGCGCAAGAACTTCGGTGGCCTGATCACGAGCGGCCAGAGGAGCGGCACTCCCCCGGTAGTCACGAGGTCCCCGACGATGTGGACCACGACGCCGGTCAGCATGGACACCGGCAGCCAGGTCCACTGGTCCGGCGCGAACCAGGTCACCAGCCCTGCCATGGTGAGGGCGAAGACCCAGTTGGTGATCCAGCCGGACTTCGGAAAAAGCTTCAGGGCCTTGGCCGCGATGTTGATCATGAACATGCACAGCACGCCGGCGCCCACCGAGAGTACCCCAGAGCCCGTCTGCAGCTGGATCTGGCCGGCCATGGCTGCAAGAAGCACGAAGAAGGCTGCCCCCAGCACCGAATGCGTGCCCTGCCTGTGCCCGCCGCTGGCGTTCTCGATGCCCACCGCAATTGCATTGGACAGCGGCGGCAGGGAGTGCGCGATGGTGCTGGAGCGGTGGTCCCAGTCGCACACCAGGGCGGTCCCCGCGGTCGCCATGCCGCCGATCAGTACGCCGGTGGCATCCAGGGGGTACCAGCCCAGGGCGTACGGTCCCGTCGAGGCAACAGCTATCCACGCCGCGGCTCCTGACGCGGCGTGGTGTCCTCCCATCACGCCTAGCCCACTGTCAGCGGGGCGTCGGAGAAGATATTGCGGATCACGCCGTTCGCCCATTCCAGGATCTCGGCGTCCTGCAGGTCCCGGCCTCCGATTTTTGCCGTCTTCGGCTTCGGAATGAGCACGGCGTCGAGAGCCGGCTTGGTCTGCGCGCCCGGATACATGCGGTTGAGCCGCATGGTCTTCGATTCGGGAAGCTGCGCGGGAGAGAACTTGATGAAGTTCCCCTGCAGGGCGACGTCGGAGAGGCCGGCTTCGCGGGCACCGACCCGGAAGCGGGCCACGGCGATCAGGTTCTGCGCGGGAAGTGGCGGCTCGCCGTAGCGGTCCACGAGTTCGGCAAGGACCTCGTCTATTGCCTCGTTCGTGAGCGCGCCGGCCAGTTTCCGGTAGGCCTCGAGGCGGAGGCGTTCCCCGGGCACGTAGTCGTGCGGCAGGTGGGCGTTGACCGGCAGCTCGATCTTCATTTCGGCGGCCTTTTCCTCGGCTTCGCCGCGATAATCCGCCACGGCTTCACCCACCAGCCGGATGTACAGGTCGAAGCCGACACCCTGGATGTGGCCAGACTGTTCCCCGCCCAGCAGGTTGCCCGCGCCGCGGATTTCGAGGTCCTTCATGGCCAGCTGCATGCCGGCGCCGAGCTCGTTGTGCGTCGCCACCGCCTTCAGCCGCTCCAGCGCCACCTCGCCCAGCGGCTTCTCAGAGGGGTACAGGAAGTAGGCGTAGGCCCGTTCACGGCCGCGCCCGACGCGACCGCGCAGCTGGTGGAGCTGGGACAGCCCGTACTTGTCCGCGCCGTCCACGATCAGCGTGTTCGCATTGGAGATGTCCAGGCCAGTCTCAATGATGGTGGTGCACACCAGGACGTCGAAGCGTTTCTCCCAGAAGTCCACGATGATCTGTTCCAGGCGGCTTTCGGACATCTGCCCATGGGCCACTTCAACCCTGGCTTCGGGCACGAGCTCGCGGATCTTCGCGGCCGTCCGTTCAATGGTGGAAACCCGGTTGTGCACGAAGAACACCTGGCCCTCGCGCATGAGCTCGCGCCGGACCGCGGCCGAGGTCTGCTTGTCCGTGTACGGCCCCACGTAAGTGAGCACCGGGTGCCGTTCCTCCGGGGGCGTGGCCAGGGTGGACGTCTCGCGGATGCCCGTCAGGGACATCTCGAGGGTGCGGGGAATCGGCGTGGCGCTCATGGCGAGCACGTCCACGTTGGTGCGCATTTTCTTCAGCGCCTCCTTGTGTTCAACACCGAAGCGCTGCTCTTCGTCCACGATCACCAGGCCCAGGTCCTTGAAGGCGAAGTCCTTGGAGAGCAGCCGGTGTGTGCCGATCACCACGTCCACGGTCCCGTTCTTCACGCCCTCGGCGGTCTCCTTGGCTTCCTTGGCGGCTTGGAAGCGGGACAGCGGCTTCACCTTCAGCGGGAAGCCGGAGAACCGCTCAGTGAACGTCTCGTAGTGCTGCTGCGCGAGCAGGGTGGTGGGCACCAGCACGGCCACCTGCTTGCCGTCCTGCACGGCCTTGAAGGCGGCACGGACGGCGATTTCGGTCTTGCCGTAGCCCACGTCGCCGGACACCAGCCGGTCCATGGGGATCTCACGCTCCATGTCAGCCTTGACCTCGTTGATGGTGGTCAGCTGGTCCGGCGTCTCCACATACGGGAAGGCTTCCTCGAGCTCGCGCTGCCAGGGGGTGTCCGGGCCAAACGCATGCCCGCGGGAGGCCATGCGCGCCGAGTACAGCCGGATGAGCTCGCCTGCGATCTCCTTGACGGCCTTGCGCGCCTTGGACTTGGTGCTGGCCCAGTCGGAGCCGCCCATCTTGCTCAGCACGGGGGTGTCACCGCCCACGTAGCGCGTCACCTGGTCCAGCTGGTCGGTGGGGACGAAGAGCCTGTCCCCCGGAGCCCCGCGCTTGGACGGCGCATACTCCAGAACCAGATACTCGCGGACGCCGTCTCCGCCGCCGGCGACTTTGCGCTGGATGAGTTCCACGAACCTGCCGATGCCGTGCTGTTCGTGCACCACGTGGTCGCCAGCCAGCAGCTGCAGCGGGTCCACGGCATTTCGCCGTTTGGACGGCATGCGTCGCATGTCCTTCGTGGACCCGGCCGACGTGCGTCCCAGCAGGTCCGCTTCCGTGAGCAGGCCGAGTTTCAGCCCGTCCAGGACAAATCCGCGTCCGACGGCGGCGGTGGTCACCTCGATGATTCCCGCCTGGGGTTCGCGGTCCAGGGAGTCCACCCGCGCGCACGGGATGTCGGCGTCGTGGAACAGCTCGGCGAGCCGCTGCGCCGGCCCGGGCCCTTCCGTGGCCACCACGATGCGCCACTGGTTCCGCACGTGGGAACCGATGAAGTCCATCATTTCGGCTACGTCGCCCTGGTACCCCCGCGGTTCACGGGCATGGAGGTTGAGCACGTTGATGTCGGGGGTGAGTTCCTCATCGGTGGCCAGCGAGGTGATGGACCACCAGGACACGTCATGGCCCAAGGCTGCGGAACGGGTATCGGTCAGCGAGCGGAAGCTTGCGGAGTGCAGGGCCGCTGACGCCTGGGAGCTGAGGTCCAGCGGCGCGGTTCCGCCGTCGGACGCGGTGGACCACGCTGCCTCCAGGAATTCCTCATTCGTGGCGGCGAGGTCGTGGGCCCGGGTGCGGACCTTCTCCGGCTCGATCACCACGGAGATGGAACCTGCCGGCAGCTGCTCCATGAGCGGAACCATGGCGTCCACCAGTACGGGGGCCAGCGATTCCATGCCTTCCACGGCGATGCCGCCGGCGATCTTCTCCAGCATGTCTGCTGCGGCGGGGAGCTGTGACTTCAGCGTGGCCGCCCGGGACATCACCGACGGTGTGATCAGGATTTCGCGGCACGGCGGGGCATGGAGTTCGGTGGGGTGGTGCAGGCCCGGAGAGGACAGCGAGCGCTGGTCGGCGACGGCGAACCAGCGCATCTGGTCCACCTCGTCGCCAAAGAACTCGACCCGGATGGGGTGGTCCTCGGTGGGCGGGAAGACGTCGAGCATGCCGCCGCGGACGGCGAACTCGCCACGGCGTGTCACCATGTCCACGCGGGCGTAGGCGGCGTCGGCGAGGTTCTTTACGACGCTGCTGAAGGGGACCTCCTGGCCCACCTTCAGCGTGACCGGAACCAGTTCGCCCAGGCCGGCCACAAGCGGCTGGACCACGGCGCGGACCGGAGCCACCACCACACGCAGGGGTCCCGCCGTCGAGGTCTCCGGGTGCGCCAGCCGGCGCAGTACGGAGAGCCGCCGTCCAACGGTGTCCGAACGCGGCGACAGGCGCTCGTGAGGGAGCGTTTCCCAGCTGGGAAACTCCGCCACGGAATCGGCTGGCAGGTACGCGCGCAGGGCGGCGGTCAGATCCTCCGCCTCGCGTCCCGTCGCGGTGACGGCCAGGACCATCCCCGGCCGGCCGCCGTCGGCTTTCGCGAGCCCGTCCGCCATCTCCGCGAGCAGCACAGGGCGCAGGCCCGCCGGGGCACTGATCTGGTAGTCCTCACCACGGACGCTGAAGGTCCTGGACGCCTCAGCCTGCACACGGGCGAACGTCTTGTCTGCGGCTAGGACGCGTCGCAGGCCGCTGAGGGGCAGGCCTTTGATTGGCTGGCCGGTGGGGCTCATGGCAGGATCTCCTGGGGTATTCACTTCGAACGCAGGCAACACGAAAACCCGAAATTCGCGAGAATGCCGGGTCATCCCAGCCTACCCCTGCCAGTGACCGGGCGGCATCCGGCGGAGACGCGGCACGCGATCGGCGACAACGCGGCACGCGCTTGGAGCGGCGTCGGGGCACGCGTCCGGAGGGGAGGCCGGGCCCGTTGCTAAGCTTGCTTGGCAGGTGATGTTGGGCCCAGAAATGCCGCCATCCTAAGGAGACTCCCGTGAGCGACCAGACCGGAAATGACAGCAGCGCATTCACCAGCGGGCGGACGGTGCTGGTCACCGGAGCCACTGGCTACATCGGCGGCAGGCTGGTCCCCCGGCTGCTCGACGCGGGGCACCGCGTCAAAGTACTGGTCCGCTCCCCCGAAAAGATCGCCGGGGTGCCGTGGTTCGACCAAGTCGAGGTGGTGCGCAGCAGCCTCGATGATTCCGCTGCTGTGGAAAAAGCACTGAAGGGCGTGAACGTCCTGTACTACCTGGTTCACTCCATGGCTGCCGGGTCCGGTTTCGAAGCCAAGGAAAAGTCCATGGCGGAGCTCGTGGCCGCCGCTGCCGCGGCTGCTGAGGTGCAGCGGATCGTCTACCTGGGCGGCCTGCACCCCCGCAACACCGAATTGTCCACCCACATGCGCTCACGCGAAGCGGTGGGTGAAGTCTTCCTGTCCGGGCCCGTGGACGCCATCGTCTTCCAGGCCGGAGTGGTGATCGGCTCAGGCTCGGCGTCCTTCGAAATGATCCGGCACCTTTCCGAAACCCTGCCTGTCATGCCGGCGCCCAGCTGGGTGCGGAACCGGATCGAGGCCATCGCCGTCAGGGACGTGCTGCACTACCTGGTGGGCGCAGCCTCACTGAAGGAGCGACTCAACCGGACGTTCGACATCGGGTCCCGGGACGTCCTGAGCTACGCCGGCATGATGAAGGAATATGCAGCCGAAGCCGGGCTGCCGCTGCGCCTGGTCCTGGCGCTTCCCGTACCGGCGCCCAGGCTTGCCGGGCTGTGGGTGGCGCTCGTGACCCCCATCCCGCTGTCCATGTCCGTGCCGCTGGTCCAGTCGCTGCAGCACGACGCCGTCTCCGCCGAACACGACATCGACAACTACATCAACCAGCCCGACGGCGGCCTCACCGGCTACCGCAAGGCAGTGGCCCTGGCGCTTGGCAAGGAACGCGACGGGCAAGTGGAAACCACCTGGGCCAACGCCGGGGCGGACGCCGATCCGCTGCCCAGCGACCCGCAGTGGGCCGGGCACAAGGTCTATGTGGACGAGCGAACCTTCCACAGCGATGTGGAGCCCTCGCACGTCTGGACCATCATCGAGGGCATCGGCGGCCGCAACGGCTGGTATTCCCTGCCGCTGGCGTGGAGCGTCCGCGGCTGGCTGGACAAGCTCTCCGGCGGAGCCGGCCTGCTCAGGGGCCGCCGGCATCCCCACAATCTCGTCGCCGGCGAGGTAGTGGACTGGTGGCGGGTGGAACGGATCGAGCGGGGCAAACTGCTCCGCCTGCGTGCGGAAATGCGCGCACCGGGACGCGCCTGGCTTGAGCTTTGCGTGGAGCCGGACGGAGCCGGCAGCCGGTACCGGCAGCGGGCCATCTTCTTCCCCAAAGGGCTCAGCGGCAGGCTCTACTGGCTGGCCGTGCTCCCATTCCACAGCCTGATCTTTCCCGCCATGTCCCGCAACATCACAGCGGCGGCCCGGAAGATCGCCAGTGCGGAAGAGTCCGTGCCCACCCCGTAGGATGTGGGGAGCAAAAAGCGTTCTGACCCCGCAACAATGTTTTGACCCTGCAACAATGGAGGATCCATGGCACTGAGTGCTTCCACTACCCTTCCCCACGCCGTCGACAGCATCACAGCAGTCTTCACGAACGAGGAATTCCAGCGCCACACGAGCGAATATGTGGGCGGCAGCCTCGAGTCCTTCACTGTCGACGGCGACGTTGCAGGGGCCTTCAGCACCACCTCCGTGCGCACCCTGCCCACCACCCGCCTGCCGGAAATCGCGCGCAAGTTCGTGGGCGACACCCTCAAAGTGACCCAGGTGGAGAACTGGGACGCTCCCTCTGCGGACGGCTCCCGCCAGAGCACCATCTCGCTCAAGATCGCCGGCGCACCCATCGATGTCACGGCCGTTCAGCGGCTCGTCGCAGACGGCGGCAGCACGCGGGTTGAACTAGAAGGCAACGTCACCTCGTCCGTGCCTTTCCTGGGCGGCAAGATCGCCGAAGCAGCCGAGCCGATGGTCGGCAAGGCCCTGAACATCCAGTCCCAGCAGGCGCAGGCCTGGCTCGAAAGCCACTAGGCGATGGAAGTTCCCGCCGTCCTGGCGTGGGTCCTGGTCCTTTCGGGTTTCTGGTCGCTCGTGGTGTGGCCGCAGTTCCTGCGCCGGGTGATGAAAGACCCGCGGGCGCGGGACGCCGGCGGCAAGGCCACCAAGTTCCTCACCGTCCATGTGGTCCTCGTGGCAGTATCCATGGTGTTGGGCGCCGCCACGGCCGGCATCGGGATCGCCGGGCTTCTGGGCTGAACGTTTCCCGGTTGAGCATTTTCCGGGCTGAGCGTCCAGAGTGAGCATTTTCCGGGTGAGGCCGCCGTCCTCGGCTAAGCTGGGACCAGCTGTATTTAGGGTGCGCCGGGAAGTCTGGTCGGCAACATGTTTGCCGACCCCAAGCCAGGAGCCGAGATGCCCAGCCGACCCCCTGCCCGCTCCCGCAAGTCCGCAGTCTTCAGCCGTTCCACGTACCCGGAGTACCTGCGGATTTCCGCCATCCTCCGGCTCGAAACCGTCGGCGGGGCCCTCCTGCTCATTGTGACAGCGGCGGCGCTGATCTGGGCGAACTCCCCCGCTGCGGGCACCTACTTCGGCCTGCGGGACCTGGAAGTGGGTTTTGAGCCTTGGCATCTGCGGCTGAGCGTGGGCCATTGGGCGTCGGACGGCCTGCTTGCGGTCTTCTTCTTCATTGCCGGACTCGAGCTGAAGCGGGAGTTTGTTTCCGGGGAACTCCGGAGGCCGGCCAAGGCGGTTGTCCCGGTGACCGCGGCCGTGGGCGGGGTGGTCCTGCCGGCCCTCATATACGCGTCCATTAACTGGGGCCAGGGCGCCGAGGCACTGCGGGGGTGGGCGATCCCCACCGCCACGGACATCGCCTTCGCCCTAGCCGTGCTGGCCGTCATCAACACGCATCTCCCGGCCGCGCTCCGGACGTTCCTGCTGACCCTGGCCGTGGTGGATGACCTGATCGCCATCGGCATCATCGCCTTCTTTTACTCGGCCGGCCTGCAGCCCGTCCTGCTGTTGGCGGCCTTGGTCCCGCTGGCGCTCTTTGCCGTGCTCGCCCAGAAGCACATCGGCCGCTGGTACCTCCTGGTGCCGCTGGCGGCAGCGACCTGGGCGCTGGTCCACGCCTCGGGCGTCCACGCCACGGTAGCGGGCGTCCTGCTCGGATTCACGGTTCCCGTGCTCGCGTCCCGGCAGGAGGCCGAACGTGCCATGGAAAGGGACACGGCAGACAAGGCCACGGCGAACCGGGCCCTGGCAGAAAGGGGCATGGATGAAAAGGGCATGGCAGAACGCATCGAGCATCGGCTGCGGCCGCTCTCTGCGGGATTCGCCGTCCCGGTCTTTGCGTTCTTCTCCGCTGGTGTGGCCATCGGCGGAGGCGCTGGGCTGGCATCCGCCCTGGCCGACCCCGTGGCCGTGGGAATCGTGGCCGCGCTGGTTGCGGGCAAGGCCCTCGGCGTTTTCGGGGCCACCTACCTGATCACCAAAACCACGCGGGCAACGCTTGACGCCGGGCTGAAGTGGATCGACATCGCCGGACTGTCCATCCTCGCCGGAGTCGGATTCACCGTTTCGCTGCTGATCGCCGAGTTGAGTTTCGGGGCGGGATCGGCCCACGACGATCACGCAAAGGTTGCCATCCTGGCCGGTTCCGTGACCGCTGCGGCGATTGCCGCCGTCGTGCTTAAGGCACGAAACCGCCACTACCGCCGCGTGGAGGCGGAGGAAAAGCGGGACGACGACGGCGACGGCGTCCCTGACGTGTTCGAGCCCGCCGCGGAGAGGGACGGGTAGGCCGCGGTCCGGTGGCTTAGGCCGCCTGGTTGAGCGCGTCCTCCGCGGCAACCCAGGAGATCATGGCGCACTTTACCCGCGCTGCATAGCGGGCCACCCCTTCAAACGCGGCGGCATCGCCAAGCACCTCGGGGTCCGCGTGGACCTTTCCGCGCGAGCGGAGAACCTCCCGGAAGTTACCGATCACCGAGCGCAGCTCGTCCACAGACATGCCTTCCGCCATCTCGCTCAATACGGAAGCGGAGGCCATGGAGATGGAACAGCCTGCACCGTCCCAGGACAGCTGCGCAACGGTGCCGTGGTCCACGGCGACACGCAGGGTGACTTCATCACCGCAGACAGGATTCAGCTGGTGTGACTGCCCGGTGGACGCGCCCTCGGGTGCTGCCGTTTCTGACAGACCGCTCCCGTGCCGGGCCTTGGAATGGTCCAGGATGATCTGCTGGTAAAGCTGGTCGAGGCTCATGCTGCGGTACCTGTCTTCATGGATCCCGGCACTAGGCGCGGAAGTAGGCGCGGACCCCGGACACTGCGTCCAGGAATTCGTCGACGTCGTCGGTGGTGTTGTACAAATAGGCGCTGGCGCGCGTTGTGGCCGTCAGGCCGAGGCGCCGGTGCAGCGGCTGGGCGCAGTGGTGACCCACGCGGACGGCGATTCCGCGCGCATCGAGGAACTGCCCGACGTCGTGCGCATGCACGCCCGCCACATCGAACGCCGCCAGGCCAATACGCTCCTTGCCGGCCCCCGGGCCAAGCACACGGACGCCGTCGATGGCTTCAAGGCCTGCCACCATGCGCTGGCCAAGTTCGGATTCCCAGCGGTGGACACGGTCGATGCCGGTCTCGGTCAGGTAGCTGACGGCTGCGGCGAGGGCCACGGCCTGGGAGATCTTTTGCGTCCCGGCCTCGAACCGCTGCGGTGCCGGAAGGTATTCTGCCCGGTCCATGGTCACGGTGGTGATCATGGAACCGCCGGTCAGGAAAGGAGGCAGCACGTCCAGGAGCTCCTGCTTGCCGTACAGCACGCCGATGCCGGTGGGGCCCAGCATTTTGTGGCCCGAGAACACGGCAAAGTCGACGTCCAGCTCCTTGACGTCGAGGGACAGGTGCGGCGCCGACTGGCACGCATCCAGCACCACCAGGGCGCCGGCCCGCCTGGCCAGCGCCACGAGCTCGTGTACCGGATTGATCGTGCCGAGTACGTTGGACGCATGCGTGAAGGCGAGAAGCCGCGTCCGTCCGCCCACGATTTCCGCCGCCTGGTCCAGGTGCAGCGCCCCGGCGTCGTCCACCGGAATGTGGCGGAGCGTGGCTCCGGTTCTGTAGGCAAGTTCCTGCCAGGGGATCAGGTTCGCGTGATGTTCCATCTCGGTGACCACGATCTCGTCCCCCGGGCCGAGCCCGAGTTCCCGGAGCCGCGCATCACCGCGCCCCTGCGCAGCCCACAGGCTGGCGTTGGACAGCGCATAGCTGATGAGGTTCAGGCCCTCTGTGGCGTTGGACGTCCAGACGATTTCCTCGTACTGAGCGCCGACGAAATCGGCAACCGTCTGCCGTGCGTCCTCGAATACCTCCGTGGCCTCGACGGCAAGGTGGTGTGCGCCCCGGTGTACCGCGGCGTTCCGCTGCTCGTAGAATTCCTGCTCGGCCTCGATAACGCTCAGCGGATTCTGCGACGTGGCACCGGAATCCAGATAAATGAGCGGTCGGCCATTGACCAGCTGGTCCAGGACGGGAAAGTCGTTCCGGATCCGCAGGACCTCGGCATTATCCATCGCGGGAAGGGCGCGCTCCAGCGTGGTTGGCGTTGATATTACGGCCAATGGGACTCCTTGGGATGCCTTGAGGTACCTCTCAATTGTCCCACAGAGCAGCCTTGTCCAAACGGCAGCGAAAGCGGCCCGTCCAACTGGAGGGCCGCCCTCGCGGTGCCGGCGCGTGCCGGCTGTTCTACTACTTGTAAGGGCCGGCGACGGCTGGGGGGAGAGCCTCGGTCTCAGAAGGCTCTGACGTCGCCGGCCCCGCCTGAACCCGGTCCCTGGGGCCGGAAGTTCGTGTGCGAGACCTGATGTGCTGGCGGCAGCTTCGGCGATGGAGTCCTCCTCCGCATTCCGCTGCCACTAATAGTTAATCGCGTACTGGAACCCACAGCACGAGTACCGAGTACTCGTTTTTTCAGGTACTCGACTACTGGTTTCCGCAGGTGGTCATGCTGGCGCGGAAAAGCTCAAGTTTCCCGGCGGGCACGGCATTAAAAACGGCGGCATTGAGCACGTACTTTTGGGAAGGGCTTACTTTTTGGGCAGCGCTTACTTCTTGGGAAGTGCTTACTTTTTGGGAAGGGCCAGGGCGAGCTCGTCCCGCCGGCGCACTCCAAGCTTGACGTAGCTTCGGTACAGATGCCCTTCAACAGTCCTGACCGACACCATCAGCTGCTGGGCGATTTCCCGGTCAGAGAGTCCTTGTACGGCCAGCTCCACGATGTCCCGCTCCCGGCGTGTCAGGTGGACGCTGGGCACCGAGGCAATGAAGGGACTCTCCCGGAACCGCTCACCAAGCTCCTGGTCACATTTCTCGCGGTGGGCCACTGCCTGCCGGGCGCGGCGCCGCTCCCCCGCAGCGTCCCAGATGGCGCCCGCCTGGGCATACGCCTCGCGGGCGAGGTTGATCAGGCCCGCCTCCTCCAGCCCGGCGGCGGTTTCCATGAGCACGTCTGCGTCCCCGGTGGCCCACGCCTGGGCTACCTGGTGCCAGCCTGCTGCCCAGCGGCCCTCGACGGCGTCCGCAAGTGATGCGAGCTCTTCAATTACCGAGCGGTCGCCAAGATCGGAACAAAGAATCAGGCACTCCATGCTGGTTCCCGGCTGCGCGGCGACCGGCGGTGACGCGGCCAGCTCACGAAGCTTGGCGAGGCCGCTGCCCTTGCGGTCCAGATATTCAGCCGCGGCGGCCGCGTACCCTTCGGCGAGCAGTTCGCACCCGGGTCCGCTGGCGTGCCTGGCGGCGATCAGATCCTGTTCGAGGCGCTGGGCCTGCGCTCCATCCCCCAGGCGCGCGGCGGCGTAGAAGGCGAGGGACGAACCGAACCGGAACTGCTGGAGCGGATCATTGACGCGCAGGGCTTCAACAGCTGGCAGGAGAATCCGGTAGGCCCGTTCCAGCTGTCCCTGGCGGAGGAAGCCCAGACCGCGCAGCACCTGGATGCCGCCGCCAAAAGTGGCTGCCCCCTCGTTCACCTCCGTGGGGTAGCTGGCCAGCTCATGTTCCGCCGCCTCCCAGTTACCGGCGGCGAGCGAAGCCGACACAAGGCGCGTCAGGACGAACTCATTGAAGAAGTACAGACCGTCCTGGAGCGCCGGCAAGGACGGCGCTGCGCCCAGGGCGGCGGTGTGCGCCTGGTGGGCCTGACCTGCAGACACCAGGGTCTGGGCGAGCAACGCGTGTGCCACGGCGTGAGTGGCTTCGGCCACAGTTGCCGTGCTGGGGTCTGCCCGGGCGCGCTGCAGGACCGTCTCACCCTGTTCGGCTGCCCCGGCCATCGCTTCTCCGGTTGAGGCTATAAGAGTCCTTATCCCCTCGTGATCGCCGGCATCGGCCATCTCAAGCAAATGGTGGATCCTGTCCTGCCAGGAAGCCGCGACCTCTTTCCCGGCGTCCGCGAGCTGGTGGCGGGATTCGGCCCGCAGCAACCCGGTGGATTTCCCCAGCGCGAGATGCGCCGACGCCCTGAGCATGAGAATGTGCGGGGCTTCGGGTTCCCCGGCCAGTTCCAGCCAGCAACCGTCCAGGAGAGTCGCAGCCTCCCGGTACTTGCCTTCGTTGAAGAGCGCCCTCGCGGTGATCGACTGTGCATGGGCCTGCAGTTCCGGCGCCCGGACATGCCCGGCCATGAGCCGCGCACCTGAGTTGTTGAACATCGTCACTGCCAGCAGGGCAGCGTCAAGCAGTTCGAGATCAGGCACTTCCAAACCGCATTCCAGCGACCACTCCACCATCCGCAGCCTGCCCTCGGCGCCTGCCGTCCGCGTGTCGAGGTAGTTGTCCAGTTTTTGCCGGAGCTGCAGGCTCCGGGAGACAGACACCTGGTGCCTCATGGATTCGCCGAGGATGGGGTGCCAAATCCGCAATTCCGTGTGCCGTCCGGTGGATTCGCGGACCATCTGGTGGTCCAGGAGGGACCGGACCACCGCGCCCCCGCACACATCTTCGATGAGGCTGCGGTGGACGGGCTCAGCCAAGGCGATGAGCCTCAACGCGTCCTGCTCTTCCGTGGTCCTGCGGAGGAGGTCTTTGATAACAACGTCGGAAAGCCTGGGGCCGTCAGCCGGAAGGAGGCCCAGGAGCAGCCAGATCCCGTTTCGCTTCGCCAGTATGCCCGCTTCGACCGCATCACCCAGCAGGCAGTTCAGGAGCAGGGGGTTGCCGCCGGAGGCAGACCACAAAGACTGCACCGTGCTGGCGGGGACTGTCCCGTGGAGTGTGTGCTCCACGACCTCCGTCACCTGGTCTCCGTTGAGCGGCCGCAGATCGATCCGCTCGGCCTGGCCGTCGTACCACAGCTGGTTCAGTGCCTGCGGCAGTCCGGGCCGCGGGCGCCCGGATGCCAGCACGCGGGCCCATCCCGCCGACATCATGTCGACCACCATGTTCGCGGTGGCTTCATCGAGGTGGTGGGCGTCATCGACTACCAGGAGCAAGGGCACGTCCTTGCCGGCCTTGAGTTCCTGGAAATAGGTCCAGACCGCCCTGAGCACTGCGACGGGCGAGTCTGCTTCTTCTGGAGGGAGGTCCGCCGTGTACGGGGCGAGCACGCCGTAGGGGACCTTGGCCAGCGATGAGCTCCCGTGGATCCGAAGGATTGTCATCTCAGTGCTCATCTCCTCGCTGACGGCGTCCGTCACGGAAGACTTCCCGATCCCCGGGCCGGCCATGAGGAACACAGCCTGGCTCGCACGGCTGCGGATGATGCTGCAGACGTGGTCTATTACTTCACGCCGCCCCGTAAGCTGCCGGTCGTCAGTCTCCGGTTCCGGTGTCTGTGGGCGGCCGTTAGACGAGTCCAGGCAGATCACCCCTGGACGTCACACCAAGCTTCGTGAAGACCTGGTACAGGTGCCCTTCCACTGTCCGCACGGAAACACCCATTTCCAGGGCGATGTCCCGGTTGGATACTCCCCGCCCGGCCAGGCGGGAGATCTGGCGCTCCCGTGCGGTCAGCAGCGGGCTGCCGCTGCTCGGGACGATCGGGAGACTGGGAACGGTGGCCGTGAGGGTGTCCAGCCGGGCCTGGGCGACGCGGGCCGACGCGGAGTCCCCGGAATGCCTCGCAAAGTCCACCGCGAGCGCTACGCACCGGGCTTCCACGGCATCCAGTTCGAGCTCTGCGGCCAGATGCGCGCCTTCCAAAAGCACCTTTGCGTCCTTGGTGCGGCTACCGACAGCGACGAGGCGGGAAATCTCGGCCAGCTTTCCCTGCCGGTGGCCCGCGACCTCCTCCATCAGGCGGAAGTCGTCGTCCGTACCGTTCACGGTGGCACCCAGCAGACTGATCCCGGCGAGGGTGTATCGCCCTGCCGCAATGTCGACGCGGGCTGAGTCCAGGAGCCGCCTCACGGCATCGGTGTCTCCCAGCCATCTCCCTGCCATGTCGGCGCAGAAATCCGTGATGTTCTGGGTGCGGAAATTACAGTGCCCGCGCGCCCCACGCAGCTTGTCAAGGTACTTGTGCGCCTGGCCTGCGTTGCCGATTTGTGCGTAGGCGAACGCCGTGGCGGCATAGGCCGCCTGGAGCATGTTCACGACCGGACGGAGTTCCAGCTGGGCCACGGCGGACAGCAGCGAATCCAGGGCGACGGCGCCGCGGCCCGAGTAGACGTACGCGATGCCGGTAACCAGCTCCATGGCGGACGTCCGGTGAGCCAGGCGTCGTTCCTCATGCCCTTTCGGCGGCCCGACGAGGTCCAGGCACCTCCGCCACTGGCCAGCCTGCAGCAGCACGTTGACCGCCGTCATGGCGAACCGCTCCCGCAGACCGGTCATGTGGCCCGAATCCGAGAGCTGGCCGCCTACCCTCCTCATCAGCTGAAGCGCGTCCATTTCCCTGCCGACAGCCGAAAGAACAGGCATCAGGATCAGGGCAGCCTGGATGCGGAACCCGGTGTCTTTGTTGAGCGCCGGATCGGCCGCTTCCTCCAGAGCCGCAACCATAGGTGCATAGTCGCCGATGAAGGAGCGGTACTCGAATTCCGCCAGCGTGATGACGTTCGCGGCAGCGCCCAGGGCATCAGGCCAAGTGCTCGCGGCGCCCGGAGCGACACCCAGACGCTGGCGCGCCTTGGCAATCTCATCCGGGACTTTGTCGCACTGCTCAGGCAGCCACACCATGACCCTGCACTTGGCGGCTACAATCCTGGCGAAGTCCTCTGCACCGAGCTGGTCCAGCTGCGCCTGGGAAATGTCGTCCAGGGCGTCCATGGCCTGCACGGGCAGATCCAGCAGCAGGTAGGCCGTCCCCTTGTGCTGCTGTCCCACCACCCACTCCGCGTCAGTCCTCTTAAGCCCGTCGACACAGCTGAGCGCAAAGCGGGGATCGAACATCTGTATGGCCGCTTCGGCGGCGGCCACAGCCATGGCAGGGCTAAGCTCGGCCTGGCACTCACGAGTCCAAGCGGCAAACTCAATGCGCTCTTCCAGACTTAGCTTCGAAAGCTCGGGTTCCGCTTCGCCCAGCAGTTGGCTCCGGAGCTCCCGCCTCCGCGCGATGCTCAACCAGGACCGGACAACGTCCCCAAGGTATTGCTCCCGCAGGGACACCCAGCGGGCCTCGGTGTCACCCACCTTGAGCAGTCCGGCATCCTCCATATCGGCCACGATTTCAGTGCCGTAGATGTCGGTCAACCGCGAGAGGGACACTCTGCGCGCGCAGGCCAGCATCTCCATGACCTCGCGGCTTTCCGGAGATTCCCGGGACCAGCGCGAGCGGACAATATCGTCCAGTCCCGTTGCACCGTCGAGGACGACCTTGTCCCGCAATGTCCATACAGAGTCAGACAGCACGAGGTTTCCGGACTGCTGCTGCTCCGTAACAAGTGCTTTGAGCAGCAGCGGATTGCCGCCCACGATGCTGTGGTATGTGCTCACCAGTGAGGCCGATACGCGGTGGCCCAGCAGGGTCAGCAGCACCTGCCGGGTCTGCAGTTCGTTCAGGTTTTCCAGCCGCACCTCAGTGAGACGGCGGTCTGTGAGCAGCCAATGGAAGTCTGCCGGCAGGTCGCTTGTACCTGGGGCGATCGCGATAACGCGTGCGGTGCGGGTCAGCATGATGTTCAGGAGGACACCGGCACTCATGTCGTCGATCATGCCCGTGGTGTCCAGGGTGATGATGCAGTCCCTGCCGGCGGCGTCGCTTCGGATGAGGGACGTGATGCCCTGGAGGATGGCGGTTGGCGATCCCATCGCCGATTGGGGAAGCCGCGCCAAGAGGAACGCCAGACACCCGTAGGAGGTCTGCGAGCCGGTCAGGGGACTGCGAAGCTGGAGCGCCCAGACATCAGGTCCGAGTTCTGCCACCGCGGTCCGGGCCAGCGACGATTTGCCCACGCCGCGGGAGCCGGTAATAACTACGCCCAGGGAATCAGGATCCGTCAGACCATTGCGGATGGCTTCAAGGTCTGCGCTGCGCGCCGGAACGGACCATCGTTGAAGGTCCGTTCCGCCAGTGGCAGCCGCGGGCCCGGCCAGCACGCCCGCTGTAGACCCACGTCCCCAGCTCAGTGGCTCATTTGACATGAACTTTTCCTTACATCCCGCTTTGCAGGATCAAGGCCCCATCGCCTCCCCCGCTTAGGTGAAAGACTACCCCGTCACCCCGGCCCTGAAACAGGGCAAACCATTCACATTTCGTCGAGATCCTTAATTGGCTGGCGGATTATCAAATTGTTTGGATTAATTCCCGACACGCGCGGCGGAAAGAGGCGTGAAAGCGCGTCTGCAGCAGTATGCTCGGCACCCGCCGTCAGGCGTTGGCCGAGTGGAAGCGCTGCTGGGCAGCGGTCAGTCCCTCCCGGACCAGCAGCTCCACTGCATCCGCAGCATCGTCGAGCAGGAAGGGCAGTTCCTTCTTTTCCGCCGGGGTGAAGTCGCGGAGCACGTAGTCCGCGGTGTCCATCCGTCCGGGCGGCCGGCCGACCCCAACCCGGACCCGAAGGTAGTCTTTGGTGGCGAGCGCCTTGGAGATGTCCCGGAGTCCGTTGTGGCCGCCTTCGCCACCCCCGATCTTGAGCTTCACAGTATTAAAGGGAATGTCGATTTCGTCGTGGACCGCCACAACCCGGGACAGGTCAACGTCGTAAAACCTGGCCAGGGCAGACACCGGTCCGCCGGAAACGTTCATGTAGGTGGCAGGTTTGGCCAGCACGAGGCGCGGTCCACCGATTCCCAACCGCCCCTCGAGGACCTGGGCGCGGGATTTGGAGGCCTTGAAGTTTCCGCCGATGCGCGCGGCGAGTTCATCGAGGACCATCTGGCCCACGTTGTGCCGGTTGCGGCTGTACTCGGGCCCGGGGTTTCCAAGGCCTGCGATGAGCCAGGTATCAGTCATGGATCAATCCTAGTGAGCGGGAACACCAGTGGCCGGGCCCAAACGGGGCCCGGCCACTGGTGCGATGCGGTAAACGCGGTACGCGAATAAGGAACCGTAATTACTCGGCTGCGGCCACGGAAGCCTGGGCGGTGGCTTCCTCGGAGGCCTCTTCCGAGGTAACTTCGGTGGCCTCGGAGATGTGGACGACGAGAGCGTCAGCGTCCGCAAGCAGAACCGAGCCCTTGGGCAGCACGAGGTCGGACGCGTGGATGTGCTGACCGGCGGAACGGCCTTCGATGTCGACCTCGATGCCGGTGGGCAGGTGGGTTGCCTCGGCCTCGAGGGAGATGACGGTCATCTCCTGGTTGTAAGCGTTGCCCGGAGCCAGTTCGCCGACGAGGTGAACGGGAACGTCAACGGTAACCTTCTCGCCCTGGCGGACGGTCAGGAGGTCGATGTGCTCGATGATCTGCCTGATGGGGTCGCGCTGGATGTCCTTGACGAGGGCGAGGTGGCCTTCACCGTTGATGTCCAGGGACAGCAGGGCGTTGGCGGTGCGCACGGCCAGCGTGGTGGCCTTGGCCGGAAGCGTGATGTGGATGGGCTCGGCGCCGTGGCCGTAGATGACGGCGGGAATCAGGCCGGCCATGCGGGCGCGGCGGGCAAAACCCTTGCCGAATTCGGTACGTACTTCTGCTGCGAGCTTCTGCTCAGACATGTGCATCTCCTGGAGGCTTTTCGGTGTTCAGCAAGGGCGGAGGTCTGAAGCGACCTTCAACGCCGGGCGCCTGTCGGCGGCCCTTCCAGAAGGGAGGTACAGACCCAGTCGATAACGGAGACCAGCAGTCCGGATGTCCGGAGGTGCTCTCCCTCGCCAAGGTATCGGGAAAATCCTACCAGCGTTGGGCCCGATTCCTGAAAACGGGCCCAACGCCGGCCCCACCAGCGCCCTAAGGCGGGAAGTCAGGCGTTGCCGTCGAACAGGCTGGTGACGGAACCGTCGTCGAACACTTCACGGATGGCGCGGGCAATCAAGGGTGCGATGGACAGTACGGTGAGCTCAGGGAAGCGCTTGTCGGCCGGGATGGGCAGCGTGTCGGTGACTACCACTTCGCGGGCGCCCGACTCGGACAGACGGCGGGCCGCGGGATCGGAGAACACAGCGTGGGTCGCCGCGATGATGACGTCCTTGGCCCCCGCGTTCTTCAGCACCTGGACAGCGCCGGAGATGGTTCCGCCGGTGTCGATCATGTCGTCGATCAGGACGCACGTGCGTCCTTCGATCTGCCCCACCACTGTCTTGGACACGGCCTGGTTCGGAACAGTGAGGTCACGGCTCTTGTGCACGAACGCGAGCGGCGCACCGCCGAGGCGCTCAGCCCACTGTTCGGCCACGCGGACGCGGCCGGTGTCCGGCGAGACAACTGTGATGTTGTCCGCGGCGACCCGCGTACGGATGTAGTCCGCAAGGAGCGGGATGGCCATGAGGTGGTCCACCGGTCCGTCGAAGAAGCCCTGGATCTGCGAGGTGTGCAGGTCCACACTCATGATGCGGTCAGCGCCGGCCGTCTTGTACAGGTCCGCCACCAGACGGGCCGAGATCGGTTCCCGGCCGCGACCCTTCTTGTCCTGGCGGGAGTACGGGTAAAACGGCGAAACCACTGTGATCCGTTTGGCGGACGCCCGCTTCAGCGAATCGATCATGATCAGCTGTTCCATGAGGTGGTTGTTCAGGGGTGCCGGGTGTGCCTGGATGACGAAGGCGTCGGTTCCGCGGACGCTTTCACCGGCGCGGACGTAGATCTCACCGTTGGCGAAATCGTAGGCGTCCACGGGCAGCAGCTCCGTGCCCAGCTCCTTGGCGATTTCCCGGGCAAGCTCCGGGTGCGCACGCCCTGCGGCGAGCACCAGCTTCTTTTCGCCGCGAGCCGTAATTTCGGTCATGGTTGCTTGCCCTCTTCTGTAGATGCCGGGGAAATTGAGGAGTCGTTACTGGCTTTGCCGGCTGCCGCCGCCAGGTCCGCGGAGAGCGAGCCAGGACGGTTGGCGGTAACCCAACCCTCGGCATTGCGCTGCGCGGCCATGGACAGCGCCAGGGCGCCTGCGGGAACGTCCTTGCGAATCACGGCACCGGCGCCGCTGTAGGCGCCGTCCCCCACCGTGACAGGAGCGACGAATACTGTATTGGAACCGGTGCGGACGCCCGAGCCGATCACCGTGCGGTGCTTCTTCTCGCCGTCGTAGTTGGCAGTGATGTTGCCGCAGCCGATGTTGGTGTCCTCGCCGATTTCGGCGTCACCGGCGTAGCCCAGGTGGGACAGCTTGGAGCCGCGGCCAATGGTGACGTTTTTCGTCTCGTAGAAGGCGCCGATCTTGCCGGTCTCCCCCAGGACAGTGCCGGGGCGCAGGTAAGTGAACGGACCCACAGTGGCCGCCGCGCCGATGACCGCACCGGAACCGTGCGTGCGGGTCACTTTGGCTCCCTCGCCGATGCGGACATCGGTCAGCGTGGAGTCTGGGCCGACGACGGCGTCCCTCGCCACGGTGGTGCTGCCGTGCAGCTGCGTGTTGGGCAGGATCCGGACGTCCTCAGCCAGGGTGACGGTGGAATCGATCCAGGTTGTGGCGGGATCCACCACCGTGACGCCGGAGCGCATCCATGCTTCCACGATGCGGCGGTTGTGCTCTGCGCCGAGGGCCGCAAGCTGCACACGGTCATTGGCGCCTTCGACCTGCCAGCGATCGGCGGTGACCACCGCGGCAACCCTGCCGCCGGCCTTGCGGGCCAGCCCGAGGACGTCGGTCAGGTACTTCTCGCCCTGCGAGTTGTCGGTAGTGACGTGCCGGAGGGCGTCCCGCAGCACTGCTGCGTCGAAGGCGTAGATTCCGGAGTTAATTTCACGGATTTCGCGCTCGGAGTCGGAGGCATCCTTGTGCTCGCGGATGCCGGTCACCGTTCCGTCGGCTCCGCGCAGGATGCGGCCGTAGCCCGTGGCATCATCGAGCAGCGCGGTCAGGACCGTGATGGCGTTGCCTTCGGACTCGTGGGTTGAAACAAGTTCGGCGAGCATCTCGCCGGTAAGCAGCGGCACGTCGCCGTAGGTCACCACAACGGTTCCCGCGACAGGGGCGGCAGCATCCAGGGCCTCCAGCGCGACTTCGACGGCCCGTCCGGTGCCGGGAACCTCGTCCTGGTCGACGATCAGGGCGCTCGGGTCCAGCTCTGCGAGGTGGGCGGCCACACGGTCCCGCTCGTGACGGACCACGAGGGCCAGCCGCTGCGGGCTGATGCTGCGCGCGGCCAGCAGTGCGTGTCCCACCATCGAACGGCCGCCGATTTCGTGGAGAATCTTGGGGGTACGGGACTTCATCCGGGTACCGGCACCTGCAGCTAAGACGATTACGGCGGCTGGGCCGGACTTCTCGGGGCTCACGTACAGGCTCTCCTTGGTCGATTGCGCGGTACTACATGCGCGGCGTCGTCCGAGCCTGTGCCCGGAGCCGGCAACAGGCTTATCCTACTGGACACCTCTGATGCAGCAGTTCCGCCCATAGGATTCGAACCTATACTCCACGGCTCCAAAGGCCGGGGTGCTGCCATTACACCAGGGCGGATCATGCCAGGCACGAAGCCAAGGCACGAGAACCAATTCTGCCACGAACGCCGAGGCTCGTGCGACCTCGGCCAACGCGTGCCGCCAGCCCCGTCAAAGAGGCGGCCTGCACAGCGGGCAGCACCCGCCCAGGACCACCAGCGTCCGTGTTGGCGTAAGGCATGATTGGACGGTGAGCAACAGCACAGTGACAGCCGAGGGCGCGGGGAACCCGATGGCGAAGGCGGATGCCGCTCCGGCGCGCATCCCGCGGTCCCGGATGACCGGACCCCAACGGCGTTCCCAGCTGGTCGACGTGGGGCGCGGACTGTTCGCGCTGCGTGGCCTCGACGGCACCACGATCGAGGAAATCGCCGCTGCCGCAGGTGTCTCCAAGCCGGTGATCTATGAGCACTTCGGCTCGAAGGAAGGTCTGTACACCCAGGTGGTGGAGTTTGAGTTCAGGATCCTGCTGGCCTCCATCAACGACGCCCTCGCCGACGAAGCCAAGCCCCGGGTCCTGGTGGAACGTGCTGCCTTGGCGTTGCTGACGTACATCGAGGACCGCACCGACGGCTTCCGCATCCTCATGCGCGACGCTCCCCCGTCGCAGCCGGAAGGCGCCTTTTCCACCCTGCTGTCCCACATTACGGAGCGCGTGGAGCACATCCTGTCCGACGAATTCGCCCGCCGCGGATTCAGCGCCGCCGACGGCGCCATGTACGCCCAGATGCTGGTGGGCATGGTCGCCATGACCGGCCAATGGTGGCAGGACGGCCGGCGGCCCGACAAACACGCTGTGGCTGCGCACCTCGTGAACCTCGCTTGGAACGGCCTGACCGGCCTCAAGAAGGAACCCGAGCTGCGCAGCGAGCCGTGAGCCTTCGCCGTGGTCACCTCCGCGCTGCAGCGGCCCTTCGCCGTCGCTTAGACACGAGCCATAGGGGCCCAACGGTCGCTGAGCGACCTTGAGGGCCCGATGGCTCGCGATGCGCTCCTACGCGAAGGTCCCCCGCACCACTATTGCCGATCGTTCCGTTCGGGGACGTCCGGTGAGTTGGACGCTTAACGGCCGAACGGCGGTTCTTCCGAAAGGAGCGCATCGCAGGGCATCGGGACGTGGAGGTCGCCCAGCGACCGAAGCGTCCCTTTTGCCCTGTGTCTAAGCGACGCGGAAGGGCCGCCGTCCGGCGCCCAAGCTGCACCCCGCCCGGAGCTACTCCCCCAGGACTTCGAGCGCCTCGAGCCATTCGAGCTCCAGGGCTTCGCGGTCTGCGGAGAGGTCTTTGAGCTTTTTGTTCAGTTCCGCGAGCTGACCGACGGCGGAGGGGTCCGCGGAAGCCGTCGTCATCTGGGCGTGGATTTTTTCTTCCTGCTGGGTGATCTTGCCCAGCTGCCGTTCGATGCGGTTCTTGGCCTTGCGGGCGTCGCGCTTTTCGGCTTCCGAAGCTCCCGAGACGGCCTGGGCCGGGGCGGAGCTGGCCGACGTGACAGGGTTTCCGCCGCCGGTGACCGTGGAACCGGCGAGGGCGGACTCGCGGAGTTCGAGGTACTGGTCCACTCCGCGCGGCAGGGCACGGATCTTGCCGTCGCCCAGCAGGGCCATCTGGTGGTCCGTGACTCGCTCCAGCAGGTAGCGGTCGTGGCTGACGACGACGAGCGTGCCGGGCCAGCCGTCGAGCACGTCTTCGACGGCGGCGAGGGTGTCGGTGTCGAGGTCGTTGGTCGGTTCGTCCAGCATCAGCACGTTCGGCTCCCCCACCAGCAGCCGCAGGAGCTGGAGGCGCCGGCGTTCGCCACCGGAGAGGTCCTTGACCGGGGTCCATTGCTTCTCGTTGGTGAAACCGAGCTGCTCCACAAGCTGGCCGGCGGTGAATTCCTTGCCGCCGACGTTGAAGGAGCGTTTTTCGCGCTCGATCACTTCGATCACGCGCAGGTCCGAGACGTCGTCGAGCTCCTTGACTTCCTGGGTGAGGACCGCGGTGACGACCGTCTTGCCGCGTTTGACCTTCCCGGAGCTGGGCTGGATCTCGCCGTTGAGCAGTTTCAGCAGGGTGGTCTTGCCGGCCCCGTTGACGCCCACGAGCCCCAGCCGCTCACCCGGCGCGAGGCGGAGGGTGATGTTGTCGAACAGCTTCTGGCCGGCGTCGCCGCCCAGAAAATCCAGTGACACGTGTTCAAGGTCCAGGACGTCCTTGCCAAGGCGCGCCGTGGCCATCTTACTCAGCGCCGTCGAATCACGCGGTTCGGGCACGTCCGCAATCAGGGCGTTGGCGGCCTCGATCCGGAACTTGGGCTTGGCCGTGCGGGCCGGGGCGCCCCTGCGGAGCCAGGCCAGTTCCTTCTTGACGAGCTGCTGGCGTTTGCTTTCCACCACCGATGCGGAGCGGTCGCGCTCGGCGCGGGCCAGCACGTAGGCGGCGTAACCGCCGTCGAACGGGTCCATGATGCCGTCGTGGATTTCCCACGTCTTGGTGCAGACTTCGTCGAGGAACCAGCGGTCGTGGGTGACCACGAGGAACGCGCCCTGGTTCGCCCGCCACCGGGTCTTCAGGTGCCGGGACAGCCATGCGACGCCTTCGACGTCGAGGTGGTTCGTGGGCTCGTCAAGCATGATGACGTCGTGGTCCTCGATGAGGAGCTTCGCCAGCGCCACGCGCCGTTTCTGGCCGCCGGAGAGCGCGTGGACGTTGGCGTGCCAGTCGACGTCCGACACGAGCCCGCCCATGACCTCGCGGATCTGCGGGTTGCGGGCCCATTCGTAGTCCGCCTGGTCGCCGACGATGGCGGCACCGACCGTGAGGTCGCCGTCGAGCACGTCGCTTTGATCCAGGTAGCCGATGTTGACGTCCCCACGCTTGGTGACCCGGCCGGAATCAGGCGTGGACCGCAGCGCCAGCAGGCGCATGAGCGTGGACTTGCCGTCGCCGTTCCGGCCCACCATGCCGATCCGGTCGCCCTCCTCGAGTCCGAGAGTTACGCCATCGAGAACGGTGCGGGTTGCGTACGAGACCATGAGGTTCTCGCCGCCGAGCAGGTGTGCCACTGGGAACTGCTTTCTTCTGCAAACGGGGGGGTCAGAAAGTTGGAAGGGTATTAAAGGAGGGTATCGGAGATGATGCGGGCACCGGGAACGGGTCCATGGACGGCCAACGCCGTGAGGCCCTTGTGCTGCAGCTCCTCGGCGAGTCCCTCGGCAGCCTCCGGGTTGTGCGCCAGGAGGGCGATGGTGGGGCCGGAGCCCGAAACGATCCCTGCGATGGCTCCGCAGGACTCCCCCAGGCCGAGGGTGTCGCGGAGGCTGGGCGCGAGTTCGATGGAGGCCCGCTGGAGGTCGTTGACAAGCACCCGGCTCAGTGCATCGGGGTCACCGCTGCGCAGGGCCTGCAGGATCTTCGGATCCACCGCCGTGGGTTCATCGATCTCCACCCCTTCGGCGTCCCGCAACCGGTCCAGTGTCCGGAACACCTCCGGCGTCGAAAGCCCGAACTCTGCAGTGACCAGGACCCAGTCCATCTGCGCCCTGGCCAGGGCCGGGGAGAGGTCGTCTCCCACGCCAAGTCCCACGGCCGTGCCTCCGAGCAGCGCAAAGGGGACGTCCGCCCCCAGCTCCGCGGCCAGATGGGCAAGCTCATCCCGGGACAGTCCGCTGTTCCACAGCGCGTCGCAGGCCAGCAGCGTGGCCGCGGCGTCGGCGGATCCGCCGCCCATGCCGCCGGCAACCGGCACGCGCTTGGTGATTTCCAGGTGCACTCCGGTGGAGTGCTCGGACACTTCGGCCATGATGGCGGCAGCCTTGTAGGCCAGATTGTGTTCGTCGAGCGGGATGTCCACGCCGTCGAGGTCAAGTGTGCTGGCGGGGCTGATGCTCACGGTGATGCCGTCATTGGCGGTGCTGGTGGCGGCCACTTCCTCATACAGCGAGACGGCCAGGTACACGCTGGCCACGGAATGATACCCGTCCGCCCGTAAGGGCCCCACGTCCAGCGAGACGTTCACTTTGCCCGGAGCTTTGACCCGGACGGTCCTTGCCGCAAAGCGCCCTCTCACTGCGTTCATGACTCCAAGCTAGGGCATGGCGACGCCCGGCTCCAAGAAGGACGCGGCCTCCTGGCGTCACCCAGGGACGCTGTCGCCGGCCGCTTGCCCCGGCCGGTCAAGCGTCCGCGGCCTGGCGGGCCTCGGCGATCCGGGCGAAAGCGGCAATGTCGATGACCTCACCGCGGGCCGTGGGGTCCACCCCGGCCGCGACGAGGCAGCGCTCCGCCTCGGCCGCACTGCCGGCCCACCCGGCCAGGGCCGCGCGAAGGGTTTTCCTGCGCTGGGCAAAGGCCGCATCGATCACGGCAAAGACGCGCTCCCGGCTGGCGGTGGTGGCCGGTGGCTCCCGGCGGGTAAAGGCCACGAGCCCCGACTGGATCTTGGGGGCCGGCCAGAACACGTTCATGCCGATCACTCCGGCCTTGCGCATGGTGCTGTACCACGCGGCCTTGACGGACGGCACACCGTAAATTTTGGAACCGGGACCGGCGGCAAGACGGTCCGCCACCTCGTCCTGAACCATTACCAGACCATGACGGATCGATGGGAAATGCTGCAGGAGGTGAAGGACTACGGGAACAGCGACGTTGTACGGAAGGTTCGCCACGAGCGACGTGGGCTCCACCGGGAGCTCGGTGACCTTCATGGCGTCGGCGCGCACGAGGTGGAATTCGCTGGCAGCCTCCGGCCTCCACTGCCTGACAGTTTCAGGCAGCTTGGCCGCCAGCACAGGATCAATTTCGACGGCGACAACGGACTTCGCGGCATCCAGCAGCCCCAGCGTCAGCGAACCGAGACCAGGCCCGATTTCGAGGACCGTTTCGTCCGGCCCGACGCCCGCTGCCGCCACAATCCTGCGGATCGTGTTGCCGTCGATGACAAAGTTCTGGCCCAGCGTCTTCGTGGGACGGACGCCGATTTCCTCGGCCAGCCTGCGGATATCTGACGCACCAAACAGAGGAGCAGGCGCGGTACCGGGGGCGGAAGGAGTCGGGTCAGTCACCTAGGTATCCTATCCCGCGGCGGGTGCCGCCGCGGTTCGGCAGCTGGCAGGCCACGAAAGGCCGGGCCCGGAGACTCCGGACCCGGCCTTTCGTGGCCTCAGCGGCCGTGGTCAGCTGCCGGCTGCCCAGCCGCAGCCCCACGGCGAGAGGCCGCGCTCTGCATAGACGCGGTTGGCGACGTCGATCTGCTGCGCCTTCGAGGCCTGGCTGGCGTTCGGGGCGTAGGCTCCGCCGCCGGCGCCGATCCAGGTCTGGATGTCGAACTGCAGGCCGCCGTAGTAACCGTTGCCGTTGTTGATCGACCAGTTGCCGGTCGATTCGCACTGCGCGATCTTGTCCCACATGGCTTCATTCATCATGGCGGGGGCCGCCGCACCAGAGTTGGCGGCTTCCGTCTTCGCGGCGGCTGCGGGCTTGGGCTTCTCCTTGGTGCCCACGGTGATCTTTTCCGTTACCGGCTCAAGAGTTGCCGTCGTGGAGACAAGCGTGCGGGAGGCTTCGCGGCCATCGACCAGCACGAGCTTGAACTTCTTCGTCACGGTCCCGGGAACGCCCTCCTGCGTGACTTCCTCTTCGCCCTTGAGAACGTCGGCGCTTTCCACGGTCAGCGTCTTGAAGGCAACTTCTTCGGTGACGGTGGCGGTCTTGCTGGTGTCCACTCTGGAAACCTTAATCACCATGTTGTTGACCACGTGCGCGTTGGCCGGCTGGGAGGTGCGGTCTGCGGCTGCCAGCCTCACGCCGGCGTCCTTGAGCACCTCTCCAACGTTAGTGGCCGTGGTGGTGGTCTTGGCGGCCTTGCCGTCGGCAAGGATACTCACCGTCTTCGGCGTGGAGATGGCGACAAAGGAGCCGTCAACGGACAGGTGGGCGCTCTTCGGAACCGAAAGTTCGGAAGCACTGGCCACCCCGAGCTGGGTTACGAGTCCGGCAACGTCCGGGGCAGTGGTGCTGACAGTCTTTTCAGCGCCGTCCAGGCTCACTTTCACTGCCTTGGCCAGGTTGACGTTGATCACCGAGCCGTTCTCAACGTGCGCCTCCGGCGACGGTGACACGCGGTCGGCGGCGTGCAGCTCCACCTGGGCGCCCCTGACCACCTGGGCCACGGTGCCGCCAAACGTCTGAACGGAACTCACTTTGCCGTCAACGTTCAGGGTGACTGTTTTGTTGTTGCCCACAAAGGCAACCAGCCCCAGCACGAGCGCCGAGAGCACCACCATTTGGGCGGCTACCTTGACGAAACTGAACTTGCCGTCCGACGTGAAGAACTTGATCACGATTGCCCGTATCTTTTGAACCATCCGGGCACGGGGAAAAACGCACAGAGCTCTCCGCGGCAGTCACCCCAAGGGTGGATCCGGACAGGCCGGAGGTCTGCAGCAGGCATGTGCGCCGCCACACTCACAGGGCAGGGCACCAGAGGCGCCCTGCCTGAAAAGTGAGTGACATCATCCGGAGGCCTTCCCCGACCCCGGCTAATAGTTCTTCACTGTAATCGATCCGTTATAAAGCGGCCAAATTATCACATACCGCGTATGCAGAAGGGGGCTTCTTCAGGCCGAGCGGTCAGTCCCAGGATCCATATGCCCTCAGGGTATTGGCGCTGATTTGACTGCACAGGCCGGCGAGGTCCGAATCTGTCAATTCGGCCATGGCCCGCACTGTGTAGGGGACCATGTAGCTCGCGTTGGGCCGTCCCCGGTGCGGGTGCGGGGTGAGGAAGGGCGAGTCGGTTTCGACCAGGACGAGTTCGGGATCCGCAGCAGCCAGTGAAGCCCTGAGGTTTCCCGCATTCTTAAAGGTGAGCGTTCCGGCGAAGGACATGAACCACCCTTCCGTGTTGCAGATCCTGGCCAGGTCTTCGTCGCCGGAGTAACAGTGGAACACCACCCGGTCCGGGGTGCCCTCTTCCCGCAGGACCTGCACGACGTCCTCGTGGGCGTCCCTGTCATGGATCTGCAGGGTCAGGTCCAGCCGTTTGGCAATGTCGATATGCCGCCGGAACGAATAGCGCTGGTGGACCAGCCCCTCTCCCTCGGTGCGGAAGAAGTCCAGACCGGTTTCCCCAATCGCCCGGATCCGGGGATGGGAGGCGAGATCCTCGATCTCCCGCAGCGCAGCCTCCAACTCACCCCGCCGGGCATACTCGGGGGCATCGTTAGGGTGGATCGCCACGGCACCGAGCAACCGGGCATCCATGTCAACGGCACGAACCGTGAACCTGGAGGATTCCAGGTCGGTGCCAACCTGCACGGCACCGCGGACCCCTACCGCCTCGGCGGCGTCCAGGGCAGCGCCGACCTCTACCTGGATGTCGGCGCCTGGGAAGTCGAGATGCGTGTGGTTGTCCATCACGGGAACGGGCAGGGGCGCGGGCGCAGGCGGGTAGCCCTGCTTGCCGGAACCGTCGCTGCCGGGCTCGCGATAGGGGCGGGGAGTCAGGGAGTTACACATCCCTCCAGCCTAGCTGCGGCGGACGTAAGCCCGCGGAAGAGCCGAGGCGGCCCCGGGCCGTCCAGGCAGCGGGTGCAGATTTACCCGGAACTCTCTGTCAGGTACGGCAGTTGTGTTAGTACGCTGGTACGGACAGATGTTAACGCCCAAGACGGGCAACGGCAGACTTCCGCCGCTCCGTTCCGCGCGCCACCCAGGGATGAAAGGTTGCCGATGGAACCGCACCGACGCACCACGATGGATGAAGTACTCCCGGGCGGGCAAGGCTTCGCAGGAACTGCTGCGCAGGGCGGAAACCAGCTTAACGGCCACAAACAGTCAGCCCTGGACGCCGCGGCCTTCCGCGCCGCGACCGAACGCATCCTGGACGCCATTAATACGGTGATCGACGGCAAAGCCGAGGCAGCGAAGCTCGCACTCACGGTCCTGCTCGCCCAGGGCCACCTGCTCCTGGAGGACGTGCCCGGCGTGGGCAAGACGCTCCTCGCCAAGACGCTGGCGCGCACGATCGACTGCTCAGTCAGCCGGATCCAGTTCACTCCGGACCTTCTTCCCTCCGACGTTACCGGCGTGTCCATCTATAACCAGTCGTCGCGCCAGTTTGAGTTCCGTCCCGGCGCGGTCTTCGCGAATATCGTCATCGGTGACGAAATCAACCGCGCCTCGGCAAAGACGCAGTCCGCCCTGCTCGAATGCATGGAGGAGCACCAGGTGACGGTGGACGGAAAGTCATACAAACTCGCTGAACCATTCATGGTGGTGGCCACCCAGAATCCGATCGAGATGGAAGGGACCTATCCCCTTCCGGAAGCCCAGCGGGACCGCTTCATGGCCAGGATCTCCATGGGTTACCCGGACAAGGACTCCGAAATCGAAATGCTGGAAACGCACCAGGCCACGTCCCCGCTGGCCCGTGTGTCTTCCGTGGTTACGTCCGCGGACGTCGCCGCGATGATTGCCACGGTCCAGCGGGTGTACGTTTCGCAGTCCGTCAAGGAGTACACCGTTGCAGTGGGGCGGGCAACCCGGGACAGCGCCATGCTGCGCCTTGGGGCCAGCCCGCGTTCCATGCTTCAGCTGCTTCGCGCGGCCAAGGCCACGTCGGCGCTGGACGGCAGGGACTTCGTGCTGCCGGACGACGTCGTCGCCGTTGCAGAATCGGTGCTGGCGCACCGGATCATCCTCGACCGCAAAGCAGCCAGCACCGGCGAGACGCCGCAGAGCGTGATCCGCGGAGTACTCGCCAAGCTTCCCGTCAGTCAGGAGATGACCGAGTCCGCCCACGCCTCCCGGCAAGCCAGGGCGGCCGGATCCCCGGGCGCGCCTACCGCGCGGCCGTCCCCCGAACTGCGGCCCAGCCGCTAGTCAGGATTCGCCGTGGCACTGCTCGACAGCCTCCCCCGCCACCTTTTCAGCTCCCGCGGCTGGGGACTCCTCGCCGCCGGTGTCATTTCCCTGCTCTACGCCCAACTCATGGGCCGCCGGGATCTCCTCGCCCTGGGCGTGCTGCTGGTGGTGCTGCCCCTTATTTCCCTCGCCGGCATCAGGCTGGTCAAGCCCCGGTTCCGCGTGTACCGCGAGTTCAGCCCGTCCACTGTCGAAACAGCCTCCATCACCACCGTGCGGCTGGCCGTTGCCAGGACAGGCCCGGGAGTTGGCAGGGTGATCATGGAGGAACGACTTCCGACGAGATTTGGGGAATCGCCGGCGTTCCGGTTTCCCGCCAGGTCCGCCAGCGGCGGAACGAGCCGCTACGAGTACCGGCTCCGCTCCGGGAAGCGGGGGCAGTTCCTGATCGGCCCGGTGACGGCCGAGTTCACAGATCCGTTCGGGCTGTCGCTGCACAGGCACACCATTGACGACGGCGACACACTTACCGTGACGCCGGCCGCCGTCGAACTTCCTGCGACGGGACTGGCCGGGGCCCGGGGAAACGACGGCATCACGGCAACCCGGATCCGGGCCAATCCCAGTGACGACGACGTCATGACCAGGGAGTACCGGCACGGTGATCCGATGCGGCGGGTCCATTGGCCCGCGACCGCACGCCACGGCGTTCTGATGGTCAGGCAGGAGGAATCGGTCACCACGCCGGAGGCGACGATCATCCTGGACCAGCGGTTCATCGCGTACTCCACCGGCTTCGGGTCGGTATTCAGCGGTGCCGGCGGTGATGACGGCCACGACCTCATCACAAGTGACACCTTCGAGTGGGCTGTCACGGCCACCATGTCCGTCAGCGCGCACCTCGCCGAGCGCAATTACGCCCTCCGGTTCCTGGACGCCGCGGGGGAACCTGCCTTTCACCGCTCACCCTCCGCACCCGAACCCGACAATGAGGAATACAGCGGAGCAGGCGGACTCCAGTCCATCGCCGAAAGCCTGGCCGCCATCCAGCTGTCCGGCCCGCACCACATGCGCCGGGACCATGACACGGCCCGCAGGGAGCATGCCGGGAGCACCGAATACGGGCAGGCTGTCTTCGACGACCGGCTCATTGACAAGCTCGCAGCCCACCGAATGCGCGGTCCGGTTCTGGCGGTCCTCGGCAAAATTACGCTGGCCGAGGCCCGGTCGTTGGCGCCCGCCGCGGGCTACGCCGCAAACGCTTTCGCCATCGTGATCAGCGACAGGCCCGCGGAGTCCCACGATGCACTTGAGGCCCTGCGCCTCGGCGGCTGGCGAGCCGTCGCAGTGGATGCCTCCACATCACTGCCCGCCGCGTGGACCTTCTTCGATGAAGGCGGAGGGGCCCTTTCAGCCGCGGCTGCCGACGTACGCCGGGGTGCGGGGGTGGCGCGGTGACGCTTGCCCCCCAGCGCCAGACGGACGCCAGTTCCCGGCCGTCCCCAGTCTCGCCCGGCCGGAGCCCGCGGCGGCCCGGTGCCGGCGCCTACCCGTGGGCCATGTCAGGAGCCGTGGCGTTCGCCGTGGCCGGGGCGGCACTGTCCCTCAACGGCGTGCTCAGGGGCTGGGGTTGGTACCTGCCCGTGCTCACGACCATCGTGGTGGTTTCCCTGGCCGTGGCCGGACTCCGCGCCCTGAGGTCCCAGCCGTTGCTGGTCACCCTGGGGGCCTTCGTTTCGCTGGTGTTCATCCTGACCTTCACGTTTTTCCGGCGGGACAGCATTGTGGGCTTCATCCCGTCCGACGCCACCATGGCCGCGCTGGGCAGGTATCTCCGCCGGGCCAGCGAGACGGTGCTGTCCGAGAGCTCGCCGGTGGCTCCGAACGCCGGCATCGTTCTCGTCACCTGCGCCGCCCTGGGGCTGGTGGTCATTCTCGTGGACGCGCTTGCCCTGCCACTGGGCATGCCGGCCACAAGCGGCCTGGGCCTGCTGGCCGTACTCGTGGTGCCGGCCATGATCAAGCCGCAAAGCGTCGGTCTGGCGGGATTCCTCGCAACGGGTGCCGGGTTCCTGCTCATTCTCGCCTGCAGCCAGTGGTTCGCTCCGGATTCACGCATCCAGGCTGACACCGCCCGGAATCCCGGCCAGGTCAAGCGCGCCGCAATGACCGGCGCCGTTGCGCTGGTGGCCACACTGCTGCTGCAGCTGGTCATCCCGGGCTTCGACGAGGGCACCTTCCCCCAGGGTTCACGGCTGAATCCGTGGGCCTCATCCAATGGCCTTAACCCCATGATCAGCCTGGGGAACAGCCTGCGCCAGCCGACAGGCGACGGCCGGATCACGTATGCCACCAATGCGACCACCCCGCTCTATCTGCGCTCCGTGACCGTGGACCGGTTCGACGGCGATGCCTGGTCACCCGATGACCGCGATTCGACCCGACGGGCGGGCGCCGGCCGCATGGAGGTGGGCCATGAGATCCTGGCGCCGGAACAGGTCCGCGAGGTCACGGCTGTCAATACCGGGGATTTCACCAGCCCTTACCTTCCGGTGCCCTACGCCCCTGAGGCGGTTAACGGCCTGACCGGCAGGTGGAGCTGGGATCCTGCCACACTGAGCATCAAGGGCACGGACACCAACTCGAGAAACCAGCAGTACTTGGTCCGGTCCTCGGCCCCGAAACTGACGACGGAGCTTCTGGACCAGTCTTCGGCCCCCGTGCGGGGGATCCCCGACGAGTTCATCAGACCACCCGCCAACGTGCCGGACATCGTCAGGACAACCGCCGACTCCATAACGCAAAACGGCAGAACCGCGTATGAAAAGGCGATGGCAATCCAGAGGTACCTGCGTGCCGGAGACTTCACCTATTCCCTGGAATCGCCGGTCCAGGGCGGCTATGACGGCAACGGCTTGTCCGTGCTTGCGGACTTCCTGACACAAAAGAGCGGCTACTGCATCCACTTCGCGTCTGCCATGGCCGTGATGGCCAGGGTCGAGGGGATCCCCAGCCGGATCGCGGTGGGCTATGCCCCGGGCAGACTGACCGGGGCCACGGTGTCCGTCGCGGGCCAGGGAGCACTTCCCGAGTTCGAGGTGGACGCCCGCGACGCACATGCCTGGCCGGAACTGTATTTCCAGGGACTCGGCTGGGTTCCGTTCGAGCCCACTCCGTCGCGCGGTGTGGTGCCGCCGTATGCCCAGGACTCTTCGTCCTCCGGGGGGGCCAGCACGAATGATGGGAACAACGACGGCCTGCTGCCCACCAGTGGTGCCACTGCCGCTCCCGCGCCCGGACCGGCACCCCTCCCCCTTCCAGGGACGGGGGGAACCACTTCCGGGAGCCAACTGGTTCCGGCGCTCTACGGTACGGCAGCCGCGCTCCTGCTGGTCCTGGTTGCCGCTACCCCGCGGCTCTTCCGAACCAGCCTGCGGCGGCGGCGCCTGAGGGGACCGGCCCGGAACGGGCAGGCTGCGAGGAACGGGCAGGCAGCGCAGAAGGGGCAGGCAATGGCACCGCTCGCGTGGGCTGAGCTTCAGGACCTCGCCACGGACTATGGCGTACGGCCAGTACCCAGTGAAACGCCCCGCACCTTTTCTGCCCGCTTCCGGGGTTCACCGGCACTGATCCGGTCCGACAAAGCGGGGCCCGAAGCCTCGGAGGATTTGGTGCATCGCGCGGCTGAGGCAGCGGTGACGGACCTCACTGGCGCCTTCGAACGCCATCAGTACGGACGGCCGGGCAGCCCGGTTGAGACGGCCGGTCCCGCTGAGACCGTCCGGCTGCCGGACCCCTCCGCGGCAGACAAGATCCGTGCGGTGCGAAAGGCGTTGCGCCGCAACGCCGGCCTTCCCGGCCGGCTTCGCGCGGACTGGCTGCCGCCGTCGGTCATGTCCCGCTTCGGCAGAATCGCGGGTGCGCCCTTCCGGGCCGCAGGCCGCGTCGCGGCAAAAGCCGGACGCGCCGCCGCGGGCTCCTGGAACAGGGCCCGCGACGGCCTGCGGCGGTTGCGCGAAGGCTAGCCGGCGTAGGGGTCGGCGATGCCGATGTACTGGGTGTAGAGGTATTCCTCGATGCCCTCGAGGCCGCCCTCGCGTCCCAAGCCGGACTGCTTGACGCCGCCAAACGGTGCCGCTGCGTTGGATACGACGCCGGCGTTCAGGCCGAGCATGCCGGTCTCAAGGCGTTCGCCCATCCGGATACCGCGGTTCAGGTCCTTGGTGAAAACGTAGGCAACGAGTCCGTACTCGGTGTTGTTGGCCAGTCGGATGGCCTCGTCTTCGGTGCCGAAGGTGATGATGGGGGCCACTGGTCCGAAGATTTCCTCGGACAGGATCCGGGTGCCTTCGGTGACGCCCTTGAGGAGGGTGGGCTGGTAGAAGTAGCCGGGCCCGTCGACGGGAGCTCCGCCGACGACGGCAGTGGCTCCGGAGGCGAGGGCATCGGTGACGAGTTCGTGGACCTTGTCCCGGCTCTTGGCGTCGATCAGCGGGCCCACCTTGGAGTCCGCCTCGGTGCCGCGGGCGGTGGTCATGTCCGCCATCTTCGCGGCGAATTTCTCGGCGAACTCGTCCGCGACGGATTCGTGCACGATGAAGCGGTTCGCTGCCGTGCAGGCCTCACCCATGTTGCGTAGCTTCGCCAGCATGGCCCCGGCGACGGCGGCATCCACGTCGGCGTCCTCGAACACCACGAACGGGGCGTTGCCGCCGAGCTCCATCGAGGTCCGCAGCACCGTCTCGGAGGCGTCCGAGAGCAGGCGGCGGCCAACTTCGGTGGAGCCCGTGAAGGACAGCTTGCGCAGCCGGGCATCCTTGACCAGCGGGCCCGTGGTGGCACCGGCCGTGGACGTGGGGATCACGTTCAGGACACCGGCGGGCAGGCCGGCCTCCTGCATGACGGCGGCGAACAGCTGGGACGTCAGCGGGGTGAGGTTCGCGGACTTCAGGACCATGGTGCAGCCGGCGGCAACGGCCGGGGCGATCTTGCGCGTGGCCATGGCGAGCGGGAAGTTCCACGGGGTGATCAGCAGGCACGGACCCACAGGCTTCTTGGTGACCAGCAGACGGGACTTCCCGTCCGGGGACACCGAGTATCGGCCGAACGCACGGACGGCTTCCTCGGAGAACCAGCGCAGGAATTCGGCGCCGTAGGTGACCTCGCCACGGGCCTCGGCCAGCGGCTTGCCCATTTCCAAGGTCATCAGCAGCGCGAAGTCCTCGGCCCGCTCGGTAACTAGCTCAAACGCCCGGCGCAGGATCTCGCCGCGTTCACGGGCAGGGACCTTCGCCCAGGAATCCTGCGCGGCGGCGGCCGCGTCAAGGGCGGCCATGCCGTCCTCGGGGCCCGCGTCAGCGATGCTCAGCAGGACCTTGCCCGTGGAAGGATCCTCGACGTCGAAGGTCTTGCCCGACGCCGCGGGACGCCACTCGCCGTTGATGAGCAGGCCAGTGGGAACAGATGCGAGCAGTTCGCTTTCGCGCTCTGCGGTAACAGTGGACTGTGCAATAACAGACACGGTGACTCCCTCGTCAGCAATTGGGGTTGCGGGTTGTTCAGCTCCTGCAGCGGACGTGGTGCCCGCTGCCTTCGGCTTTCTTGGCTGGTTTAATGCCACGGTACTGCCCGCGTCTCTCCAATGTCTACGCATGCGCGCACTACAGGTGAGCCCATCCGCTGTGCACCTGCACAGCCCAAGCCGCCTTGGAATTAGCGCGCTGCGAGCACCGCTGCGTAAAGCTCCCGCTTGCTGACTCGAGCCTCCTCGGCCACGGCGGCCACGGCGTCCTTGAGCCGGAGGCCCTGCGAAACCAGCTCGTTGACGGCGGCCACATTATCCTCCGGTGTTCCCGGAGCCTGCTCCGGCGCGCCACCCACAACCACGGCGATTTCACCGCGGACCTCGTTGGTCTCCGCCCACTGGAGCAGTTCACGCAAGGATCCGCGAATGACTTCCTCATACGTCTTCGTCAGCTCGCGGCACACGGCTGCTTTACGGTCCGGCCCGAACCGTTCATGCAGCGCCCGGAGCATGGGTTCCAGCCGGTGGGGTGCTTCGAAGAAGACCATGGTGCGGCGTTCGGCGTCGAGATCCGCCAGCCGCGATGCCCGCTCCCCTGCCTTGCGCGGGAGGAACCCCTCAAAGCAGAAGCGGTCGGTGGGGAGGCCGGAGAGTGCCAGCGCGGTGAGCACCGCGGAGGGGCCGGGAACGGCGGTGACCGTGAGCCCCGCCGCCACGGCGCCCTCAACCAGGCGGAACCCGGGATCGGAAACCGCCGGCATGCCGGCGTCCGTCACCATGACAATCGTCTTGCCCGAACGGACCTGGTCCAGTAGCTCTGCTGTCTTGGTGGCCTCGTTGTGCTCGTGGTAGCTGACGACCCGTCCGCTCACGGTGACGTCAAGGCTCTGCACCAGCCGGTGCAGGCGCCGGGTGTCCTCGGCGGCAACGATGTCGGCGGAGCCCAGCAGTTCGATGAGCCTGGCCGAAGCGTCGCCCACGTTGCCGATGGGCGTGGCCGCCAGGATGATGCGCCCGTGACGGTCGCTGGAAATGTCCGGCCCCGAGTCCGCGGCCGGTTCGGAGGTGCTGGTCTGCGGCTTGCTCGGTTCGTGGTCCACATGTCCAGCCTACTGCCGGCCAGCGGCCCCGCGGCACAAGTCCCCGCGGAAGGAAGACCCTGCAGAACGACTTGGCAAAATGACCCCTGCAGAAGACGCACGGCGGCAGAAGGCAGCAAAAGGTAGCATGGGCACGTGACGCAGACCTCCGTGCGGCCTGACGCGGCCGGTTCAGCCAGTACACCGGCTTCCGCCGCACCCGAGGGCCGCGGCCTCGAGGGTCACGGCTGGATCAGCCGGCCCTCGGAGGCGTTTAACGTCGAAGCCCTGAGCCAACGGCTTATCGGCGGCATCCGCAGCTGGCGCGATTACCCGCCGTCCCTCAGGCTCTGGTTCTGGCTGGTCCCGGCACTGACCGCCGCGGTGGGCGGAGTCCTGCGGTTCGACCGCCTGGACATGCCGCGGAGCCTGGTCTTCGATGAGACGTACTACGTCAAGGACGCCTACTCGCTCCTGGTCAGCGGCTACGAGCGGAGCTGGCCGGACAAAGCCAACGACTCATTCGTCGCGGGCAACCCGGGGGTGCTCCTGACTACCCCGGAATACGTGGTCCACCCGCCTGTGGGCAAGTGGATGATCGCCGCGGGCATGTGGCTGTTCGGCCCGGACAACCCTTTGGGCTGGCGCTTTTCAGCGGCGCTGACGGGCACGCTGTCCGTTGCGCTGCTCGCGCTGATCGCCCAAAAACTCTTCCGGTCCGTGGTGCTGGGGGCAGCAGCGGGGCTGCTGCTCGCCGTCGACGGCCACCACCTGGTCATGTCACGCACATCGCTGCTGGACATCTTCCTCATGTTCTGGATCCTGGCTGCCTTCGGGGCGCTGCTGATGGACCGCGACGACGGCCGCCGCCGGCTGGCGGTCCGCCTGGCCCGGCAGGCGGCCGCCTCTCCCTTCGGGAGACCGTCCCGGCTGCAGCTCCTGAGCGGGCCCTGGCTTGGTATCCGGTGGTGGCGTGTCCTCGCGGGTGTCTGCCTCGGCCTCGCCGTCGGCACCAAGTGGTCGGCGCTCTTCTTCATCGCCGGCTTCGGCCTCCTGACCGTCTTCTGGGACCTGAGTGCGCGCCGGACCGCGGGCATCCGGAGCTGGATCAGCGCGGGAATCATCAAGGACGGCCTCTTTGCGTTCCTCAGCATCGTCCCGGTGGCCGCGGTGACCTACGCCGCCACCTGGACGGGATGGTTCCGGTCTACAGATGCATACTACCGGCAATGGGCCAGAACGAATCCCAGCGCTGAATGGGGCTGGCTCCCGGACTCCGTGCGGTCCCTCGCGCACTACCACCTGGAGGCCTACAAGTTCCATCAGGGGCTCAGCTCGGAGCATCCCTACGAGGCGAGCGCGTGGAGCTGGCTGGTGATGGGCAGGCCAACGTCGTTCTACTATGAATCCCCCAAGCAAGGCTCCCCCGGCTGCGATATTGCCCACTGCACATCGGCCATCCTTTCGGTGGGAAACCCGCTGATCTGGTGGGCTGCCACCGTTTCCCTGGCGGTACTGCTCTTCTGGTGGGCAGGCCGCAGGGACTGGCGGGCCGGCGCCGTGCTGGCGGCGGTGGGGTCCGGCTACCTCCCGTGGTTCCTGTATCCGGAACGCACCATGTTCTTCTTCTACGCCGTGTCCTTCGAGCCGTTCCTGATCCTCGCCCTCGTGTACTGCCTCGGCCTGGTCCTGGGCCGAAGGACTGACCCGCTGTGGCGCAGGCGGTCAGGACTCTACGGGGTGGTCCTGTTTGTCGTCGGGGCGGTGCTGCTCTCGGCCTTCTTCTATCCCGTGTGGACTGCCGAGATCATCTCGTACCAGGACTGGCGGATCAGGATGTGGATGCCTTCCTGGATCTGAGGCACGATTGCTTCGAGCAGCTGTACGGCTGACTGGCCTCGCTGCTGAAAGCCTTAGAGTCGAACTGGCCGGTCTTCACCTGATGGCGTTTCGGCGTCTGTTTCCGGGTCCGCGGCATCGTTTTTCCGGGACTTTTTGACGGCCTTCGGCAGGCCGCGGCGGCGCCGCGTGGGCCACGTCAGGATCAGCGTAACCACCGCAGCGACCAGGACAAGCCCCGCGATGACGATGCCGGCGTCGACCCAGAACTGTCCGGGGAACAGCCGGATAAGCGTGTCCTCCAAGGCAAACGTCCAGGTACCGTTGGCGAAGAAAATCCGGTGGAATTCGGTGAAGAACTGTTCCCACCCCAGCACGGCCAGCACGCCGAGGCCGATGATGATCGCCAGCGTGACGATGGAACCGGCGAACAGGCCGCGCCGAACCCCGCCCGTGCTGCGGCGGCGAAGGTAAATGATGGCTGCGATGCTGACCAGCGCCAGGAGCGCTCCGGCGCCGAACGCCGATAGGATGACGAGCTTGACGTCGGCCATGTGGCTGACTTCGCCGTCCTTGAAGAGCTTCTCCCCGCTGCGGTTCACCAGCTCGCCCAGGTACCGGGGCCCCGACCAGTTACTCAGGTAATCCACGGCGTAGGATCCGTAGGTCATGCGGTCGTCGGAATTGAAGCCATAGCCGTCGCCCGGAAAGCCCGGGCGGTGGTACTCCGCCCAGAGAAAGAGAGGACTTGTCACTGCGCGCACGGCAAGGACCAGGAGGATCACGGGGTAGAAAACAGCCAGCAGGACCTGCATGACGCGCGGCAGCACCGGCTTGGCGTTCGCCGCCTGCTCGCGCTCCGCGTTGCGCCGCTCCACGTCTTCGCGCGGAGGGCGGATCTGGAGGGCCGAGGTTGGCAGCGGTTCGCTGAAGTGGGCGCCTGAGGCGGGCCCGGATGCTGGTGGGGCGGTGTCCGGCGCCTCAGCCGTGGCATTGTCCGCAGCGGCAGCCTCGGCTGCTTTGCGGTCGGCCCTGCTGCCTGGCTGGGCTGGTTCGTCCCGCGCCTGGTCTTCACGGCGGCTGCTGCCTTCGGTGGCTGCGTCGTCCATGGCTGCGTTCGCGGGGACTGCGTCGTTGCGGGTTTCATTCCCGCGGTCCGAGAGGCCGCGCCCGTCGGCCGGCCGGGACGACGGGGCAGCCGTCATCCATTCGAACGCCGGCTCGTCTGAATCGTTGGCAGGATCAATCGCAGGATCGTCGGCTCCCGGCTGCGGATCCAGCTGCGGATCGAGCCGTCCGGACGGGGTCGGAGTATTGTCGTTCACTGCAGCTTCACTTCCGTAGGCGTCCGCGCTCCGGGTCGAGACCAGGCAACGCTGTGTATCTCCTGAAGAGCCTACCGTCAGGCACTCCGGCACGGCGAGGTGACACCCGCGCAGCCGGAATCATGCCGCTATTTCGTTATAACCCGCGAGGCTGCCTGGCGGCGGATGCCGTCGGCTAGCGCTTGGAGTACTGCGCCCAGGGAATGTTCCAGTCCCCGTAACCCTCGAGCGGTTCAACGGGTGCCGCGCCGGTGTTGAGTACCTGGACCACGTCCCCTGTCTTCATGTTGTTGAAGAACCACACGGCGTCTGCGGGCAGCAGGCCCACGCAGCCGTGCGACACGTTGGACACTCCCACGTAACCCCACGCAGATTCGAGGGCCTGGTGGACGTACACCCCGGAGGATGTGAGCCTGTTGGCGTACTCCACGGTGAGGGGCGGGTAGTAGCCTTTGTCGCCGGGTTTGAGGCCGATGCTCCCGGCGTTGAACTTGGAGCGGCGTTCCTGCTCCATGATCACCGCGAAGCCGGAAGGTGACAGCCAGTCGGAACCGCCCAGGGTGACGGGAGCTGTCTTCACGAGCTTCCCGTCGAAGTACACCTTCATGGTTTTCGTGTTGTCGTCCACCACGGCCAGCCTCTGGGGTCCCACCTTGAACTGCACTTTGGCATTGAAGTTGCCAATCATGTGGTTGCCGAAATCAACGCCGAAGAGCTTCATGTCCAGGGCGACCCGGCTGTTGGACGCCCAGAACTTTTCGGGGCGGATGCGCACGCGCTGGTCCGAGTACCAGTGCCAGGCCACGGGCTGCTTGGACGAAACAGTGATCTTGACGGCCTTCTCCACGGCCGCCTTGTTGGCAACTGGCTCGCTGAAGACGATGTCGATGGGCTGCCCCGATCCGACGGTGGTGCCGTTCTCCGGGTACACGGCGGCATCCGCCTCGTTGGCGCTTTCGACGGTGGTGAACGTCTGCGCCTTCCTGGTCTCCCGGCCCGCCTGGTCAACGATCGTGAAGCTGTAGCTGTACGCCGTGTTGAACTGGAGGGGATCCAGGGTGGTCCAGGTGGTGCCATCGGCGCTCACGCTTCCTTTGACCGGCGCGCCTCCCGCCGTCGCGGCCAGGACAACGTCCTTGACCTTGCCGTTTACGGCTTTGACTGAGGGTGCCACGGCGGGATTGACGCTCTTCGCGCCGTCGGTGGGGGTCACACCAAGTTCCACGGCCTTGACCACAGGGGCAGCGAGGCCCGGCTCGTTGCGGACCGGGGTGGAGGCCTCGGATTCCGGCGCGGGGTTGGCCCACCCTGGCGCGGTGGCGACGCCGATTCCGCCGGCCGCGACAGCAGCGCAAATCGCAGCGACCGCGAGGATCTTGCCGATCTTACGGGTGCTCTTTTCCGTCATGACTGGTTCTCCATGTCCCCCGCCGGGCCGCCAATCGGCGTCCATCCCTGTGCCCAGCAGAAACGCTGACCAGTCAATTTTATCGCACAGGAGGGCCGCGCCCGTCCGGGCGGCGCGGCAGGCCTTCGTGCCGGGAGGCCCGCTCAGGGCTCCCGGCACGAAGGTCCAGCAATCAGAACGACCGGGCAATCAGAACCGGTTCGAGTCTCAGTACCGGTAGTGCTCCGGCTTGAACGGGCCGGCCACGTCCACGTCGAGGTAGTCCGCCTGGTCCTTGGACAGTTCCGTCAGTTCGACGCCCAGGGCATAGAGGTGCAGTCGTGCCACCTTCTCGTCAAGGATCTTCGGCAGGACGTAAACCTTGTTTGCGTACTCCCGCTCCCCCTCAGGCTGGTCCTTCTTGGTGAACAGCTCAATCTGGGCGATCGTCTGGTTGGCGAACGAGTTGCTCATGACAAACGACGGGTGGCCTGTGGCATTGCCCAGGTTCAGGAGCCGGCCTTCTGAAAGGACGATGATGGACCTGGCATCGGAACCTGCCGGGGCGTCGCCTTCGAACACCCACTCGTGGACCTGCGGCTTGATCTCAACTTTTTTGATTCCGGGCACCCGGCCGAGGCCGGCCATGTCGATCTCGTTGTCGAAGTGGCCGATGTTGCCAACAATGGCCTTGTTCTTCATTCCGATCATGTGTTCGGCCATGATGACGTCTTTGTTGCCCGTGGTGGTGATGAAAATGTCTCCCTGAGCCAGGACGGACTCGAGCTTGGCCACCTGGTAGCCGTCCATGGCGGCCTGCAAAGCGCAGATGGGGTCGATCTCGGTGACGATCACCCGGGCTCCCTGGCCGCGGAGCGCCTCGGCGGCGCCCTTGCCGACGTCGCCATAACCGCAGACGACGGCGACCTTGCCACCGATGAGGACGTCGGTGGCCCTATTGAGGCCGTCCGGCAGGGAGTGGCGGATGCCGTACTTGTTGTCGAACTTGCTCTTGGTCACGGAGTCGTTGACGTTGATGGCCGGGAAGAGCAGCTTGCCCTGTTCCGCCAGCTGGTAGAGACGGTGCACGCCAGTGGTGGTCTCCTCGCTGACGCCGTGGATGCCGGCGGCGAGCCGGGTCCACTTCTTCGGGTCCTCGGCAAGGGTCCTGCGCAGGACATCCAGGACGATGGCGTATTCCTCGGGGTCGTTCGCTGCGGCGGCCGGAACGGCGCCGGCTGCCTCGAACTCGACGCCGCGGTGCACCAGCAGCGTGGCGTCGCCGCCGTCGTCGAGAATCATGTTCGGACCCAGCTCGGGGTTCGTGTCGGCGCCCGGCCAGGTGAGGATCTGCTCGGCCGTCCACCAGTATTCCTCAAGGGTTTCGCCCTTCCAGGCAAAGACCGGAACACCCTGGGGGGCTTCGACGGTCCCCGTGCCCACGACTACGGCGGCGGCGGCCTCGTCCTGGGTGGAGAAGATGTTGCAGGATGCCCAGCGGACCTCTGCCCCGAGTGCGGTGAGGGTCTCGATGAGGACGGCGGTCTGAACGGTCATGTGGAGCGAGCCGGCGATCCGCGCACCCTTCAGCGGCTGGCTCGGCCCGAATTCCCTGCGGAGCGACATGAGCCCCGGCATTTCGTGCTCGGCGAGGCGGATCTGGTGGCGGCCGGCCTCTGCCAGGGAGATGTCGGCAACCTTGTAATCGAGAGTCATGGGAGTCCTTTGCTGTATCCGGCGTCTTGCCTTCTGCGGTGCGGGCTGGAGTTTCAGGCTGGGGGCGCGGCCGGAGTCTTGAGGCCGGCAGTTTCGGGGCTGGCAGTTTCGGGGCTGGCGGTTTCGGGGCTGGCGGTTTCGGGGCTGGGGGCGGGGCCGTCATGCTGGTCTGACCGGGCGGCGTTCGCCGCGGCGAGCAGTTCCGGGGGAAGAAGCAGCGGAATGCCGTCCTCGATGGCGTAGCGCAGCTTTTCGCCGCCCTCTGCCGCCGCCGTCGACACGAGTTCCTCGCCCTCCTGCGTCAGGGCCGAGCCTGTGACCGGGCACCGCAGGACGGACAACAGTTCGGGACTGATCTTTGGCATGGTTGATGCTCCCTGCTGGGCGAAGGCGCGCTGTGGCTGACGGATTTGCAGCTTCCAGCCTACCGCCAGTTGCGGTTCAGGACGGTTCGCGCAGTATGCGGAGGTGGCCGCGGCGCACGCCCTCCGCCCCGGCGGGCGCCTCGAGCGCGGAATGGGCGCCGCGCTGCCCCTGCGAGGTTCCGGAGGCAGCCGGCCGGGATGCCGCCTCACGCACGGCGTCGGCCAGGGCAAGCAGGTCGTCGGGCCCGGGCTGCGGCGGCTGGGACGGCATGGCAAGGCGCAGGACTTCCCAGCCCCGCGGAACGGTCAGTGAACCCGCGTGCTGCGCGCAGAGGTCGTAACAGTGCGGCTCGGCGTAGGTGGCAAGCGGTCCAAGGACCGCCGTGGAATCCGCGTATACGTACGTCAAAGTGGCCACCGCGGACTGGCGGCAGGCTGACCTGGAACATTGACGGATAGCACCCACGACATCACAGACTACTCCGGGTGCGGCGCGAATTCCGACATTGACGGCGGACGCGCCACGGCCGTGCCGCCCGGCGTGGATTATGTCGCGCAAATCATCCGGCGGGTTTAGAGTCGGTATATGCAGTCATCGCACCATGATTCGGGTTTTACGGTCCGGTTGGCTGACCCCGGGGCTCCCAAGGAAGCCGCCGGCCCGGCCGCCGGGCGGAGCTTTGCGCGGCGGAGGCGCAACCGCCATGGACGGGGACTTCGCGGCGAGCTGTTGCTGCCCACGCTTCCCGCCTACCGGACGCGCTCTGACCGGTTCGACGAACTCGTCATGGACTCCGCCCAGCGGCTCCACGACATCTGGGGAAAGACGCTCGACGGCGTGCGGTTTGCGGTCGACGAAATCCCGCCGAACCTGGAGCAGCTGGTGGCCGACGGTTCGCCCGCTCCGATGGGCTGCTACACGCCCGCCACGGAGGACGAAGGGCCGGTCATCACGCTGTACCGCCGGGTTGTCGAGCAGGGGTGCCCGGTCCGGGAGGAGCTGCAGGACCTGGTGCACGATGTCGTGGTGGAACACACCGCCGAAATGCTGGGTGTGGCGCCGGAAACCCTGGACCCCGTCTACCGGCGGCGCTACTGACCCTTAACGGCGCAGGCACGCGGCCCGGCCCCGTTCCGACTAGTATCCCAGCTTGACCGGCACCTTTTCCTGGCCCTCTGCACCTGGCGTTATGGCGACAGTGGCGACGTCGTTCCTGTCTTCCTGTTCGAGGAGCACGGTGCCGTAGGCTGCACCGCCGGCTGCCGAAACCACGTAGGCGACGACCGGCGACTTCCCAATCCGGTCCGGCACCGTCAGGGACGTGGTGGTTCCGCCGGCGATATCCGCGGTAGCCGCCGGACGGACTTTACCGTCGGCCGTAATGGGTGTGTAGGAGATGGTGGCGCGGTCTTCCAGCGCACCGAAGACCAGGAACCGCTCGCCGCCACCGGGAACCGGGACTATGTGCTGACTGCCGAGCCTGCCGGTTGACGGAGCCCACGCGAAATCCAACGTCTGGGCGGTCTTCAGCCCGCGGCTGACGCGCGCCGCGGCCGCGATGGCCACATCCGAACTCGCGGAGACCGTGTACTGCCCCGCCGGAACGCCGGCCAGCGGGACCTCAGTCACGGTGCCTGCCTTGGCGGTGACAACTCCGCCGCCAGGCAGCGCTTTCTGTCCGCCGCGGCCGAAGAGCTTGACTTCAACCACGGCGTCCACGGGTCCCGGCACCGTGATCTGCAGGGACGGTGCGGCGTCGCCGAAGCCACGGGACTTCGTGAGCGATTCCAGTCCGCCAGGATCCTGGATGTCGATTCCCGTCATGACCTGGAGGGATGAGGGTGCCGCACCCGGAGCTATGAAATCGACCCCGCCAGGCGTCAGCCCCCGCAACACACTCTGCTGGATGAAGGCGCTCACGGGGCCGCCGGTGCTGCGGGCGTGGATGCTCAGCCGCTCCTGGCCGGGAGCGAGGCCGGCGAGCACAATGGACCGCGTGGTTCCCGGTGCGACCAGGAGCCCGCGGCTGCCGGGAGCCTTGATCTGCCCGTCCTTGCCGTAGAGTTCCAGGCTGACCGTGGCCGGAGTCGTTGACGCGTTGGTGAGATGGAGGACGCTGCTGCGACCCACCGCCGTATTGGCGCCTGCCAGCCAAAGGTCATTCAGCGGCGCCTGGCACGCGGCGGCGGCCAGCCCCTGGAGATCGCCGTCCGTTGCCGAGTAGCTCATCACTCCGGCGGCAGCTGCCTGCCGGTTGCCCAGGGCGTCGGCGCTCAGGACACTGACGTCCTTCACGCTCCGCTGGGCGATGGTTCCGGCAAGCTGCGCCGAGGCTCCGGCGGGAGCCGTTGCGGAGCCGGGGTCTTTCGCGATCCGCACCAGCTCGGAGCCATCCAGTGCCGACAGTCTGCTGCCCGGGAGCAGTGCCCCCGCCGCACCGACAACCGCCGCGGATACACTGCTCCTTGCCGTAGCGGACTCGGGCCTGAACTGCGGGTCGGTACCCACAGGCGTCCCCTCGAGCAGCTTCGCCGGGCCGGGGCAAACGTCCTGGCTGCTTCCGGCCGGAACGGACGCCAGTGGAACTTCCAGCTGCCGGTTGCCTGCAGGCTGCGGCGCAAGCGAGGCTGCCGCCACCATGCCGCCCCCGGCCGCAACAATCGCTGCCGCCGACAGCAAGCCGGCCACCATTCCCCGGCGGGCGGGCCGGCCGCCCTTTTTCGCTTGTTTGGGACCGCCCTTTTTCGCTTGTTTGGGCCCGCCCTTTTTCGCTTGCTGGGGCCCGCCCTTCGCCGGTTTGGGTTCGCCCTTTTTCGCCGGCGCGGGCCTCTCCCCGGTTCGGGCTACGGAACCTTCTGTGAACTCAGGTGCAGGTGCCGGCGCTGCCGGTGTGCCGCCGTCGTTCTCTGTGTTAAGCATTCTGGTTTTCCTTACGCAGGGAGCCTTCGTCCCTGGACAGGCCGGTGTGGGGGCGCCGGGCCGGCATGGGCAGCGCCAGCAGGACGGTCAGGCCGATCACCCCGGCCTGGATGATACCCGCCCAGAGCGCCCAGGGGTTGTCGTAGCGGACCGTCACGTGACCGGCTTGCGGGGGCAGCGTAAAGGCCTGCGACCAGCCGGATGTTGTGGAGGTCAGTTTCCGCCCGTCGAGCCAGGCGGTCCAGCCGGGATCCGCGCGTTCGGCGAGGACCAGCAGCCTGCCTTCCGGCCCCTTCGGCACGGCCGTGTCCACGCCGGTCAGCCCGGACGGAAGAAGGTTGGTGGTGGCGCCCTTGCCGTCAACGACGCGCACGCGGTGTGCAACGTCGGCTGGCTGCAGGACGGCCTGGTTCAGCGGACTTACCCGCCACAGCCAGCCGGAGTCCGTCGGGCCCACAGCCACGAGGCCGGGAACGGCGTCCATGCGGCTCGCTGTCAGCTGGGCTGCGGTGTCGGCAGACCGCAGGACCACGAATCCCACACCGAGTTGTTCGAGTTCGGGCCGCGGATCCACTCCGTGGCCGGCAACCACTGTGGCCACGGTGGTGCGCAGCGCGGCGGTCACCTCGTCATCATCGCGGACCGATTCTTCGCCCGGGTTGCCCCGGATGTTGCGGGCCGACGCGATGGCGGACAGGCCATCGAGGGTGGTGCCTCCGCCCCGCATGAGCGAGGCGTCGTAGCTTTCGTCCTCGCCGATGCTGATCAGCAATGTACGTGTCTGCTCCGGCCCCTCGCCCCGGTCAATCGCCGTGGCCGGCAGCGTCCGCGGATCGGCAGCATCCACCCTCCGGGGAGTTCCCAGGCCGGGCGTCTCCGCCACGCCCGCGGCCGTGGCCGTGGCCGCAGGCTGGAGCACGTTCTGGGCTGTCCACGCGGCGAGTCCGGCCAGCGGTCCGGCCAGCAGGAGAACCATGGCCAGTGCGGTTGCGGAACGCGCCAGGACTGCGCGTCTTCCGCGGCCTTGAGCAGCCTGGCCGGCCGTGAAGCCCGCGGCTGGACTGGAATGCGCAGAGACGGAGAAGAGCCCTTCCCCGCCGATGAGCGCAGCGCCCAGGAAGGCGAACATGGCGGCCGAGACCGCCGGACCGGGGAACGGCGCCACGAGTGCCTCCGCGGTGGCGCCCGTGGCCACGTGGGCGGACAGCCAGCCGCCCGCCAGCACGATCAGGGCAGCCACCCACAGGGCGCGGGCAACGCGGGTGCGCCGGGACGGAATAACCAGTGCGGCCACGGCCAGCRCCAGCACGGGAGCCCCGACCAGGAGGGCGAGCAACAGGGCCCACGGCACGGGGCCATCCGCGAAAAGTCCAAGCCCTGACAGCCCGTCCGCTGCCTCAAAGCTCAGCGGCTGGCCAAGAACCTGCTGCCAGAGCGGAGCAGCATCGAAGCCCAGCGGAAGTCCGGGATCCGCAAGGAGGGCGCGGGGACGGTCCAGCGTGGACAGGGCAAAGGGTATGAAGAGCGCGGCGCTGGGCAGGAGAGCCCACCACAGGGTACGACCCCTCCCCCGCAGCAGGAAGCCCGCAAGGACAATGACGACGACGGCCGGCACCAGCAGGGACGGCGCCGCAGCGGTAACTACCGCCAGGGAAAGTCCGGCCGCTGCCGCCGCCGTCCACGACGGCGTCCCGTTGATGCCCGGCTTCAGCGGAGGCTTCTCCATGAAACGCCGGTCGGTTGGGGCGGGCAGGGAAAAGCGGCCGCGTCCAAGGGCCGTCCCCGTGGCTCGCAGCAGCGCGAGGACAAGCAGCGGCAGCATGAGGTGAGCGAGGAGGGCCCCGATGCGCCCCTGGTTCAGTGCAATCTGTAGGGCCGGGGCGCCTGCCCATACCAAGGCGGCCGCCAGCCGGAACCTGCGGAGTGAGGTCAGGGCGCCGGCGGCGAACCAGGCAGTGAGCCCGGACAGTGGCATGGCCAGCAGGAGCAGCCAGACGATGGCGCCGTTGGCGTTGCCGCCGCCCAGCACGCCCAAAACCCAGAGGACGTAGCCGAACGGGTCGCCGTGGCCGGGCAGCCCGGCCCCCAGCCCGATCCACCAGCCGGATGCCCGGTGCCAGATGTCTTCGAGCCGGGATGAAACCGGCAGCAGGGCGCCGCCGGCCACGGCGTCGGCCCGGAAGAGCCCTGCCAAACCTGCAAAGGACGCGGCGCTGGCGAGGATGACGGCGGCGAGGGCCCCGTTGCCTATCCAGCCCCGTTCGTTGGTGGAGAGTGCGGCGAAGTCGTCGGTCGAGTCGCCGGTGGGCTGCTCCGCCAGCGAATCGGCTACGTTTCCCTCAGCCTGTGCGTCGTCAGCGCCAAACGCCTCCATGAGGGAGCGCCGGTGGCTCCACACCTCGCGCCGTTCCGTCTGCAGTTTGTTCACCAGAGACCGCGGGACACGGCGCGTGCGTGCGGCATTCCGGCGGCCGCGGAAAACAGCTGCCGGACGGCCCAGCGCGGCGGCCGTGGCCACGAGCTGGGAGAAACCGTGCCCTGGGTCCTTGACCGCGATACTGAAGACCAGTTTGAAGATGCTGCCGAGGAGTGCGGCCACCGCATGCACGGGAACCAGCCACAGCGGGGCGTGCTTGAGCCGGAGATGAACCTGCGCCCGGCGCGCAGCCGAGGCATTGCCCAGAGCGTGGGGGCGGTGCGACACGTGGAACATTTTCGCGCTCGGAACCACTACCACCCGGTGACCGGCAAGGCGGTTACGCCAGCAGAAGTCGACGTCGTCGCCGGTACCGGGCAGGGCGGGATCAAACCCCTTCAGGAGCTCCCAGACGTCGCGCCGGACCAGCATGCCGGCAGAGTTGACAGCGAAAGTGTCAGAACGGCCGTCGTATTGGCCCTGGTCGAGCTCATCGGCCTCGATCAGGGTGAGGCGTTCGGCCCAACGGCTCGTGGAAAGGCCGACGTCGATCAGCCTGCGTTTTGCGTCCCAGTCCAGCTGCTTACAGCCGGCCACGGTGACTGACGGCGCACGCTCCACGGCGTGGAGCAGCTCGGCCAGCGCCTCGGGGGCGGGTGCGGCGTCGTCGTGCAGCAGCCAGATCCATTCTGAGGCCGCATCCGGGGCTTCCGCGTTCCACGGCGCCAGGGCGGCCAGCCCGGCCGTGACGGCGACGCCCATTCCCGTCTTGCCCGCACTGATGCCGGTGACGTTGGGGGCGCCGAGCGCCCGTTCAAGGAGGGCAGCCGAATTGTCCTGCGAACCGGTATCAACGCCGATGGCCAGATCTGCCGGCCGGGTCTGACCTGCCAGTGCCGCCAGGGTCCTGGGGAGATAGGCACTGCCGTTGTGGGCAACCACAACGGCAGTGACGTGTACTTCCTGAAGAATTAGACTGCCCGCTTCCTCAGCCGACGGCGCTCACGCTCGGAGAGGCCTCCCCAAATACCGAAACGCTCATCATTCGCCAAAGCGTATTCAAGGCACTGCGACCGCACGTTGCAGGCGCCGCAAACCTTCTTCGCGTCCCTCGTGGAGCCGCCCTTCTCCGGAAAAAACGCTTCAGGATCAGTCTGCGCGCACAGCGCATCCGTCTGCCAGCCGAGCTCGCCTTCGTCGTCGAAGTCCTGCTGAAGGGGCAGACCGATCCACACGGGCTGTGCGAGCGTGCCGGCGCCGGGGTTCCGGAGCTCCATGGGCGGATCGTTGAGATCCTCATCCTGCTCCGGGCTTCCACCCAGCAGCGCCTCGTGCGCCGCAAGGAAGGCGGTGGCCTGGTCCTGCAGGGACGAGGCGGTGTCCAGGTTATACCGCTCGGCGGCGTCCGGATCAGCCGGATCTACGTACCAATCGCTTGGCACGCCGCGTGAACGGTATTTTGCCGTGGCCTGGCCGGCCACAACGGCATCTTCATGGATACGCTCTTGCCCCATGGCGTCCCCTCCTGAATTGTGCAGCCTGCCGGACACTCAGGGCACTAGGTTTGTGTGCCCGAGACTTCGCGGTGGCTTTCGATAACTAATTACACGCGTGTAACTAGGGGGAGTCAAGCCGCGAGGAATAATAATCAACTCCGGACCCGATCAGGTGCCGCGCCACGCCCGGGAATTTTTTCCGCAGTCCATGGCCGACACGCCTGAAATTTGACAGCGAGCTTACTACCTGGCATAAAATCTGCGCAATTCCGCGGAAAACGGGAGATGAATACGGGTTAACGCAAATGACGTTAGAAAGTCTTATGTGTCGCAGATCATAGATCGTCTTGAACCTGACGTCTTCGGTGGTGCCCGGAAAGCACCGCGCACCCGGTGGACACGGGCGACGTGCGTGGCAAGATGAAGCCATGAATATCCCGGCCACTGATCTGATGACGGCCCTGCGCTCGGGCCACTCAACGTCACCCCGCCTGACCTGGTACGGCCCGGACGCGGAACGCGTGGAACTCTCCGGCCGTGTTCTGGATAACTGGGTGGCCAAGACGAGCAACCTGCTGCAGGACGACCTCGACGCCGAACCCGGCATGCGTCTCCGGCTGGACCTCCCGGCGCACTGGAAATCCATCATCTGGGCCCTCGCCGCTTGGCAGCTGGGGATGGAGGTCGTTCTGGACGACAACGGCGCGGACCTGCTCGCAACTGACGATCCGGCACAGGCCGGAGAAGGGTTCGACGCCGTGGTTGCTGTGCCGCTTCCCGCCCTGGCAATGAGGTGGCCCGGTGATTTGCCCTCCGGTGTGATCGACTACGCGGCGGAGGTCCGGTCACACGGTGACGTCTTCATGGCGCACAACGACCCCGATCCGGGGCATCCGGCAGTCCGGAGCTCGAGCGGGGCGGCCGTGCGCCACGCGGAACTACTGGACAGTTTCGCGGCCGGCCACGAGTCCGGCACCAGACTGCTCGTCCGCGCAAACGACGGGCTGGAGGCGGCCCTGGCCAACGCGCTCGGTGCATGGAAGAACGACGGCTCAGTGGTGCTGGTGCACGGGGACGTGGAACTCACTGACAAACTGCTCGCCGCGGAACGGGTCCACGGGGACTGAGGGAAAAGCGCCGGCCGTCTGGTCCGGCGCCGTCTAATCCCCCGCTGCTTAATCCTGCCGGGCGGAGACTTCCGGATCCTCTGCCGCCGGCTCGGGCTGCCCCGCAGCCGGATGGTTGGCATGGTGGTGGCCTTCGATGAGCTCGTGGTCGTGCGAGAACTCCGGCTCCTGGTCCAGCTCCTGGTTGAACACAAGGAACCTGTAGGCGAAGAACCGGACCACAGTTGCCACCAGGATTCCGACCACACCGGCCGCGAACAGCATGTTCTTGTCGGTGACGCCCATCGAATACTTGGCCAAGGCAGTAAAGCCGGTGGAGATGCCGATGCCGATGCCGTTAATGAGGATGAACATCAGGAATTCCCGGAGGACATTGGCCTGGCGGCGGTGGCGGAAAGTCCACAGGCGGTTGGCAATCCAGGAAAAGATTGTGGCAACGGTGGCACCCACGAACCGGGCTTTGGCCTCGCTGTCCGTCATGGGACCGTGCATCAGGTAGAAGGTCAGGCCGTTGTCAATGACGAACGCCACACCGCCGACGGCACCGAATTTCGCCACCTCGCGCCAGAAAAGCGAGGCTAGTCCCCGGATGCGCTCTGCAAGTGTGTTAATCATGACCCTCCGTGGCCGTATGAATAGTGGGGCCGATGGGCCAAAGTCCCATTTTAGCCCGGATTGCTGGGAGCGGCCCCAACCGGGCTGCAGCCAGCGGCTCCCCCTTGCCCTGTCCCGCCGTAGAATTTCGGGACTTTCCCGGGCTTCACTGCCATGAAAGCCGGTAACCCCGTTCCTTTTCTGTAGGCTGAGACTTGTGACTTTTCCAGTAATCGGCGTGGTTGGCGGCGGCCAGCTTGCGCGCATGATGGCCCCCGCCGCCACAGCATTAGGCTTCGAACTCCGCGTCCTCGCCGAAGGTGAAGACGTCTCCGCAGTATCGGCCGTGCCCAACGCGCCCGTCGGCGACTACAAGGATCTGGCTGCCCTGCTGGAGTTCTCCGAGGGCCTTGACGTCATGACCTTCGACCACGAGCACGTGCCGGCTGACCACCTGCACGCCCTCATTGCGGCGGGAGTGAACGTCCAGCCCGGCCCGGACGCGCTGATCAATGCCCAGGACAAGCTTGTGATGCGCGCCGCCATCGACCGCCTCGAACTGCCGAACCCGGCATGGGCGTCCGTGGACAACGTGGACGCCCTGGTCCGCTTCGGCGACGAGACCGGGTGGCCCGTGGTGCTCAAGACGCCCCGGGGCGGCTATGACGGCAAGGGCGTGCGGATCGTCGGATCGCCCCAAGAGGCTGCGGACAGCGCCGACTGGTTCGAGGCCATGAGCCCTCTGCTGGCGGAAGCCAAGGTGGAGTTCAGCCGTGAGCTCTCTGCGCTTGTGGCGCGCACGCCGGACGGCGCATCCCGGGCCTGGCCCGTGGTCCACACCATCCAGGTTGACGGCGTGTGCGACGAAGTGATCGCTCCGGCGCAAGGCATCCCCCTCGAGGTCGCCGCGGCCGCCGAAGATGCGGCCTTGCGGATCGCCAACGAACTGGGCGTCACCGGCGTCATGGCCGTGGAGCTCTTCGAAACACCGGGGTCCGGGGCCGGGTTCCTCATCAACGAACTTGCCATGCGCCCGCACAACACCGGCCACTGGACGCAGGACGGCTCCGTCACGAGCCAGTTTGAGCAGCACCTCCGCGCAGTCCTGAACCTGCCGCTGGGAGCCACCGACATGCTCGGCACGGTCGTGGTGATGAAGAACTTCCTGGGCGGCGAGAACCAGGACCTGTTTTCCGCCTATCCAGTAGCGCTGGCCGCGGAACCCGCCGCGAAAGTCCACTGCTACGGGAAATCGGTGCGGCCAGGCCGGAAAATCGGCCACGTCAATCTCGTGGGCGCCTCCGTGGCGGATGTGCAGTCCCTGAGGCAACGGGCCACCACCGTGGCAAACATCATCCGTGACGGCAGGCTGCCTGCCGACGCGGGACCAGGCAACACCGAGGAGAACGCATGAGCCCCGAACCCGCCGCCACGCCCGGAACGGACAGCCCGTCCCCACTGGTCGGCCTCGTCATGGGGTCGGATTCGGACTGGCCCGTCATGGAGGCCGCCGCCGATGCCCTTGCGGAGTTCGGCATCGCCTTCGAGGCCGACGTCGTCTCGGCCCACCGCATGCCCACCGAGATGATCCGGTACGGCCAGACGGCGCATGAGCGCGGTCTTCGCGTCATCATTGCAGGAGCCGGCGGCGCCGCCCACCTTCCGGGGATGCTCGCCTCGGTCACGCCGCTACCCGTCATCGGGGTTCCGGTCCCGCTCAAGACCCTGGACGGCATGGATTCGCTGCTGTCCATCGTGCAGATGCCGGCGGGCGTACCGGTCGCCACCGTCGCCATCGCCGGTGCCCGGAACGCGGGCCTGCTCGCCGTGCGGATGCTGGCCTCGGGAACGGACGATCTCGCCGTCCGCCTCCGCACCGATCTTCTGGACTTCGCACAGGAACTCAATGACGTGGCCAGCCGGAAAGGCGCCAACCTCCGGCAGAAGGTCAATGAAGTCTTCTCCGAAGGAAACGTGGTTCTCCGGGGCAGCCGTTAAGGAACTCTCATGTCCAACACTGATCTGCCATCCCAGGGGCTCCTGACGGACCCCGTCCGGCATCCGGCGAGCGCGCCTGCGCCCGTCCGTACCAAGCGCGCCTTTCTGCTGATCCTCCTCACCCTGTTCGTTCCGGGGAGCGCCCAGATCGCCGCCGGGGACCGCAAGCTGGGCCGCATTGCCCTGCGGGTCACGCTGACTGTGTGGGCACTGGTCATCCTCGCCCTGGTGTTGCTGTTCACCAACCGGACACTGCTCATCAACATTGTCACCAATCCCGTGGCATCCCTGCTGATCGTCCTGGTCCTGACCGCCCTGGCGGTGGGCTGGGCGGTGCTGTTCATCAACACCCTGCGGCTGATCCGGCCCGTGCTGTTGCGGCCGCGCATGAGGCCCGTGGTCGGCGTCGCGCTGGCTCTCGCAATGGTTGCCAGCAGCGGCTCCCTCGGCTACGCGGCGTACCTGCTCAACGTCAGCCGCAACGCCATCGGCAGCATTTTCAACGCCAACGGCCCGGCCATCGACCCCGTGGACGGCCGCTACAACTTCCTGATGATGGGCGGCGACGCGGGCGCGGACCGCACGGGCCGTCGCCCCGACAGCCTGTCTGTCCTCAGCGTTGATGCCACGACCGGCAAGACGGCCATCATCTCGGTCCCCCGCAACCTGCAGAACGCCCGGTTCAGCGAGGGCTCCCCCATGCTGAAGATCTACCCCGAGGGCTACAACTGCGGCGATGAATGCCTTATCAACGCCATCAATACCGAGGTCACCAACAAGTACAAGGATCTTTATCCGGACGTTGCCGACCCTGGTGCCCAGGCCACCTTGGAAGCGGTATCGGGGACCCTTGGCATCACCGTTCAGGCCTACGTGCTCGTGGACATGGACGGCTTCGCGAAACTCATTGATGCGATGGGCGGAATCAGGATCAAGGCCGGCGGCTGGGTGCCGATCAGCGGCGACATGATCGATGAGGCCAACGGCATCCACGGCATGCCGCTGGGTTGGATTCCGGCCGGCGACCAGAAGCTGGATGGCTTCCATGCGCTGTGGTACGGGCGATCCCGGGAGTTCGTCGACGACTACGCGCGGATCCAGCGGCAGCAGTGCGTCCAGCAGGCCATGCTCAAACAGCTGGATCCTGCGACCCTCCTCTCGAAGTTCGAGGACATCGCCAACGCCGGAACCAAGGTGGTGGAATCCAACATTTCCTCAAGCCAGCTGGGCAGTTTTGTGGATCTTGCCATGAAAGCCAAAGGCAAKGACGTTAGCCGCCTCACCATTGGGCCGCCGGACTTTGCCGCATCCTTCTCCACCGTGCCAGACTTTGACGTTATCCATCAGCGGGTCAAGAAGCTGCTCAGCGACCAGAGCTCAGAGCCGTCACCTGCCGCGGCGCCCGACGACGCGCTGCAGCTGCAATACGCAGTTGGCGGCAGCGGGCTGACGGCAGCCGGACCGGCCGTACCGGTCACCAAACCGTCGCCGTCGTCGCCGTCGTCGTCGTCGTCGGACTTCACTCCGGTGACCACCACGCCGGAAGGTGAGCCCATCACCGAAAAGATGCTGAACCAGCTCAAGCGCGAGGGAAACGAGCAGGCTATCCGCGATCTCGTGGCCACCAACGGCCAATGCGCACCCTTGTGACAAACACCTGCTTCAAGAAAGAAGGACACCCGGCTGTGTACGAAATCGATAACGTCCTCAGGCCTTACCCCTGGGGATCTACGACGGCGATCGCCGGCCTGCTGGGCAGGCCGGAGTCGGGCGGCCCGGAAGCGGAGCTGTGGATCGGCGCGCACCCGGACTCACCTTCCCTGGCCAGCAGGCCCGACGGCACGGCCGTGGCCCTGAATGAACTTATCGCCGAGGACCCCGCTCATTTCCTGGGCGACGCCTCGGTGGCGGAATTCGGGCCCCGGCTCCCGTTCCTCGCCAAGGTGCTCGCCGCAGCAAAGCCCCTTTCGTTGCAGGTCCACCCCAGCCTTGCGCAGGCCAGGGCCGGTTTTGCCCGCGAGAATGCCGACGGCGTCCCCGCCGGCGCGGCCAACCGGAATTACCGGGATGACAACCACAAACCGGAGATGATCTTCGCGCTGACGCCGTTCGACGCGCTGTGCGGATTCCGCGAGCCGGCCAAGTCCCGGGACGTTTTCCTTCACCTGGCGGGGTGCTTGGAGCTCTCCGGATCAGGCGTTCCGGAAATCCTGACCGAGGTCATCGATGACCTGTCGCAGCCCGAGGAGCGTGCGGCGCTCCGGTCGGCGTTCGAGCGGCTGATCGCGGGCGGTGATGGCGTCACGGAGGCGACCTTAAGGGTCGTCGCGGCGCTGACCTCCGGCGCGCCCATGGCGCCGTACCAGCCGGAACTGTCCACGGTGCTGAGCCTGAACAGCGAATACCCGGGCGATCCCGGCGTGCTGATTTCCCTGCTGCTCAACCGGCTCTCGCTGGAGCCTGGCGAGGCCGTGTACCTCCCCGCCGGCAATGTGCATGCCTACCTCCACGGCCTGGGTGTGGAGGTCATGGCCTCCTCGGACAACGTGCTGCGCGGGGGCCTGACGCCGAAGTTCGTCGATGTGCCGGAGCTGCTGAAGACCATCGCGTTCGAGTCGGTGGGTGTGCCCATGCTCCGCGCCGAAGTCTCAGAACTCGGCCAGGAGCTGTACCAGCCGCCCTTCCGGGAATTCCAGCTCCAAAGGATCGAGCTGCTCCCGGACGGAAGCCCGGTGCCACTGGCGCAATCGGGGGCCGCGGTGATCATCGTCACTGCCGGCTCCGTCTATCTGGACTCGCCGAAGGGCGACCTTCGGCTGAACCGCGGCGCGAGTGCCTTCCTTCCGGCAGCCCACGCCCCTGTCAACGTCCACCCCGTTTCGGGCGCCGCGGACACCGCCGTGGCCTTCGCCGTGACCACGTCGATGAAAGCCTGACCGCCGTGGAATACTTCCTGCAGAGCCAGGCGTGGGCCGACTTCCAGCGGTCCCTCGGCCGTACGGTTCACCGGCGGTCCGGCGAGGGCTGGAGCTTCCTGGCCGTTGAGGAGAAAAACCCGTCCGGGAAAGTGCTGTATGCGCCCTATGGTCCCGTGGCTGAGTCCGTCGACGCGTTTGACGCCGCGCTGGCTGAGCTCGTGGACGTGGCGAAATCCTGCGGTGCCGTTTTCGTCCGGATCGAGCCGGTGACGGCTGGCCTGGAACCGGGGACCGCCGCAGGTGCACTGAAGAGCCGCGGGCTGCAGCCTGCGCCCGTCAACCAGCAGCCCGAGCTGAGCTGGATCGTGGATCTGGACAGGGACTTCAAGGACGTGCTGGCCGATATGAAGCCCGTCAACCGGAACCTCTACCGGAACATCCACAAGAAGGGTGTGACGTTCCACGCCTCGCAGGATCCCGACGACATCCGCATCCTGCTGAACTTCCTGCACATGACGGCCAGGCGCAATGGCTTCAAACCGCAAAGCGACGAGTACCTGACCCGGGTCGCGGCGTCGCTGATGCCTGCCGGGGCGGCCACCCTGTTCGTCGCCGAATTGCACGGCGGCCCCATTGCGGCGGCGCTGGCCTATGATTCCGCAGACACGCGCACCTACGCCCACGCTGCCATGGACGACACCCACCGCAAGCTCAGCGCCGGCATTCCGCTCCTGGTCACGCTGATGGCCGATGCCAAGGACAAGGGCCTCAAGCACGTGGACCTCTGGGGCGTGGCGCCGGCTGACCAGCCGGATCACAAGTGGGCCGGCTTCACCGCCTTCAAGAAGTCCTTCGGGGGCCGGGAAATCGCCTACCCGGGAACGTGGGACCTGCCCGTCAACAAGCCCCGCTACGCGGCTTACCAGGTGGCCCGCAAGCTCCGCGAAAGACTCCGCAAAACCCTCGCGCGGACGAACACTTAGGCTTCGCGCTATGGAGTCGGTGGACTAGCTCTTGCGGGCGTAGCCTTCCCACTTGCTGGCCTGGTGCTCGCCGTCCACGAAGCGGATCGTGCCGGACTTGGAGCGCATGACGATCGACTGCGTCAGGACCTTGTCTTTGGAGTAGCGCACACCCTTGAGGAGGTCGCCGTCGGTGATGCCCGTGGCAGCGAAGTAGCAGTTGTCGCTGGAGACGAGGTCGTTCGTGGACAGCACCCGCTCAAGGTCGTGGCCGGCGTCGATGGCCTTCTGCTTTTCGTCGTCGCTGGTGGGCCACAGCCTGCCCTGGATGACGCCGCCGAGCGATTTGATGGCGCAGGCGGCAACAATGCCTTCCGGCGTTCCGCCGATGCCCATGAGCGCGTCAACGCCGGTTCCGGAACGGGCAGCTGCGATGGCGCCGGCGACGTCGCCGTCCATGATGAATTTGGTGCGCGCGCCGGCCTCGCGGATTTCCTCCACCAGCGGACGGTGGCGGTCACGGTCGAGGATCATGACGTTGAGCTGGTTGACCTTGACGCCCTTGGCCTTGGCGATCAGGTGCAGGTTCTGCTTGACGGGTAAACGCAGATCCACCATGTCGGCGGCCTCGGGACCGGTGACGAGCTTCTCCATGTAGAACACGGCGGAGGGATCGAACATGGAGCCGCGTTCGGCGACGGCCAGGACGGCCAGTGCATTGTTGATGCCGAGGGCGGTCAGCCGCGTACCGTCGATGGGGTCGACGGCGACGTCGCACTCTGGGCCTGTGCCGTCCCCAACCCGCTCACCGTTGAAAAGCATGGGAGCTTCGTCTTTTTCGCCCTCACCGATGACCACAACGCCGTTGAAGTGGACGGTCTGGAGGAAGGAACGCATGGCGTCGACGGCCGCGCCGTCTGCCTTGTTCTTGTCGCCGAATCCAACCCAGTGGCCGCCGGCGATCGCGGCGGCTTCGGTGACGCGGACAAGCTCAAGTGCGAGGTTGCGGTCCGGCTCGTCGATCCCGACGGCGAGCGACGGGGAAAGCGTGGAATACTTCTGGGTCATTGACGCTGGTGACACGTGAACCTCTTCTTCGAGTGGCGATCATTGGACCCGCAGTGCCGAAGGAGGCTTCTGCGGTGATTCCTCTGCTACTGATCATAGTCGGGCTATGCGTCCCAGGTCATGGGATGACCACCACGCGAAACACGTGTTACTCCTCACCGCCGGGCACGGGGAATGTGAGTTCGGCGCCCGCATGGGCGACTATAGAGGGGTGAGTGAAACGCAGGACCAGTCCGCCCCCACCAGCCCGGCAGCCGGCCACGGCTCTTCCCCGGCTCCGGCTACCCAGGCGGTCAAGCCGGTAATCCCCGCCGCCGCGGCCAAGCGGGCCAATGCGTCCGTCATCGGAATGATTGTCGCGCTGGTGGTCAGCATCGCCGCCTTCCTGCCGATCGTCCTCATGAACCCGTCACCCAAGACTGACGGCTACCGCCCCAACATCGATGTGAGCGCGGTCGCCACACACGCGGTGGATGTGGCGGGATTCACACCCGTCGCCCCAGAAACGGGCGACACATTCAAGCCAAATTACGCCCGCTGGGAAGCCGGCACCGGAACAGGCGTCCCCACCTGGGAGGTTGGATACCTCACCCCGAAAGAAGCGTTCATCGGGCTGGTCCAGACGCGGAAGGCCAACCCGACCTGGCTCCTGCAGCAGACGAAGAATGCCCCAGTGACCGGAAACCGGAATGCCGGCGGGCAGGAATGGGAACTGCGGGACACCGGCAAGGGTGAGCGGAGTATGGTGCTGAACCACCGGGGGACCACCGTTGTCCTCAGTGGGAGTGCGCAACTGGACGAGTTTTCGGTACTGGCCGCCGCCGTCGTAAAGTCCCTCGACAGTAACCCGGTTGTCACAGTTTCACCGTCACCGAGCCCCAAGCCGTAAGGTAGGGGCCGTGGCAACCTACCTGACTCCCGCCCTGGCCTGGCGCCGTCTGCGCGAAGGCAACGAGCGCTTTGTTAACGGTGAATCCTCGCACCCTAACCAGGACGCCTCGCGGCGGTCCTCCCTGGTGGAAAACCAGCACCCCTTCGCGGTGATCTTCGGGTGCTCCGATTCCCGGCTCGCGGCAGAAATCATCTTCGATCTGGGCCTCGGCGACGCCTTCGTGGTGCGCACCGCCGGCGAGGTCATTGATGACGCCGTGCTCGGATCGCTTGAATACAGCATCAGCGTGCTGAGCGTGCCCTTGATCGTGGTGCTGGGCCATGACAGCTGCGGCGCGGTCAGTGCCACGAAGTCGGCCGTGGAAACCGGCCAGATGCCCGTGGGCTTCATGCGGGACCTCGTCGAGCGCATCACGCCGTCCGTCCTGACGTCCCTGCGCAATGGCGAAACCGAGGTCAACGACATGGTGGTGGAACACGTCAAGCAGACCTCGCAGCGGCTCGTGGACAGCTCCCGTGTGATTTCCGACGCAATCGAAACGGGGCGGGCGGCGGTCATCGGCCTCTCTTACAGCCTCGCGGAGGGCCGCGCGGACCTTGTTTCCGGAATCGGCGAGCTCTAAAACCCCGCCGGGAGCGCCCGGTCAGCAGGCCCGTAGCAAGCAGTTCACGGTTTTCGGTGCGGCCCCTGATCGCCCTAAGCTAGCCCCATGACTTCCACTGAAGAGTTCCGCATTGAACATGACACGATGGGCGAAGTCCGCGTCCCCGTGAACGCCCTGTACCGCGCGCAGACGCAACGTGCAGTCGAGAACTTCCCGATCTCCGGCAAAACCCTTGAACGTGCCCACATCGAGGCTCTGGCGCGGGTAAAGAAGGCCGCTGCCCAGGCCAACGCAGAACTGGGCGTGCTCGACGGCGAGCTGGCCAAGGCGATCGCCGAAGCTGCCGATGAGGTGGCCGCGGGCAAGTACGACGGCGACTTCCCCATCGACGTTTTCCAGACCGGCTCCGGCACGTCCTCGAACATGAACACCAACGAGGTTATTGCCGAGCTTGCCTCCAGGGCCCTCAAGGCTGCCGGCAGCGACAAGGTGGTCCACCCCAACGACCACGTCAACGCCTCGCAGTCCTCCAACGACGTGTTCCCCACGTCGGTGCACGTGGCCGCCACCTCGGCCCTGATCAACGACCTCATTCCCGCCCTCGGCTACCTCGCCGAGTCGCTGGAGCGCAAGGCCGTGGAGTTCAAGGACGTGGTCAAGTCCGGCCGCACGCACCTCATGGATGCCACTCCGGTCACCTTGGGCCAGGAATTCGGCGGCTACGCCGCACAGGTCCGTTACGGCATCGAGCGCATCAATGCCTCCCTCCCCCGGGTTGCCGAAGTCCCGCTCGGCGGCACCGCCGTGGGCACCGGCATCAACACGCCGGCTGGCTTCCCGGAGCGCGTCATTGAACTGCTCGCCACCGACACCGGCCTGCCGCTGACCGAGGCCCGCGACCACTTCGAGGCGCAGGCCAACCGCGACGGCCTCATCGAAGCCTCCAGCCAGCTGCGCAACATTGCCATCTCCTTCATGAAGATCAACAATGACCTGCGCTGGATGGGCTCCGGCCCCAACACCGGACTCGGCGAAATCGCCATTCCGGACCTGCAGCCGGGTTCGTCGATCATGCCGGGCAAGGTCAATCCCGTCATCTGTGAAGCCTCCATCATGGTGTGCGCGCAGGTGATCGGAAACGACACGGCCATCGCCTGGTCGGGAACGAACGGCGCCTTCGAACTGAACGTGGGCATCCCCGTCATGGCCGCGAACCTGCTCGAATCTGTCCGCCTTCTGGCCAACACCAGCCGCGTCATGGCCGACAAGATGATCGACGGCATTACCGCCAACGTCGACCGGGCCCGCTTCCTCGCCGAGGCATCGCCGTCCATCGTTACTCCGCTGAACAAGTACATCGGCTACGAGAACGCAGCGAAGATCGCCAAGAAGGCCGTCGCCGAGGGACTGACCATCCGCGAGACCGTTGTAGCCATGGGCTTCCTGGAGCGTGGCGAGCTGACGGAAGAGCAGCTCGACACCGCCCTGGACGTCATGTCCATGACCCGCCCGCCGCACAAGGCATAGTCTCCGCTACCAGAGCCACGCATCCGACGCCGGCCGGTGCCTTCCAGTGGAAGGTGCCGGCCGGCGTCGTTCTCCCCCGGCCCACGCAGTCCGGCTATGCGTCTGCCCCCGGCCCTCCTGCCGCTCTCCGCTCCTCCGGAGTGTAGGACGCCGCGGCAGCTGCCTGCTCCAGCGTGGCTCCGGAGACCCGTGCCTCCCGCAGCCTGCGCGTCTTGGCAGACTGGACGCTGAAGGCGGCGTCCACATTTCCAGCTGCATAGGTCAGCGCGTCCTCGGCCCTGATCCCCAGGCCCTGGGCCGTCAGAACGGCATCCTGGTTCGCGCCGAGGTAGGTAAACTGCCATCCCCACTGCATCTGCTGCCGTTCCACAAGGCCCTTGACCATGGCTCCGTTCGCTTCCCGGGAGGCGTTCTCATGGCCGTCGGTCAGGACAGCCACCAGCACAGTCCCCGGACGCTCGTGTGCCGGCATTGCCGCAAGCTCCGCCCCGGCTTCACCGATCAGGCGCACCATGACATCGTGCAGGGCAGTGGATCCCCTGGGCTGAAGAACAAGCGGCGGGACATCCTGGATGTCCACAGATTCGTACACCCGCTCGTAGGGGTCGTCGAACTGGGCGAGGGACAGCCGGCACCGGCCTGAGCACGTAAACGTGTGTAAGCCCTGTGTCTGTCATGCTTCCCCATTTCCGGCCCCGGTCCCGCCGGTGCCACCTGGTGCCAGCGATAGTGCTGGGCAGGAACAGGCTAGGTACGGCCACCGATAATATCGCAAAAGTTGCACTCTAGATGAAGTAGTGCAAAAATTTACTATGTGACCAAGAGTGCAATTATTGAGGGCGGCCTTCGCGAGCGGAAGCGCGCGGCAACCCGGGCGGCGATTACCGCCGTCGCGCGTTCCCTGACTGCGGAACGCGGCCTGAACGGCTACACCGTGGAGGACGTCTGCGAACAGGCGGGCATCTCCCGGCGCACGTTCTTCAACTACTTCCCCACCAAGGAAGACGCGATCCTGGGGCATGTTGACGATGAACACCCCGAGGAATTCTTCGAAGACTTCATCCGGGGCGGTAGCACGTCCCCCGCGGGAGAGATCTCGGCCAGCCTGCTTCAGGATCTTGCGGAGTTGTCGCTGCACCTGTCTGAAAGGATGAGCGCCTCCGAAGAAGAGACCCGGCAGCTGATCGGCGTCATCAAGAAAGAACCCCAGCTGATGCTGAAAATCATCGGCGCCACCGAGGAACGGGAGGCCCATTTCGCCCGCGTCGTCGCCGCCAGGGAAGGCGTAGCCCCGGACCATCCGGTGGTCAGGATGGCTGTTGTGGTGATGGGCAGCATCGCCAGGCACGCCAGCATGGCCTATTTCTCCGAGGGCAACACCCGCCCCTACCGGGACCTCCTGATCGAAAATCTCGAGGGTGCGAGGCTACTGCTGTCCCAGCCGTTTTCCCGCCCCGCATCCCCGTCCGCGGACACCCCATCACCCTCCACAGAAGGAAGCAAATGAGCACCGCCGTCATACCCAAGGCAGCAGCCGAACCGCTGCTCCTGACCCAGAAGCGCATCTGGATCATCTTCTCCGCGCTCATCGCCGGCATGCTGCTCTCCAGCCTGGACCAGACCATCGTGTCCACCGCCATGCCCACCATCGTTGGTAAACTCGGCGGCGTGGAGCACCAGGCCTGGATCACCACCGCGTACCTGCTCGCCACCACCATCGTGATGCCCATCTATGGCAAGTTTGGTGACGTTCTTGGCCGCCGGAACCTGTTCCTCGTGGCCATCGCGCTGTTCACGCTCGCCTCGGTCGGCTGCGCATTCGCCACCGATTTCTGGGGCTTCGTGGTGTTCCGTGCCGTCCAGGGCCTCGGCGGCGGCGGCCTGATGATCCTCTCGCAGGCCATCATCGCCGACATCGTCCCGGCCAAGGAACGCGGCAAGTACATGGGCCCGCTGGGCGCCATCTTCGGTCTCTCAGCCGTTGCCGGGCCCCTCCTGGGCGGCTACTTCGTGGACCACCTCACGTGGGAATGGGCTTTCTACATCAACATCCCCGTCGGAATCGCCGCGTTCACCATCGCCTGGTTCACCCTGACCCTGCCGAACAAGAAGGCCGAGAAGCGGATCGACGTCCTGGGCGTCCTGCTGCTCTCCGCAGCCACGACCTGCCTGATCTTCTTCACCGACTTCGGCGGCAAGAAGGACGAAGGCTGGGATTCGCCCCTCACGTGGGCGTTCGGTGCCGGCCTGGTTGTGGCTGCTGCCGCGTTCGTCATGGTGGAACGCCGGGCTGAGGACCCCATTATCCCGATGAGCCTGTTCAGGAACCGGATCTTCGTCAACTCGACGGCCATCGGCTTTACGCTGGGCCTGGGCATGTTCGCCGCCATCGCGTTCGTGCCCACGTTCCTGCAAATGTCCTCAGGGACCTCGGCCGCCGAGTCCGGGCTGCTGATGCTTCCGATGATGGTGGGCCTCATGGGCATGGCCATCTATTCGGGGATCCGGATCTCCAAGACCGGCAGGTACAAGATGTTCCCCATCCTGGGAGCTGTCCTGACCATGGGTGCCATGCTCTGGCTGACGACCCTGACGGCAGACACCCCGATCTGGGTCATCTGCGTCCAGCTGTTCGTGTTCGGCGCCGGCCTGGGCTCCATCATGCAGGTCATCGTCCTGGTGGTCCAGAACTCCGTCCCGGCGGACCAGATCGGAACCGCCACCAGCACCAACAACTACTTCCGCGAAGTGGGCGCGTCCCTGGGCGTGGCCGTGTTCGGTTCCATCTTCACGTCCCGGTTGTCTGAGTCCCTTGGCAAGGCCTTCACCGGTGCCGGCGCCTCAGCCGAGCAGGCCACGCAGTCCACCCGGACGCTGGACCCGCAGGCCCTCAGCCGGCTCCCGGAGCAGCTCCGGGACGCCATCGTGAACGCCTACGCCGATTCGCTGGCACCGGTGTTCTGGTACCTGCTGCCGTTCCTGGGCATCGCGCTGATCCTGGCACTGACCCTGAAGCAGATCCCGCTCTCGGACACGGCCGGCATGGTGGCCCGCGGCGAAGCTGTGGGCGGCGAGGAGGCCGAGCGGCTGGAAGCTGCGCGGCTGGAGACTGCACGGCACGGTGCCGGTGGAGCCGCCGTCGTCGGCATCGCGGCATCCGCGGAGGCGCTGGACGCTCCCGCTGACAGTGAGCCGGCCGGCAACGCCAAGAACGACGACGGCGAGCTGGCCGGCCAGCGCAGCCGACCCTCCGCCGGGCAATAGTCCGGGGGAAGTTGCGGGGTCGTCGCAGTCTTTTGGGGTTGCGGCGGCCCTGCCTTTTAGTCCCGCTTGTCGCGAGGAGGGGGTGCTCAAATGTGCGTTCCCTCCCAGGGGCTGCTCAAGCCGGCAGCAGCACCATTGCGGCGGCCGCTCCTCCGAGCATGAAGGGCCCGAACGGAATGGCCGACTTGAGCGTTCCGCGCCGCGACGCCAGCAGGCCGATGCTCCACAAACCCCCGAGCAGGAAGGCGGCGAAGGTGCCGGCGAAAATGTGCGGCCAGCCCAGATACCCCAGGTACATGCCCAGCACCCCCGCCAGCTTAACGTCACCGAATCCCATCCCCGGCGGATACACCAGCCGCAGGACAAAGTAGAACAGCCACAGCACCGCTCCCCCGGCCAGGATCCGGAGCGCAGGCACGCCGAACAGCTGCGCGGCGGCGGCCGGAACGCTCCCGCTGCCCTGAGCCGACACGGCCAGACTGATCACGGCCCCGAGCAGGAGCGCGCCCGCCACCGCATACGACGGGAAGACGATCCGGTTCGGCAAAAGATGGTGGCGGACATCGATCACCGTGAGCCGGGCGGCCATCACAGCGAAATAAGCGCACGCGGCCAGGACCAGCCAGAAGGCCGGCGGTGCTGCTTCCCAGAGTTCGCCAAGTCGTTGGATCACTCTCGGATGCTACTGGATTTGCCCGGTCCGCCGCTGGACCCGTGGGTAAACTGTGGATATGGGGACCTGGGACGCCAAGCACCGGCAGGAACACGGCGGGGCCTCGACGCCCTCGGATTCCGTCGCATCCTTCCGGAACCTCTGCCGCTCGTCCCCCTGGAAGTGGCAGTCCCTCAGGTTCGAATACCGCGAAACGCCCGAGGGCGGCGGCACGGTCCCTGTGCGCGCCTGGCTGCGCCGCCCTGGCGCCCTTCGTCTTGAGTCCACGGACGGAACCCTTCTGCACAGCACCACCGGCATCAACGACTCGCGCGACGGCCTGTACGTCAGCGCCACCAGGCGGTCATGGCTTCTGCCGGCGCATCTGGTCACCCCCGTTTACGACGACGGCGGGCTGGTCAGGCGCCGCCCGGAAGCGGCATACGGTGAACCGTCGTTCGGCAACAGCCGCTTCGGAGCGGCCCTCGACCCGGTGGAGCTCGCGGGAAATGCGCCCGTTCCCCTGGAATTCCCCCGTGCCAATGCCGTGGAATTGCTTGAGCCCGTGCGCGAGGTGGAGCACGAGGGCCGCAGCGCGCTGGAGACTGTGGTTTCGCCAAACGCCAGCTACCGCCCGCTGGATCCGGCGCGGCCGTTGTGCGGACCGGGCCGGACAAGGATCCGGGTGGACGCCGGAACCGGCGTCTGCGTGGCCAGCGAAGCCCTCGACGGCGGGGCGCAGCAGCCCGGCCACTGGATCCGTATCCTGGCCGTCGACGAATACATGCTCGATGATCTCTTCGTGGCCGAGCCCGTGAACCTGACGGATGTGCGCGAGCATATCCAGTGGCCGCCGCGCCCCAACCGGGCCTGAGCAGCCACCGGCCCGGTAGGGAACGCTCCGGAGCCGCCCGGATGCGGGGGCCCGTGCAGGGTTTTCCCAAGCTGGGCATCGCAGACTCGGGGCATGTCCTCGATTGCCACCGAACAGCCGCCCGCCGCAATGACGTCCAAACGCAGGCGCAGACGCATGATGCTGATACCGCTGGCCCTCATCGCTGCCTTGGCATTGTTCTTCGGCTATGTGTTCCTGAGTGCGAAGCCGGAGCCAAGCGTGCCGTTGGGCGCGAGTGCCGCTGTCCCTGGCGGAATGGCGAGGGTGAACGGAGTTGTCCCGCTCGAGAAGGACGGCTGGCTGCCGCCGGAGCATGTGCAGGCCCTGGAGGAGGGCGCGTCCGCGGGCACCCACCGGGTCCGCGTACTGGTGCAGTTCACCGCCCTGGAAGGCGCCGGCATCACGCTGGATTCGTCCCAGTATGTGGTCACCGGCCTGGGCGGCAGTGACGTAAAGCCGCTGTGGACGTCAAACCCCCGGGCTGAAGTTCGCCAGGGCGACTCACTCAACGCGACCATGGTCTTCGAGCTGCCGGACAAGTCCATCGCCCTGGTCCTGAAGGGACCCGGCGGAACGCGGCTGTCCCTGGGGCTGTCGCACCACACCGGCAGCTAACCCACGCTCGGGCCGTCGCCGGTTCGGTCGTCCCGTTCGACCGGCGTTCTCGTCCGGCCGCTGTAACGTCCCATCGGCTAGGCTTCCCTCATGACCGAGCTGATCTCCGTTTGGCCGCCCTTCGCCCTCGCCCTGACCACTCCCAGGCTCATCCTTCGTCCTCTCCGGGACGACGACATCCCCGCCGCCGTGGAGGCTGCGGCCAGCGGCATCCACGACCGCGGACGCAGCCCGTTCAGCACGCCCTGGGCCGAATCTCCTCCGGACGAGCTGGGCCAGAACATGGCCCAGTGGTACTGGCAGTGCCGGGCCGGCACCACGCCGCAGTCCTGGGCCCTGATCCTGGGCATCTGRCACGGCGGCACCTTCCTGGGATGCCAGGACGTCGGCGCCAAGGATTTTGCCATCCTCAAGACCGTGACCACCGGCTCGTGGCTGAGGAGGAGCGCGCACGGCCGCGGCTTCGGCAAGGAGATGCGTGCCGCCGTCGCGCTTTACGCCTTTGACTGGCTGAACGCCGACGCCGCGGAATCCGAAGCGGCGGAGTGGAACGCCGCGTCCTTGGGAGTTTCCCGGTCCCTCGGCTACGAGCTGAACGGCGTCACGCGGATGTCCTGGGGCGGCAAGCCCGAGGCAGTCCAGCGCGTCCGCCTCACCCCTGAATCCTTCAAGCGCCCCGACTGGCAGCTCAAGGTAGAAGGCCACGCCCCCACGGCCAAGTTCCTGGGCCTCTGACCGGCCGAGACCGCCCAGGTTTCGCCAAGCCCAACCAGCGGAACTCCAGGTTTCGACAAGCTCAACCAGCGGCATCCCGGGTTTCGCCAAGCCCAACCAGCGGAACTCCAGGTTTCGACAAGCTCAACCAGCGGCATCCCAGGTTTCAACAAGCCCAACCAGCGGCCCTCGCCGGGACGCGGTCCTTCGCGTAGGAGCGCATCGCGGCGCATCGGACCCGCGGAGGTCGCCCAGCGACCAGAGCGGGTCCATATGCGTCGTGTCTAAGCGACGGCGAAGGGCCGTGGCCCGGCGAACCCGGCCACGGCCCTCGGGCACGCAGGTTAGATCTCAGCCCCTTCCAGCAGCTCCGTCACCAGCGCGGCGATGGGCGAGCGCTCGGAACGGGTGAGGGTGATGTGGCCGAAGAGCGGGTGGCCCTTGAGGATCTCGACGACGGCGGCAACGCCGTCGTGCCGGCCGACCCGCAGGTTGTCACGCTGGGCGACGTCGTGGGTGAGGACGATCTTCGAGTTCTGCCCGATGCGGCTCATCACGGTGAGCAGCACGTTCTTCTCCAGGGACTGTGCCTCGTCCACGATCACGAAGGCGTCATGCAGGGAACGGCCGCGGATGTGGGTTAGCGGCATGACCTCCAGCATGCCGCGGTCCATGACTTCCTCCACGACTTCCTGGCTGACGAGGGCACCGAGGGTATCGAAGACAGCCTGTGCCCACGGGTTCATCTTCTCCGCCTCAGAGCCCGGCAGGTAGCCCAGTTCCTGGCCACCGACGGCGTAGAGCGGGCGGAAGACAATCACTTTGCGGTGCTCCCGGCGCTCCAGCACGGCCTCCAGTCCTGCGCACAGGGCGAGGGCTGACTTGCCGGTGCCGGCGCGGCCGCCGATCGACACAATGCCTACCGCCGGGTCCATCAGCAGGTCGATGGCGAGCCGCTGTTCGGCGGAGCGTCCGTGGAGGCCGAAGACGTCCCGGTCGCCTTTCACGAGGCGGACCTGCTTGTCCGGGCCTACCCGTCCCAGTGCCGAGCCCCTGTTGGAGAGCAACACGAGACCGGTGTTGACCGGCATCTCGGCGGCGGCGGGAATGAAGACCGGCTCGTGGCCGTAGAGCGTGGAAATCTCCTCCTCGCTGGCGTCAACTTCCGCGACGCCGGTCCAGCCGGAATCCTTGACCAGCTCGTTGCGGTACTCATCGGCGAGAAGACCCATGGCCGAAGCCTTGACCCGCATGGGAAGGTCCTTGGACACCACGGTGACGTTGCGGCCCTCGTTGGCGAGGTTCTTGGCGACGGCGAGGATGCGGCTGTCGTTGTCACCGCCGCGGAAACCGGCCGGCAGCACTTCGGACGAGATGTGATTCAGCTCCACCATGAGTATCCCGCCGGCGTCTCCCAGCGGGATGGGCCGGTCGAGCCCGCCATGCTGGACGCGCAGGTCATCAAGGAGACGGAGGGCTGTCCGGGCAAAGTAGCCCAGCTCGGGATCGTGCCGCTTCCCTTCCAGCTCGGTGATGACCACGATGGGCACAATGACCTCGTGCTCCGCAAAGCGGAGCAGGGCGCGGGGATCGGACAGCAACACCGAGGTGTCAATGACGAACGTCGAGACGGCGGGCTGGGATTCTGACCTTGGGCCGGAAACAGCAAGACCGGCCGCGGCGTCTTTCGTGGCCGCACCGGTCTTTGAAATTGCTCGCTTGGCGCGAGAGGTAGCCTTCTCACCCTGGTCCGTGATGACTTCGGGCAGTTGTTCAGAATTAGCCACATCGACTCCAGCCCCGGGGCACATGCCCGGAATTGTTATTGGTGAGGCGGCTCGGCCAAAAGAGGCCGGCTCGGCCTCCCATACAACCGGTGCGAAAATTCCGCTCCATGTACTGGCCTCCCCGATCAGCCGGCGGTTTGCCTGCTGATGGTTTTAACGTAAATCTCCTCCGACTAATTTCCAAAGTCTTGGACCGGCGATTCCTGTTGCCATCTTGTGAATTCAAGATGAACGGCGCGGACAGTCCGCGGTCACGCCGGGACCGGCCCAAGGAAGGCTAGGAGCCAAACCGCCGCTGCCTGCCGGCGTAGTCCCGCAGGGCGCGGAGAAAATCGACCTTTCGGAACGCGGGCCAGAGCGCCTCGCAGAAGTAGAACTCGCTGTAGGCGCTCTGCCACATCAGGAAGCCTGACAGCCGCTGTTCGCCGGAGGTCCTGATGACCAGGTCCGGGTCCGGCTGGCCGCGGGTGTAGAGGAAACGTGAGATGTCGTCCACGGACAGGGTGTCGGCGAGTTCGCTGATGTCGGCCTTGCGGGCCACGGCATCGTGAAGCAACTCCCGCACGGCATCGACGATTTCCCGACGTCCGCCATAGCCGACCGCTACATTGACGTGCAGCTTCTCGCGCACCGGAGTCCGCGTGGTCAGTTTGGTCAGCCGGTCTGCAAGGTAGTCCGGGAGGAGTTCGGGCGCACCCATGGCGTGCACCGAAATGTCGGCGGCCTCATCCAGGCGGTCGAGTGTGTTCGCGATGATGCCCATGAGCAGGTCCAGTTCCTCACCGGAGCGGCTCATGTTGTCGGTGGAGAGCATGTAGAGGGTGACTACCCTGATCCCCAGTTCCTGGCACCAGCCCAGGAACTCGTGGATCTTGTCCGCACCGGCCTGGTGTCCCTGGCTCGTGGGGGCGTTGAACTGCCGGGCCCAGCGCCGGTTGCCGTCCACCATGACGCCGATGTGCCTGGGAATGCGTGCTGGATCCAGCGACCGCTGGAGTTTGCGCTCGTAGAAGCCATACAGGAACCCGGGCAATTCCATCCGGAGATTCACCTGACTTCCTGGCTGTGTGACTTCGTGCAAACCCTAGGCTACCGTCCGGAGGAGGCCCCCGCGCACAGGAGCAGCGCCCGTGGACGCGGTCTTCTCCTGCAGCAGGTCACGCCACCTCCCGTTACCGGCAAGTAACTTACTGAAGCGTAGGTTATTCTTGAGGCATGACGAGCAATACCCCGGAGGGGACTTCGGGCGCGCCCGAGCGTCAGCCGAACGCCATGGACAGCGCCGCCGTCCGCATCGCCGAACTGCTGACGATCAAACCAAAATGGCGCGGCTGGATCCATACAGTCACCGCGCCCCTGGCCCTGGCCGCGGGGATCGTGCTGGTAGTGCTGGCCCCCACGCCGGACCGCAAGGTCACGTCCGCCATCTACGCCCTCACGGGCGTCCTGCTGTTCGGTATCAGCGCCGTGTACCACCGCGGCAACTGGTCCCCCGGCGTGAAGATTGTCCTGAAACGCCTCGACCACACCAACATCATGCTGGTCATCGCCGGCAGCTACACGCCTCTGGCCTGGAGCCTGCTGGAGCGGCCCACCGCGGTGCTGCTGCTGTGGCTGGTCTGGTCCGGTGCCATCCTGGGCGTGCTGTTCCGGCTCCTGTGGACCAACGCGCCCCGCTGGCTCTACGTCCCGATCTACATCGCCCTGGGCTGCGGCTCGCTGTTCTACCTTCCGGACTTCTTCGCGGCAAGCGTGCCGGCCGCCTTGCTCATCTGCATCGGCGGAGCCCTGTATATCGCGGGCGCTGTCTTCTACGCGCTCAAGAAGCCGAACTTCAGCTACCAACACTTCGGCTTCCACGAACTGTTCCATGCGTTCACTGTGCTCGCATTTGCCGCCCACTTCGCGGCAATCCTCATAGCTGTCCTCAGCTAATGCGGTCCGGGCTGAGGCTTTCCAGAACCTCGGCCACGGATGCCACCGGCCGCTCACACACCATGTCGCGGCACAAGTAGACGAGCGGAACCCCGTCGGCGGCGGCCGTCCTGCCGCGCAGCAGCGGCACTCCCTGGGCATGCTCCGCAGCACCGGCACCAGAATCAGGGTCATCGCCCAGTGCCACGACCAGTCCGGGGCTGGGTGACCCCAGCAGTGCCCGGTGCAGCGCGTCCCTTGCCGGACCTGGGGGTCCGACGACGGCGGCCTCCACCGGGCCTGCAGCCGCCGCCTGCGCGGTGGCCAGCAGCCAGCCCGCCACCCGCGGGGCCCGCGGGGCAATCGGCGGCAACAGGGACATGATGTTGCCTGCCGTGATCCGGTGCTCCGCGGAGCCGGACAGGGCCGCGTAGCCCAGCAGGACGCCTGCAAACGCGGCTGCGCCGCTGGGCGTGGCGTTATCGAAGGGGTCCAGTCCCGGCTGGCGGCCCTGGGCATTGAACACCTGCTCGGATTCCCCGGTTGAGTCCGCCAGTTTGCCGTCCACGATGAATCTCGCGCAGGCGGCAGAAATCACCGACTCCGCCAGCCGGTACCAGTGGGCACTGCCGGTGACCGAGAACAGCGCCAGAAAGCCCTCTGCGCAGAACGCGTAGTCCTCCAGCAGGCCGCCGATCCCCCGTGCGGTCCCGGAGTGTGAAACGCGAACCAGCTCCCCGGTGGCAGCGCGCCAGTGGACTTCTTCCAGATAGCCAGCGATCCGCACGGCCGCGTCCAACAGTTCGGGCCGGTCCAGCACCGCGCCGGCCTCGGCCAGGGCCGCCACCGCAAGCCCGTTCCAGCCGGCCACCACCTTGTCATCGCGCGCCGGCTGCGGCCGGGCAGCCCTGGCCGCCTGCAGCGGAGCCCGCACCTCCGCCCACAGCGCCGCCTCCTCGCCTGTCAGGGCCCGGGCGGGATGCAGCGGCGAACCGAACTCCGAGACCGTACCCTGGGCGCCCACGTTCATCATCCGGGCAACGGCGGCAGCGTCGTCGGCATCCAGCAGCTGGTCGAGATCGCCGACGGTCCAGAGGTAGCTGGCGCCTTCATGGTGTTCTCCATCGACCACCGAGTCGGCGTCGAGCGAGGACGCCAGCGCGACGGCGTCACTCGGCGCCGTCCGCCCGCCGTCTGCCGCAGGGAGCCCCAGGGACGCAAGCATCCATTCGGCGGTGCGCCCCGACACTTCGGCCGCTTCCGCCGCGGGAAAGCCGGGCGTGCCGCCAAGCCGGATCCAGTGCACGTAAACCCTGAGCAGCTGGGCGTTGTCGTAGAGCATCTTTTCAAAGTGCGGAACGGACCAGTCGCGGGTCACGGAATACCGCGCGAAACCGCCGTCGAGCTGGTCGAACAACGCCGAACGCGCCATGGCCGCCAGGGTACGCCCCGCCATGTCCCGGGCCGCCCCGGCCGTCTCTGAGGGCACGGCCGCGTGCCGTATCAGGAACTCAAGTACCGCCGACGGCGGGAACTTGGGGGCGTCGCCGAAACCGCCGTCGTCGGGGTCTTCCGACCGGGCCAGCGACAGGACCGCGGCGGGAAGTAGCTCCGCATCGAGCAGCTCGGGCGGACCTGATAGGTCCACAGCGGCGGAGAGCTGGGCGTGGCCCATGTTCTGCGAAAGGGAGCGGGCATTCTGTTCCACCGCGTCGCGGCGCTCGTCCCACGCATCCCGCACGGCCTCGAGCAGCTGCAGGAACGACGGCCGGCCGGGCATCGGCCGGGGCGGGAAGTAGGTTCCGGCATGGAACGGGAGTCCGTCCGACGTCAGGAAAACGGACATGGGCCATCCACCCTCGCCACTGATGGCCTGCGTGGCCGCCATGTAGACGGCGTCGACGTCCGGCCGCTCTTCACGGTCCACTTTTACCGCGACAAAATGCGCGTTCAGATAGTCCGCGGTGGCCTGGTCCTCGAAGGATTCATGGGCCATGACGTGGCACCAGTGACATGCGGCATAGCCGATGGACAGGAACACCGGAACGTTCCGGGCGGCCGCGTACGCAAACGCCTGGTCGCCGAAGGGCTGCCAGTGCACCGGGTTGCCGGCGTGCTGGCGCAAGTAGGCGGACGGTTCCCCGCCCAGGGCGTTGTGCGCCCCCGGCTGCGTGGCCACCGGCTGGGTGGCCGGCTGCTCCGTTGTCCCGGGCTCCGTGGTGCCGCCATCGGGGCCGGCGTCAGGCGTCTGTTCTGCCTGCATTGCCGTCAGCGGCATCGTCGTGGGCGATGTCTGCAGCTTCAGCAGCAGCCATGCGCTCCTCTTCGACCTGGGCGCGGTAGCGCACGCGCCGGATGCGGCGCACCATGTCCACAATCAGCAGCGCCGTCAGCACGACGATGAACGCCGTCAACAGGAACCCCAGCAGGCCGGGGGTTACCTGGTCCTGCGAGAGGCCCGGGCGCAATGAAGGCGAGGGAGCCGGGGACGATGCCAGGGCGATGAGCAAGTGGTGCACGGTTGGAACCTTCTCGGTGGACTGGGGCGCAGGACGCCTGGCCGTTCTCGGCTGCGTTATTTTCTACCGCGTCATTTTCTACGCGGGATAGAAATGATCTGTTGTCTCTATCTTAGCCCCGCAAAAAGGTCCTTCTCCGGGAGCTCGGCAGGCACCCGCGATTGGATCAGCGTGTAGTCCTCCCACGGCCAGGCCCGGCGCTGCATATCGGGAGAGACAGCGAAAAAGAAGCCCAGCGGATCAACCTGGGTGCGGTGGGCGCGGAGGGCATCGTCGCGCGCTTCGAAGAAGTCACCGCAGTCCACCTGGGTGGTGGTCGCATGGGTGGGCTGCGGAGGGGTGTGCCCTTCGGCGTCGGTCTCAAGCCAGGCAGCCAAGCGCTCGGCATAGGKCGACTGGAGCCCGGCCTCTTCGAGCGCGAAGTGGAGGGCGCGGAACCGGTCGGGACTGAAGGCGCGGTCGTAGTAAAGCTTGCTCGGCTCCCAGGGCTCGCCGATTCCCTGGTACCTGGCCGGGTCCCCGGCAGCCTCAAAGGCCTCCACCGCCACGCGGTGGGCCATGATGTGGTCCGGGTGCGGGTAACCGCCCTTTTCGTCGTAGCTGACGATCACCTGCGGCTTGAAGTCCCGGACAAGACGTACCAGCGGTGCGGCGGCGCGTTCAAGCGGCTGCAGTGCAAATGATCCGGCGGGCAGGGGCGGGAGCGGATCGCCCTCCGGCAGCCCTGAATCGACGAAGCCGAGCCACCGCTGCCTTACGCCCAGGATCCGCGCGGCCTCACTCATTTCGAGCCTGCGCGCTCCGGCCATGTCCCGCTTGGGGTGGGGCTCCCCCTCCATGGCGGGGTTCTGGATGTCCCCCCGCGAGCCGTCGGTGCAGGTGGCCACCATGACGTCCACACCGGCAGCGGCGTACATGGCCATGGTCGCGGCGCCCTTGCTCGACTCGTCATCCGGGTGGGCATGGACGGTCAGCAGGCGAAGCGAAGGTGACTGGCTGGTGGACGCGGTCATCTGGGACTGCCCCTCTTTCTACTGTTGCCGGTTGCGGCGGCTGGCTCCGGATTTTTCACCGGCGGATCCCCACTAAACTGGAGGGGTGACTACCGAGGACAAGTCGGGCACTCCCCAGCCTGCAGACATTAGCCTAGCCAATCGCTATGGCGGTCCAAAGCGCGGGCTGTCCGGAAAAGCCAAACGGGGCGCAGTGATTGCAGCCCTGGTGGCCGGGATCGGATTCCTGGCCTGGGTGTCCACGTCCTCGGCCATGTCGTCTGTCATGTTCAAGGACCTCGGCTACAGCACCACCGACGCAACCCGGGCCGAGCTGGATTTCCAGGTCACACGGGAGCCCGGCACCGCCGTGAAGTGCGCGGTCAAGGCGCTCGATTCCAAGTTCGCCGTCGTGGGCTGGAAAGTGGTGGATATTCCGCCGGACCAGCCGGATTCCCAGCAGGCACAGGGTGCTGACGGCGGCCGCACCATCTCCCGGCGCGAAGTGCTGCGCACAGAATCGCAGTCCGTCTCTGCGGTCGTGGACGGCTGCTGGATCCCGGGCGCCGCCAAGTAGGTATGTGACCCACACCGCTTGCTCGTTGGGTTTTATCCACAGGATTGACTACAATGGACCAATACCTTTACCCCGCTGAGTTGGTTGCTGAGTTCCACAAGTGGCCACCGTGGCGGGGTCTTTGCTTGTATGACCTGCTTGTTTAACCACTAGAGGAGAAGTCCGTGTCTACCACCAACAGCGCGCCTGCAGCTTGGCTTACCCAGGAAGCTTTTGACCGCCTGAAGGCAGAGCTGGACCACCTTTCCAGCGCCGGCCGGGCGGATATCGTCCAGAAAATTGAAGCTGCGCGCCAAGAGGGAGACCTCAAGGAAAACGGCGGCTACCACGCAGCCAAGGAAGAGCAGGGCAAGATTGAGGCCCGCATCCGCCAGCTCACCGCGCTGCTCCGCGACGCCCACGTCGGCGAAGCCCCGGCAGATGACGGAATCGTCGAGCCCGGCATGCTCGTCGTTGCCCGGATCGCCGGGGACGAGGAGAAGTTCCTGCTTGGTTCGCGTGAAATCGCCGGCGACTCCGATCTGGATGTCTTCAGCGAGAAGTCCCCGCTCGGCGCGGCCATCATGGGCCACAAAGAGGGCGACAAGCTCAGCTACACTGCCCCCAACGGCAAGGAAATCCCCGTGGAGATCCTGTCCGCCAAGCCCTACGCAGGCTAAGCGGCGCGCCCTTCGCTTCGGCTGGTCGTGCTAAAACGCACGACCGTCCACGAACGACGCCGGCCCTCCCCCATTGCGGGAGGGCCGGCGTCGTGCTTTAACTCGCCTTAGCCGCTGCGGGCCGCGCTTCTTGCCCGTAGCACGACCGCCGCCAGGACGCCGCCGGCGGCGCCGCCGAGGTGTGCTTGCCACGAGACGTAGCCCGCCACGCTTGGAATGAGCCCGAAGAGGATGCTGCCGTAAGCCATGAAGAGCACCACAGACAGCAGAATCTGCCACCAGTTGCGGTTGAAAAAGCCCCGGACCAGGAGGAAGGCGAACAGCCCGAAGACCAGGCCGGACGCCCCCACGGTGATCCCGCCGCCGCCGATCAGCCAGACTGCCGCGCCGGAGCCCAGCCAGCTGCAGGCCACGGCCGTAAGGAAGATCCGCAACCCGGACATGAAGACCAGGAAGCCAAAGATGATCAGGGGCAGCGCATTGGACAGGACGTGGTTCAGGTTGGCGTGGAGCAGAGGGAAGGTGAAGATGTCCAGGATTCCGTCCGCGCTGCGCGGCCGGAGTCCGAAGATGCCGTTCAGGGCGTGGAGCGTGAGCATGTTCACCAGCTCGATGGCAAAGAGGAGCGCCACGAATGACCCCACCACCAGCAGCCCGCCCTTGGCGCGCGACGCCGGCGTGTCCCTCGTGGCCGGAGAGTCGCCAGGGGTGTCCAGCATGCCTGCTCCTAGTGCACCACGATCGGCTGGAAACCCTCGGCGCGCAGCGCACCGAGGACCTGTTCACCGTGCTCGTGGCCCTTGGTCTCGAGGTTCACCGTGATGGAAACGTCCCCCATGCTGATGGATCCGCCCACCCGGGTGTGGTCAAGACCCGTCACGTTGGCATCGTTCTCCGCAATGATCCGCGCGATAGTGGCCAGCGAACCCGGGCGGTCGTCGAGCATCATGCGCACGGTCATGTAGCGGCCGGCGGCGGAAAGACCGCGCTGAATGACCTTGAGCATCAGCATCGGGTCGATGTTGCCGCCGGACAGGATGACTGCCGTTGTGCCGGGGTTTTCGATCTTGCCGTCCATAAGGGCCGCCACGCCCACTGCCCCGGCCGGCTCCACCACCATCTTGGCCCGTTCCAGGAGGAAGATCAGCGCCCTTGCCAGGGAGTCCTCGCTGACCGTGACCACGTCATCCACGAGTTCACGGATGATGCTGAAGGGCAGCTGCCCGGGTCGGCCCACGGCGATGCCGTCGGCCATGGTCGAAACCTTTTTCAAGGGCACCAGGGCATCGGCCGCCAGCGACGGCGGGTAGGCGGCCGCATTTTCGGCCTGCACGCCGATGATACGGATTTCCCGGCCAAGTTCCTTGGCTCTGGCCTTGACGGCCACGGCCACGCCGGCCAGCAGGCCGCCGCCACCGACGCCCATGAGGATGGTGTCGACGTCGGGTATCTGTTCGAGGATTTCCAGGCCCACGGTACCCTGGCCGGCCACCACGTCAACGTTGTCGAAGGGGTGGACAAAGACCGCGCCGGTATCGTCGGCGTAGCGCTGCGCCTCGGCGAGTGCCTCGTCCACGTTATGCCCGTGCAGTATCACCTCGGCGCCGTGGCTGCGCGTGGCGGCCAGCTTAGGAAGGGCCACGCCGAGCGGCATGTAGATCCGTGCCTTGATACCCAGGCTCTTGGCAGCCACTGCCACACCCTGCGCGTGGTTGCCGGCTGAGGCCGCCACAACTCCTCGCTTTTTGTCCGACTCAGAGAGGCGGGCCATCCTGACGTAGGCGCCGCGCACCTTGAAGGAACCGGCACGCTGGAGGTTTTCACACTTGAAGAAGACCTGGCCGCCGACCATGCTGCCCAGCGCCCGGGAGGACTCCACGGGCGTCCGGGTAATAATCCCGTCAAGCAACTTCTGCGCCTCAAGGACATCGTCCAGCGTGACGGGAAGGCTTTCAGGGGTATTCACGAACTATTCTCCTTTGGGAAATTCAGCTTCGGAGCCCGGAGCGGCCTTGCCGCCCGGGGCACCTGTTGCACGATCGGCGTCCTTGCCGTGGCCGGGATTCGCACCCGGCAAACGGACGTCTTTGAAGGTGTTGTCCTGGTCTGCGCCGGCTGAGCCCGCCGCGACACTGCCGCGCGCGGCAGCCAGCACTTGATCATGTTCCCACGTTCTGCCGGCAATATACCGAATCGCCGAGTTTGCTACGGCAAGGATCGGCACGGAGAAGAGGGCTCCGGGGATGCCTGCGAGGTAGGAACCGGCGGCGACAGACAGGATCACTGCCACCGGGTGCAGGGCCACGGCCTTGCCCATGACGAGCGGCTGCAGGATGTGGCTTTCCAGCTGCTGCACCAGCAATACGATGCCCAGCATGACCAGCGCGTTTACGGGGCCGTTGGCCACAAGGGCCAGCAGCACCGCGATGGCACCCGTCACCAGGGCACCGACCACCGGAATGAAGGAGCCGATGAACACGAGCACGCCGAGCGGGAGTGCCAGCGGGACGCCGATGATGGCCGCACCCACTCCGATGCCCACCGCGTCCACAAAGGCCACAAACATCTGGATCCGGGCGTAGCTGACCATCGACGTCCAGCCGCGCCGCCCGGCACCATCGGCGGGAATGCGTGCCCGCCGCGGGAGAAGCCGGACCATGAAGCCCCAGATCCGCTCCCCCTCCAGGAGGAAGAAGATGAGGATGAACAGCGCCAGCACCATCCCGGCGGCAAAGTGTCCTGCAGTGCTCCCGAAGGAAAGCGCACCGCTGAGTATGCTGCTGCTGTTGTTCTGCAGCGCAGCCGTTGCTTCCTGAATGTATTGGTCAATCTGCGCGGCCGTCAGGTGCAGCGGTCCCACCGCCAGCCAGTCCTGGACCTGCTGGACACCCGTCAGTGCCTCGCTCCACAGCTCCTGGAAGCCCAAAGCCAGCTGGCGCCCCACCAGTGCCAGCGCCCCGACGATCAGTCCGACGAACGCCAGGACCGTGAGGGCGACGGCAGCTCCGTTCGGAAGGCGCTGCGAGCGCAGCCACCCCACCACGGGGCTGAGCAGGCCGGCCAGCAGCGCCGCCACCATGACCGGGATGATGAGGAAGCTGACCTTGCTGAGCAGCCATACGAGCCCGCCGATGACCAGCAGGATCAGCCCCAGCCGCCATGCCCACGCCGCCGCGATGCGCACGCCGTAAGGAATGTCGTGCTCGAGGTCATGCTCCGTCCGTGGGCGCGGGGGCGGAAGGATGGTTGTCTTGACAGGTTCTTCGGGCGTGGCGTCCTTAGCTGGCGTCATAGCCCCATAATTCCCTAGCTGCGCGGCTATGGGAAACGGGAGCGAAGCACAGAGTCAGGTGGTGCTCCCGCTGATGCCCCACGTCATGGTGAAAGACTCATCGGGGGCCAGCCACCCGAGGCCGTGGCCGGAGTTGAAGGCGTTCGCCGGCCCGGTCATCGGTTCTATGGCCACCGCCTTGGGCCGGCCGGGAAATTCGCGGGTCACAAACACATGCACGAACGGGCACGTGGCGTCCTGCCACAGGCTCACGGTGCGGCCGTCTGCCGCCGACAGCGTGTGACGGGCAATCCCGCCGTCGAACTCCAGGTCAGTGAGGGCGACGTCGATGTCGAGGTCCCCCACTTTCCGGCCCGGGCGCAGATCGGTGTCTTCGCTGACAGGTTCAGAACTGCGGGGAATGAGCCTGTTGTCCGCCACAAGTCGCGTATCTGCGTGAACGGTCAGGGTGAGGTCCTCGCTGGGGACGTCGCCCAGCCGAAGGTACGGATGCGCCCCCAGGACGAACGGCGCGTCACCCTCCGAATCATTGATCAGGGTTTGGCGCACCACCAGCCCCAGGTCCTCGGCCAGGGAGTACTCCACACGGTGCCGCACCAGGAACGGGTAGCCATGCTGGGGGAAGACGGGGGCTTCGAGGGTCACCGAAAACTCCGACTCGGAGACGAGGGCGTACGACGCGTTGCGCAGGAGTCCATGGCTGGCGTTATTCCGCGACACCTCGGTGATGTCCAGCTGCTGCTTCGTGCCGTTGAGGTGCCACGTCCCGCCCTCCACCCGGTTTGCCCAGGGCGCCAGGGTTATGCCCGTTGCTCCCGGCGGGATATCGGCGTCGCCATACGACTCGGTGAGCTGGACGCCGCCGCGGCTGTACCAGCGCAGACCCGCGGCCAGCTCGGTCACCACTGCGAGCGCGTCGCCGCGCCTCAGCTCGTACTGCCGGCCGGAGGCATAACGCCTGCGTTCGTGCTGGTCATCACGGGGTTCAGGAAGGGCGCCGGAAGTCATGAAACTTACCGTACAACGTGCGGGCCTTCCGTCGTCAGCCGATCCGATTGTTATCTTTTGTTAGAAAGTATTTGTTTTTGATCGTTTTATGCCACAATGGTGATATGCCGCATACGGGGCAGACGGAGCACCGGTGAGCGGCGCTCCGGACCACAGGCGCCGAAGAGGCCGGAAAGGAGGGACCCTTTGCTTGCAACCCAGCGCCAGCACCGGATCCTCCAGGAACTCGAAGCCCAAGGCACCGTCCGCGTCACCTCACTCGCCGGTCTGCTCAGCGTCTCGGAAATGACAATCCGGCGGGACATCGACGCCCTGGACGCCGAAGGCCTGCTGCTGCGGGTTCACGGCGGTGCCACGAAGACCGGAACCTTTGGCGCCGTCGAACCGGAGTTTGTCAGCAAGTTGGCCCAGGAAACCGAGGCGAAACGGGCCATCGCAGCCGAAGCGCTGAACCTGCTGCGGCCGGACATGACGCTCCTCATCTCCGGCGGCACCACAACGTATGAGTTCGCCCGGCTCCTCCCCCGCGGCCTCGGTCTGACGGTTGCCACGAATTCCATCATGGTGGCCAATGCCCTGGCGGGTCCGGCCCCGTCGCCCCAGTCAGGGCAGGGACAGTCAGACCGGGAACACCCAGGCGGTGAACCCGGCGGCATCCGCACCCTGGTGCTTGGCGGCCAGCGGACGCCCTCCGAAGCACTCGTCGGCCCGGTCACCATGCATGCCATGAAAAACCTTCACGCAGACCTTTGCTTCATGGGAGTGCACGGCATCGACCCGCATGCCGGAATCACGTCGCCCAACCTCCTCGAAGCCGAGGTGAACGCCGCCATGATTGCTGCGTCGGGCGAGCTGGTCGTGCTCGCGGATGCCACAAAGTACGGACTCGTCGGGCTGGCCGGAATAGCGCCGCTTTCGGCCGTCGTCACGCTGGTCACCGACACCAGAATCGGCACGGGCTACGGCGGCCGCTCCGCACTGGACCTGCTGCGGGAGACGGTCCGCGATGTGCGCATCGTGCCCGCCGGCCCCCATCACGAACGGCCCGCACGCGGAGCACTCCACGCTTCTGCTGCCGAACTCCACCCCTACCTCCCGGCCGGCCCGAACCGGCCGGTTACCGCGTTCAAAGGACATGACGCATGACCCACATCACCAGCACCCACCTTGCCGACGGCCGGGAACTGCTCTATTTCGACGACGCCGGATCGGCCCGGCCCCGTTCCGTGGAAACCACGCAGGACCGCCGGGACCTCCCGGCCCGCGGGGAACCGGGCGAGGTCCGCTTCGACGCCCTCACCGGGGAATGGGTGGCCGTGGCCGCGCACCGGCAGGCCCGCACGCACCTCCCGCCGGCGGACCAATGCCCGATCTGCCCCACCACCGACGCCAACCCCTCCGAGATCCCGGCGCCGGACTACGACGTCGCCGTATTCGAAAACCGCTTCCCCTCCCTGGGCCCGGCGGTAGGGCCGGTTCCGGACAACCCAGGCTGGGGAACTACTGGACCCGCGTTCGGCAGGTGCGAGGTGGTGACGTTTACGCCCGAGCACACCGGATCCTTCAGCGGCCTGACCGAAACCCGCTCGCGGACCGTGGTTGAAGCCTGGGCCCACCGCACCGCCGCCCTCAGCGCCCTGCCGGGCATCAAGCAGGTTTTCCCGTTCGAAAACCGCGGAGCGGACATCGGCGTGACCCTGCACCACCCGCACGGCCAGATTTATGCCTACCCTTACGTGACACCCCGGGCCGCCGTCATGGGGGCCGCCGCCCGCAAGTTCTATGACGACGCCGACGGCCGGCAAACGCTGACCGGCTCGCTTCTGAGGGCAGAACGGGAGGACGGCAGCCGGATGGTCATGGAAAGCGACAGCTTCAGCGCCTACGTTCCGTTCGCCGCCCGCTGGCCCCTTGAGATCCACCTCGTTCCCCACCGCCAGGTTCCCGACCTGGCGGCACTGACCGGCGAAGAGAAGGACGAACTGGCGCACGTTTACCTGGACCTGCTCAAACGCCTCGACGCCCTGTATCCCACACCGACCCCCTACATCTCGGCCTGGCACCAGGCACCGGTGGACACCCTGCTCCGCCCGGCGGGCTACCTGCACCTGCAGCTCACCTCCCCCCGCCGCGCTGCGGACAAGCTCAAGTTCCTGGCAGGATCGGAGGCCGCCATGGGCGCGTTCATCAACGACACCACACCCGAGCTTGTGGCTGAGAGGCTCCGCGCTGTCACTGTTCCAGCCTCGACGGCTGAAGCACTCGCCCCGTCCGCCTCCGGACTCACCGAAGGAGCCCACGCATGACCGCCGCCAGCACCACCCAGCTCGCGGAACAGTTCCGAGCCGCCTTCGGCAGCGAACCGGACGGCGTCTGGCAGGCCCCGGGCCGGGTGAACCTGATCGGCGAACACACCGACTACAACGAAGGCTTCGTCCTTCCGTTCGCGATCGACAAGACGGCGCGTGTCGCCGTCGGCGTCCGTTCCGACTCAACGGTGCGGCTCTTGTCCACCTACGGGGACCAGGGCCTGACGACGGCGGACACCGCCACGCTGGACGGCCGGACGGCCAAGGGCTGGACCAAGTACCCCCTGGGCGTCATCTGGTCGCTGCAGCAGCGCGGCATCGACGTTCCCGGCCTTGACCTGCTCCTGGATTCCAACGTTCCTCTCGGTGCAGGACTCTCCTCGTCCCATTCCATCGAATGCGCCGTTGTCTCCGCCCTGAATGACATCACCGGCGCCGGGCTCAGCCCCGAGGAAATGGTCCTGGCAACGCAGCGTGCCGAGAACGACTTCGTCGGCGCACCCACAGGCATCATGGACCAGTCCGCCTCGTTGCGGGGCTCAGCAGGGCATGCCGTGTTCCTCGACTGCCGCGACCAAAGCGTGGAGCTGGTGCCTTTTGAGGCAGAGGCCGCCGGCCTGGTCATGCTCGTGATCGACACCAAGGTTTCCCACTCCCATGCCGACGGCGGTTACGCGTCCCGCCGGGCATCCTGCGAGCTGGGGGCAGAAGTGCTTGGCGTCAAGGCCCTGCGGGATGTTGCACCGGGCGACCTCGACGAGGCCAGCGGACTCCTGGACGAAGTCACATTCCGCCGGGTCCGCCACGTCGTCACCGAAAACGACCGCGTCCTGCAGACCGTGGAACTTCTTGGTCTGGAGGGTCCTTCGTCGATCGGCGGACTCCTGGATGCCAGCCACGCCTCCATGCGCGATGATTTCGAAATCTCCTGCGCCGAGCTGGACCTTGCTGTCGAAGCCTCCCGGTCGAACGGGGCCATCGGCGCCCGGATGACGGGCGGCGGGTTTGGCGGCGCGGCCATCGCCCTGACCCCGGTGGCGGAGGAACAGCGGGTGCGCACCGCCGTCGAACGGGCCTTTGCCGAGGCGGGATACACCGCGCCGGACATCTTCACTGTCACCCCGGCCGCCGGGGCGATGCGGCTGGCGTAGCCGCGGGCGTAGGCTGGGCGCATGCCGGAAGCAGTCATTGTTTCAACCGCCAGAAGCCCGATCGGCCGCGCCTTCAAGGGGTCCTTGAAAGACGAGCGGCCGGACGACCTCGCCGCGGCCATGGTGGCCGCGGCGCTTGCGAAGCTGCCGTCATTCGACCCGTCCGGGGACAGCGGTCCCGGGCTCGACGACCTCTATCTGGGGTGTGCCGAACCCAGTGGAGAAGCCGGCTCGAACATGGCACGGGTGGTCACCATACTGGCGGGCCTGGACACCGTCCCTGCGGCGACCATCAACCGGTTCTGCGCCTCGAGCCTGCAGACCATCCGCATGGCTTACCACGCCATCAAGGCCGGCGAGGGGCAGGCGTTCGTGTCGGCCGGCGTCGAGGCCGTGTCCCGGTACCAGAGCTGGGCCGGGGCCGGAGAAACCGACGCCGGCAACCACAACCCCCGGTTCGGGCCGGCCCGCCAGCGCACCGCAGCACGGGCCGAGTCCAACACGCCCTGGACGGACCCGCGGCTGGGCGGGCGTATGCCGGACATCTACGTCGCCATGGGCCAGACGGCCGAGAACGTGGCCACGTCCTACGGCATCAGCCGCGAAGAGCAGGACGCGTGGGCAGTGCTGAGCCAGAACCGGACCGAGGCCGCCATCGCTTCCGGGTTCTACGCCAGGGAAATCACACCCTATGAACGGCGCGACGGCACGGTAGTGGACCGGGACGACTCGCCGCGCGCCGGCGTCACCCTCGAAGCCGTCAGTGCCCTGCAGCCCGTGTTCCGTCGCGAGGGCACGGTCACCGCCGGCAACGCCTGCCCCCTCAACGACGGCGCGGCCGCGATGGTCATCATGAGCGATGCCCGGGCCAGGGAACTGGGACTGGAGCCGCTGGCGCGCATTGTAGCGACAGGCGTCAGCGCGCTGTCACCCGAACTGATGGGAATGGGCCCGGTGGAATCCACCCGGCGGGCCCTGGCCTCTGCCGGGCTGGGCATCGGGGACATCGATCTCGTAGAGCTCAACGAGGCCTTCGCGGTCCAGGTGATCGCCAGCGCCCGCGAACTCGGGATCGATTCGGCGAAGCTCAACGTCCACGGGGGCGCCATTGCCCTGGGCCACCCCTTCGGCATGACCGGTGCCCGGATCACCAGCACGCTGCTCAACGGCCTGCGCGCGACGGACGGAACCCTGGGCCTGGCCACGCTCTGCGTGGGCGGCGGGCAAGGCATGGCACTGGTGCTGGAGCGCCTTAGCTGACTACGCCCCTCCACCTGTATGGAAGAACAGGCTTAATGACGGAAGAGGGCCCCGCCGGAGCGGGACCCTCTTCCTGATTAAGCACGACGGCGGCGGCCGCCTGGCGTTCTAGTCGTCGCCGCGGAGGATGGCCAGCAGGCGGATGATTTCCACGTAGAGCCAGACCAGCGTGACGGTAAGGCCGAAGGCCGCGGTCCAGGAGAAGCGCTCGGGAGCGCCGCTGCGCACGCCGGCCTCGATGCTGGTGAAGTCCATGATCAGCGAGAAGGCGGCCAGACCGATGGCCAGGATCCCGATGAAGACCCCCAGCGGAATGCCGAAGATCTCAACGCTGGTGCTGAGCCCGAACGGCGTCTTAACCGCACCGGTCCAGACCAGCACCATGTTGACGAGGGCAAACACGGCGTAGCCGATCATTGCGATCATGAAGAAACGCATGGCCTTCGGGGTGGCGCGGACCTTTCCGCTCTTGAAGAGCAGAAGGGTCACACCGAACACCGAGAGCGTGCCGATGACAGCCTGGAGCCCGACACCCGGGTAGAAGCCGTCAAGGATGCGGGTCAGGCCGCCGAGGAACAGGCCCTCAAGCCCGGCATACGCCAGGATCAGGGCGGGCGAGGGCTGCTTCTTGAATGAGTTGACGAGGCCCAGGACAAAGCCGCCCAGTGCACCAACGATCATCAGCATGCCTGCCAGCGAAAGGCCGACAAACAGGGTGACGGCAGCTCCGGCCATCACGACGCCGAGGCAGACAGCGGTCTTGACAATGACGTCGTCATAGGTCATCCGGCCGGTCTCGGCGGGGCCGGCGGCCGGCCGGTTGTACATCTGCTGCAGCTGGTCCTGCGTCATGTTCTGCTGCTGGGCCATCCAGCCGCCCTGGGCGTCGATGACCTGGCCCGGTGCACGACCGGGAGCCTGGCCGTAGTGGTTTTGGCCGAACGCCTGCGGTACAGGCGGCGCCTGGGTGGCTCCACGGAAGTTCTTTCCGTTGAAGATCGGGTTTCCGCCAAGTGCCATTGCGGGTGTCCTCCAGAGGGGTGCTAGTGGTTTCTTCTATTCAAGCTACCAATTCCCACGCGCCGGCGGCGGGTAAAGTTCCGCCCCGGCCACGGCCGACACGGAATCGTGACCTGCCCGGGCTGCACCCCGGCGTTTTCACCGCCGCAGAAGGGACTGTTTAGGAATACTCCGATACACCAAAAGTTTTCATTAGCGACACTGAATTGTGGATTGGACCCAGCTTCACAGTTGTTACCTGATCGCGATCTAGGCAGCATGTTTGCCCGCAAAGTTTGTACTGCCTGCGCTGTAACATGAGCGAAGAAGGGTGACAAACATCACAAGTATCCAGTAAACAGCTACACCAAAAATTGCACCACCCCTGTCACCTTCTCCGTTCGCAGCGGCTGCAATGAAGCAATCGCAACCCACGCCACCCCCATGTGGAGGTTTTGAATTTGAGACGCACACCGAGAGGCCTGCCGCGCAGACGGCCAGCCGGATTGCTGAAGGTCATGGGGGCAATTGCCGCCGCCACCGTGGCAATCCTGCTCGTCGCCGCACCAGCATCGCTGGCGGCCACGCCATCACCGACGCCATCCCCGTCGAACCAGCAGTTCCAGAACAACATCAGCGGCTTCCTCCGCGATGATGCACGCGCCCCCATCCAAGGTGTGAAGATCACGGCCAAAAACGGTGACTTCACTGGAACAGCAACCTCGAGTGCCAACGGGGCCTGGAACATAGGCGTACCGTCCCAGGGCACCTACGAGGTCCAGCTGGACGAGTCCACCCTGCCGCAGGGCATCAAGCTCGCGGCGGGCCAGGCCAACCCCCGCAGCATCACGTTCAGCCAGACGTCTAACGTCTCGGTGATCTTCGCCTTCGGCAAAGGCATCGTCGTCCAACAGCAGGACTTCGGCCAGAACCTGCTCAACCGGCTGGTCGCCGGCCTGAGCTTCGGGCTCCTGCTCGCCCTCGCATCCGTGGGGCTGTCCCTGATTTTCGGCACCACCGGGCTGACCAACTTCGCCCACGGTGAGATGGTGACGCTTGGCGCCGTTCTCGTATTCGTCTTTAATGCCATGAACCTGCCGTTCTGGCTCGCCATCCTCCTGGCCCTCCTGGGTGGAGGACTCTTCGGCTACGCCCAGGACGCCGGCCTCTGGCGGCCGCTGCGGCGCCGCGGCACCGGTCTGGTCCCCATGATGATCGTCAGCATCGGCCTGGCCCTCGCCATCCGATACGTCATCCAGTTCTACTTTGGCGGTGCCACCCAGCAGCTGCCCTTTGCCCAGAGCGCGGAAATCCAGATCGGGCCGGTCTCCATCTCACCCAACAACCTGTGGTCGCTGGTGATCAGCGCAATCGTGATCGGCCTGATCGGCATCGTCCTACTCAAGACCCGGCTGGGCAAGGCCACCCGGGCAGTGGCGGACAACCCCGCCTTGGCAGCCGCCTCAGGCATTGACGTGGACTCCGTCATCCGTCTCGTCTGGATTGTCGGCGGCGTGCTGGCCTCCCTCGGCGGCATCCTCTGGGCCTACTACCGTCCCGGCGTCACGTTCGACATGGGCTCGCAGATCCTGCTGCTCATCTTCGCGGGCGTGACGCTCGGTGGCCTCGGCACCGTCTTCGGCGCCCTGATCGGATCCGTCATCGTCGGCATCTTCGTCGAGTTGACCACCGTCTTCGGCCTCGCGGCCGACCTCAAATACGTGGGAGCGCTGTTCATCATGATTGTTGTCCTCTTGTTCCGGCCGCAGGGCATCCTGGGCCGTCGCGAGCGCGTGGGTTAGGAGACAGCCATGGACTTCGGATTCATCCTTGCAAGCGCCGCCGGAGAGCTTTTCAGCCCGACGACTGCCGCTTACGCCCTAGCCGCCCTGGGCCTTGCTGTCCACTTCGGCTACTCGGGCCTGCTGAACTTCGGCCAGGCCGGCTTCATGGCGGTGGGAGCCTACGGCTTCGCCATCTCCACCCTTAGCTTCGGCGCCCCCTTCTTCGTGGGATTGCTGATCGCTGTCATCTGCTCTGTGCTGTTCGCGCTGGTTCTGGGTATCCCCACCCTCCGCCTGCGGGCGGACTACCTGGCCATCGTCACCATTGCGGCGGCGGAGATTATCCGCTACGTCGTCACCACCAACCAGCTCACGTCGGTGACTGGCTCGGCCAACGGACTCGCAGCCTTCGAAGGCGGGTTCTACTCGATGAACCCGTTCCCCGAGGGCGACTACCTCGGCATGAACAACAGGGACTTCTTCATCCGGGTCATCGGTTGGGGCCTCGCGGTGATCTGCTGCGTTATTATCTGGCTTCTGATGCGGAGCCCTTGGGGGCGCGTATTGAAGGGCATCCGCGAGGATGAGAACGCGGTGCGCTCCCTGGGCAAGAACGTGTACGCCTACAAGATGCAGGCGCTGGTCATCGGTGGTGTGCTGGGCGCCTTGGCCGGCATGGTCTTCACGCTCCCCCGCGGCGCAGTCCAGCCTGCCAACTACGGCACGGAGCTGACGTTCTTCCTGTGGACCTGCCTCCTGCTTGGCGGCATGGCCACCGTTTTGGGGCCGGTCATCGGCGCCATGATCTTCTGGGTGGTCCTGTCGCTGACACAGGGCATTCTCTACGGCCTCATCGAATCGGGCGCGGTGACCTGGCTGACCACAGTCCAGGCCGGGCAGCTGCGCTACATCCTCGTGGGTGTAGCCCTGATGCTGCTGATGATCTTCAGGCCCCAGGGAGTCTTCGGCAACAAGAAGGAGCTGGCGTTCGCATGAGCAAGCACAGCGAAGAATCAATGGAAGCCGGCGTCGACTACATGACGGACGCCCGCGCGATCGCCGTCGGAGAGAACACCCCCGGCTGCAAGAAGCGGGACCCCATCGTCGTCGCCGAAAACGTGACCCGCACGTTTGGGGGCATCAACGCCGTCGACGTCGAATACCTGGAGATCCCTCGGCACAAGATCACGGCCCTGATCGGTCCGAACGGTGCGGGCAAGACCACCCTCTTCAATCTGCTCACCGGCTTCGACACCCCGAACTCCGGCAAGTGGCAGTTTGAAGGGCAGAGCATTGCCGGCGTCTCCTCCTACAAGGTGGCTCGCATGGGCATGGTCCGCACCTTCCAGCTGACCAAGGTCATGGGCAAGCTGACGGTCATGGAGAACATGCGCCTGGGCGGTTCTGACCAGCCCGGCGAACGGCTTTCCAAGGCCCTGTTCAAGGGCATGTGGGGCAGCCGGGAAAAGGAAATCACGGATCAGGCGAACGTCCTGCTGGAGAAATTCAAGCTGGACACGAAGAAGGACGACTACGCGGCCTCGCTGTCCGGCGGCCAGCGCAAGCTGCTCGAAATGGCACGCTCGCTCATGGTCCGGCCCAAGCTCGTCATGCTCGATGAGCCCATGGCGGGCGTCAACCCTGCGCTGACCCAGTCCCTGCTGGACCACATCAAGAACCTCAAGGCAGAGGGCATGACGGTCCTCTTCGTGGAACATGACATGAACATGGTGCGCCACATCGCTGACTGGGTAGTTGTCATGGCTGAAGGCAAGATCGTGGCCGAGGGTCCCCCGGGCGAGGTCATGAAGAACCCGGCGGTGATCGATGCCTACCTGGGTGCCCACCACGACGTCGACCTGGGCGATTCTGAAGGCATCAAGGCCCTGGAGCAGGAACTCGTCGCCGACGAGGAGTCGATCGTCGGCACGGAAAACGCCGGCATCATCGCCGTGGACGTTGTGGCGCCAGATATGCAGGAGACCATCCGCACAGACAAGGACAAAGCATGAGTGCCACGAGCGCGGCACCGGCCGCAAAGAGCGCAGCAGCGGACGACTCCGTCGTCAAGGTCACGAACCTCGTGGCCGGATATCTGCCCGGTGTGAACATCCTCAATGGCTGCAGCATCGAGGCCCGCAAAGGCGAGCTGATCGGCATCATCGGGCCGAACGGCGCCGGGAAGTCCACACTCCTCAAGGCCATGTTTGGCCTCGTGAAGGTGCACTCGGGCTCAGTGGTGGTCCGCGGCCAGGACCTGACCGGTCTCAAGGCGAACAAGCTCGTCACGCAGGGCGTCGGCTTCGTGCCGCAGAACAACAACGTGTTCGCCACCCTCACCATCGAGGAAAACATGCAGATGGGCATGTTCCAGCGCCCCAAGGACTTCGCCGAGAGGTTCGACTTTGTCACCGACCTTTTCCCTGAGCTTGGCAAGCGCAGGGCCCAGCGCGCCGGTTCGCTGTCCGGCGGGGAGCGCCAGATGGTGGCCATGGGCCGGGCCCTCATGATGGACCCCGCGGTGCTGCTGCTGGACGAGCCGTCGGCAGGCCTCTCCCCCGTGAAACAGGACGAAACGTTCCTTCGCGTGCATGAGATCAACCGCGCTGGCGTGTCCGTGATCATGGTGGAGCAGAACGCCCGCCGCTGCCTGCAGATCTGCGACCGCGGCTACGTCCTGGACCAGGGCAAGGACGCGTACACAGGAACAGGCCGGGAGCTGATGAAGGACCCGAAGGTCATCCAGCTGTACCTGGGAACGCTCGCCGACGAAGCCTAAGCTTCGCTGGACCGCCAGAAGGGCTGTCACCTCCGGTGGCGGCCCTTTCTGCGTGCCCGTGGTTCTTGTCTAGCCCCGGGCGTACCACTCGCTCAGCGAGGCGCACGACTGGAGGCGCACGACTGGAGGCGCACGACGGCGTCACGCGGCGCAGACTGTCGCGTCACCGGTCGTTTCGCAGCGCCAAGCCAATGGTCTGGCACGCAGAAGCCCCCGTCCTCGTGGGACGGGGGCTACTGGTCTGGCTAGGAAAGGGGCTACAGCTTGCCGAATTCTTCCTTCGCAGGCTGCGGCTTGTTGGTGTCGTCGTACTCGTAGATGCCGATGTAGGCTTCCGTGGGGTCACCGGCGTCAGAGAACGTGATCGGACCGGACTGGCCGTCGTAGTCGATGTCCTTGCCGTTCCGGAGCAGGGTGACACACGACGGGAAGGTGTTGCACTTCTCGCCGCCTTCAGAGACTGCCTTGAGCTGCTTGGCAATGTCCGTGCCCTTGGTGCTCTTTGCTGCCTCTGCCGCAAGCGCGGTCATGTTGGTTGCATCGTACGCCTCGCCTGCATAGTTGAACGTCCGCAGGGCGGGATCAATCGCGAGAAGCGACTTCTTGAAGTCCTCCTTAGCAAAGGTTCCCGGCTGCGTGCCGCGAGCGCCCTTAAGGGTTCCTGCTTTGAAGTCCTTGCTGTAATCGAAGAGGTTGCCGTCAACTAGGAACAGCTGTTCCGGCTTGATTCCCTTGCCGGTCAGCAGCGGAATGATGCTCTTGGCTTCGTCGAACGTGATCAGCGCAATGGCGTCGGGCTTGGCGGCGACCAGCGCATCGACCTGGCTGCTGAACTGCGAATCGCCGGTGTTGTAGAGCTGCTCAGCCACAACCTGGCCGCCGGCGGAGGTGAAGGCTTCCTTCACGTTTTTCTGCAGGCCGGTGCCGTAAGCGTCGTTGAGGACCATCATGCCCAGGGTCTGGGCTCCACAAGTGGCCATGTAGTTACCGAGAACCTTGCCCTGAAGGACGTCAGAGGGAGCCGTACGCCAGTACAGGCCCTTGTCGTCCCAGGTGGTGAAGTCCGGGGAAGTGTTGGCCGGAGAGAATTCCAGGACGCCGGCTCCGGTGATCTGGTTGATGACGGTCTTCGAGACGCCGGAGGAAGCCGCTCCGATGATGGCGCTGACACCCTGGCCCAGCAGGGCCGTAGTCGACTGCGTCGCAATGTCCGTCTTCGTGTCGCCCGAGTCGCGGTGGACAACCTGCACCGGCTTGCCCAGAACGCCGCCAGCGGCGTTGATCTCCTTGATGCCAAGGTTAACGCCGGCAATTTCGGGTGGGCCGAGGAACGCCAGCGACCCCGTTGTCGGCAGGAGCGATCCGATTTTCAGCGGAGTGGGGGTGGTCGTCGTCGAAGCGGGCACGGAGGCTTCTGCGGCTGCTGAGCTGGAGCCTCCGGCTGTCGCGCTGGCAGCAGGGCACGCGATGCCGCCGGCCCCGCCGGCCGCTGAGGTGGTCGCGGTTGGAGTGGAGCTGCCACCACAAGCCGTAGCCAGAAGGGCGACGCCGATGCTAAGCGCTGTGAGCTTAGCTACTCGGGGCGCCGTCTGGGGGAGTGAAATCATTTAATGTCTCCTCGATCGAAAGGTGCGAACGGCCTTTGATGCGATTGGTCAGGTGTTCCTGAGCTAACTTCAAGCTAGTGCAATTGGGCCCCGAACATAAGTGAGTAAGGTCACATCCTTATAACACTCGTTGCATATGGGACACCTGAAGGAATGACATTATCCGCGCCCGAATACGGGCCGTTCATACGGCACCTCACGAACCGGGAAACTTGTACCCCAGGTGGGACTCGAACCCACAACACGCGGATTTTAAGTCCGCTGCCTCTGCCAATTGGGCTACTGGGGCGCCCGGTCAATGGTATCGCCTTCCACGGCAGCGAAAGGTTCCGCGTACCGGAAGGTTCCGTGCACGCCTCCGGGCCAGACTGCGAGCGGAAGGAACTGGAAGTTGTCTCCCCACTTTTTATCGGGCGCCTCTATGCCCATGGACGCCGAAGGCACGAAGCCGAACCGCGGGTAATATTCGGTGCTGCCGAGCAAGGCAATGCCCCGCTCCCCTGCCGCGTTGGCCCGGATTACCGTTTCACGCATGAGCGCCGAGCCGATGCCGTGGCGTTGTAGCCTGGGCGCCACACCGATGGGCCCCAGCCCCAGCAGCTCAAGGCCGTCCACCCACGCCCGCGTGCTGATCACGTGTCCCACGATTTCGCCGTCCAGCTCAGCCACAACGCTGAGCTCCGGCAGGTACTCCCGCGCTTCGAAAAGCCGGCGCAGGATGTCCACCTCCACGGGCTCGCCCTCGACCGGCAGCCCTGTGACCGGAGACACCGAGAATGCCTCCGCCGCCAAAGCGAGGATGGCTTCGCGGTCTTCGGGTTTCTCGTTGCGCAGCCTCACCTCGCGCACGGGTTCAGGATCAGATGCGTTCGTCGCTGCAAGCTCGGCCAGCGCCTCGAGGGCGCGGGCAGAGTCTCCCACGGGGACCAGCAAGTGGTCATGGTGAAAGCCTGCCAGCACGTTGCAGCTGATTTTGGCGTCTGTCAGGGCCCGGCTCACGGCGGCAGTCAAGCCCACGGCCTCCAGATCCGAATGGACCTCCAGAGTGATCCAGGCGGCCACGAAGTCGTAATCGAGTCCCAGGGCGTCCGCCTCGGCGCGCGGCAGCACCACGGTCAGCCCTTCGGCTTCACGGACAGCAGCCTCGATGCCGGCTGCCAAGGGCCTTCCGTGCGGCCAGAGCACATACACGTACTCGCCTTCGCGGAGCACCGGATGCATGGCGGCCAGGAGCGTCTGGAGGTTCTTTTCACCCGTCATGCAGCCAGTCTAGACTTCACCGCAGCCGCTTCCCGGGACGCGGCTGCGTCGGAAGCCGCACTGAAGAAAACAGGCCAACGACGAAAGCGGCCGCTCCCCCAGGGGGAACGGCCGCCGTCGTCAGCTGTAGCTCTTTACTTGGCTTCCGCCACAACAGGGTCCTTTGAACCACCCAGCGGGGCGTCGGCGGTCTTGCCGGCAACCGGGGCAGCCGGAGCGGCGGCCGGCTTCGGAGCCGGGGTGGCGGCCGCAACAAAGGCACCGCGGGGGTTGTCGAGGTCCATGAGCGGCGTGGTGTCGCGGCCCATGAAGAAGCTCAGGATCCAGCCAAAGATTACGCGGACCTTGCGCTCAACCGTGGGGATGGCCATGCCGTGGTAGCCGCGGTGTGCCAGCCAGGCGAGGCCGCCCTTGAGACCGATGCGGCCGAGGAGATTGATGTTGGCAACACCCTTCCACTCGCCGAAGCCGGCAACAGCGCCAAGGTTCTTGTGCTTGTAGTCCACCAGCGGCTTGTTCCAGCGGGAAGCCCACAGGTTCTTGGCGAGGCGCTTCGCCTGGCGAAGTGCGTGCTGGGCGTTCGGGACGCAGGTACCGTCCGGCAGTCCACTTCCGGTGAGGTCAGGCACGGCAGCGACGTCGCCGGCAGCCCAGGCATTGTCGACAATGCCTTCGTCGCCTGCGATGCGCAGGTCCGGGAGCGTGCGCACACGTCCGCGCGGCTCGAGCGGGAAGTCGGTGGACCGGACCATCGGGTTGGCCTGCACACCGGCGGTCCACACCAGGGTGTCCGACTCGAATTCCTGCGCCGGGGTCTTGTCCGGGAGGTTGATGAGCTTCAGGGAGCCTTCGGCGCTGTCAAGCGAAGTGTTGAGCAGCACCTCGATGCCGCGGCTGCGGAGGTGCTCCACGACCCATTCGGCCTGCTTGGCCGTGACCTCGGGCATGATGCGGCCCATGGCTTCGACGAGGACGAAGCGGACTTCCTCCTGCTTGACGCGAGGATTGTTCTTGACCGCCGCGCGGGCGAGGTCTTCCATCTCGGTAATGCACTCAATGCCGGCGAAGCCGCCGCCGACGACGACGAACGTCAGGGCGCGGGCACGCTCTGCGGGATCCGTCATGAGCGAGCCGGTCTCAATCCGCTCGAGGACCTTGTTGCGAAGTGCAACGGCTTCCTCAATGGTCTTGAGCCCGATGCCCTTGTCCCCCAGGCCCTTGATGGGGAAGGTGCGGGTAATCGCACCGGCCGCCAGGACAACGTCGAAGTACGGAATCTCGAAGTTGTCGCCGCCGTCTGCCGGAGCAACCACGGCAGTGCGGTTGGCATGGTCAATCGAGGTGACGCGGCCCTGGATAAGTTCGGTCTGCTTGAGGTGTTGGCGGTGGGAGACCACAGCGTGGCGCGCCTCGATGTTGCCGCCGGCGACCTCGGGCAGGAAGGGCTGGTAGGTCATGTAGGGCAGCGGATCCACGACAGTGACGATGCCGCCGGCGTTCGCGATCTTCTTCTGCAGTTTGAGTGCTACGTACAGGCCGACGTACCCGCCGCCGACGACGAGCACCCGGGGACGGTCCTGGAGCTGAGGGGTGGTTGCCATGCATCCAGAATACAGTAGTTTGTGAAAATCTTCACTAACTAGGCGGATCGCCGGAATCCACCCGGTTCAGCACACCCGTATCGGGCTCCTCGCCGCTTCCGCCGGACGCCCGGTAGGCGCGGCGCAGCTGAATGGCTGCGCCGGCGATGATGGCCAGGAAGAGGCCTCCGAAACCGATGACGACGGCGGCAGGAAGGGCGCTGTCCAGCTGCGACGGCGGCTGCGCCACCGGCACCGTGGCCTTGGGAAGGGTGGGCTGGGCCACGTGGGATTCGGCAGGCGGAACCGGGGACGGCGTTGCCAGGTTTCCGCGGCGGTGGACGCGGATCCAGTCCGAGATGGACCCCAGCGGATTGGTCTGCGTCTCTGCGACGTTGTCCTTCAATGCCGCCTCGGCATTGAGCACCCCGAAACCGTACAGCGGGTCCTTGCCCGGCGCCCCCGCATCCTTGGCAGTGGTGACAATTCTGTTGATGACCTGCTCCGCGCTCATCTGCGGCCATTTGGAGCGGATCAGCGCGGCCACGCCTGAAACGATCGGGGTGGCGCCGGAGGTGCCGGCCCATTCCGCGTAGCTCCCGCCGGGGAGCCCTCCGGCAAGCTTCTCGGCGGGCGCTGCCACGCCGATGCTGATGCCCTGCGACGAGGAGTCCGTGCTGGCGTTGCCGTTACGGTCCAGTCCCGCCACGGTGAGAACGCCCGGGATGGTGGCGGGTGCCCCCACCTGGACGTTTCCACCGACCCGGTTGCCGGCCGCGGCCACAATGACCACGTCCTTCTGTTCCGCGTACAGGAAGGCGGCGTCCCAGCTCTGCGGCCATTCCGGCGATGTGCTGCCCAGCGAAATGTTGATTACCTTGGCCCCGTTGTCCACGGCCCAGCGGACAGCCTCAGGGATCTGGTCCTGATCGCTCTTCCCGCCAGGGTTGGCTGAACCCAGCCATGTGGATACGGAGAGGATCTCGGCTTCGGGTGCGACCCCCATGATCCCGTCCGGCAACGTCTTCGACGGTGACGGGCTGGGCGTCGACTTGGCGCCGGCCTTGGACTTCTTCGGCGGCGGCTGGTGTCCGCGGCCCGCCAGCATGGTGGCCACGAGGGTGCCGTGCTCGGGCTTTGCACCGATGCTTTTCTGCCCGTCGGATGTACCCGCTCCCGAGACGTCATGGCCGCCGGCGATGGCGCCCTTCAGGTCCGGGTGGTCGCCGTCCACGCCGCTGTCGATCACGGCCACTTTGACGTTGGCGCCCTTGGAGATCTCCCAGGCCTTGGTGATGCCTGCTTCCTTGAGCCAGTATTCCTTGTCGCGCCAGGTGTCTGCCTGCGCCGCGGGGGCTGTTGCGATCGCTGCCGCAGCGACGCCGCCGGCAAGCGCCGCAGACAGCAGAGCGGAGACCGTCCGGCGGAACCGGGCTGTTGCTCTGGTCATTCAAGATCCAATACTCGGTTGGCTGGTGCCTCGTTAGCTGACACTCAGTTAACTGACACTCAGGGCAATTCCGTCAAGAATATCGTGCTCGCTGGCGGTGGCTGTAATGACCGCTCCGCCCGTGAGCTCGCCCATCCTGGTGAGGATCTGCCGCCAGACCAGAGCTCCGGCGCCGATGACGTCAACCCGGCCGGGGTGCATGTACGGCAGTTCGGCCCGCTGCGCCTTGGTCATCCTCAGCAGGTCGCTTGCCGCAGCCTGGATGGTTTCGATGGACAGCTCGGCACCGTGGATGGCGGCCGGCAGGTACTCCGGCAGTTTCAGCGCATGCGCGGTGATGGTGGTGATGGAACCGGCAACCCCGACGACGGCGGTGCTGCGTTCCAGCGGAACGTCCAGGCCCGCTTCGGTGATCGCGGCATCTACGTCAGCCTCAGCCGCGGCGATCTGTTCGGCCGTGGGCGGATCGCTCTTGAGGTGGCGTTCGGTCAGCCTGACGCAGCCGATGTCCACGGATTTCGCGGCGATCACGCCGCCGGTGTCACCCAGCACGAATTCCGTGCTGCCGCCGCCCAGGTCCACCACCAGTACCCGGTCACTGCCGGAGAGCGGCAGCACGCTGCTGGCCCCGGCGAAGGACAGCGCGGCTTCCTCATCGCCGGAGATGACCTCCGGCTCCACGCCGAGGAGGCCGTGGATGCCATCCACGAACACCTGGCGGTTGCGGGCGTCGCGGCTCGCGGAGGTAGCCACGAAGCGGACCTTCTCAGCCCGGTATTCACGGATCATTGCGGCGTAATCCGCGGTGGCCGCGAACGTGCGCTCCAGCGCTTCGGGCGCGAGCTCGCCGGTGGCGTCAACGCCCTGCCCGAGCCTCACCACGCGCATCTCCCGCACGATGTCGGTGAGTTTGGTGGCGCCGTTGCCGCGGTCGACGTCGGCGATAAGCAGTCGGATGGAGTTGGTACCGCAGTCAATGGCTGCAACCCTGGTCATTCGCCGGCCTCCTGCTTGGACTTCCGGACGGGTGCGGGCCGCCCGACGATTTCCGGCAGGCCCTGCGGACCGTGGCGGCTGAGGTCCCTCGACGGCGCTTCACCGTCGGTGTCCCAGGCGCCGTCGCAGTAGCAGCGGTCGGCGGTCCACCACTCGGCGATGGCGTCGATGGCTTCGTCGCCGAGGGGATTCACGCCGCGGCCGGCGGCGAGCGACTGGCCGACGAGCACATGCAGGCATTTGACCCGGGTGGGCATGCCGCCGGCCGAGATGCCGTCAATTTCGGGCACGCCGCCAATGCCGGAGCGGGCCCCGATTTCGGCACGGGATGCGAGGTATGCCTCGTGGGCGCCGCGGTAGCTTGCCGCCAGCGCTTCATCCGCGGTGAGGCGGTCGTTCATTTCGTTCATGAGCCCGGCCGCCTCAAGGCGTGACACGGCTGACGTGATCACCGGATGCGTGAGGTAGAAGGTGGTGGGGAACGGCGTGCCGTTGCTGAGCCGGGGAGCCGTGGCCGCCACGAGCGGGTTGCCGCAGACGCAGCGCGCGGGGATCTCGACGACGTCACGGACCGGCCTGCCCAGTTGGCGGCTCAGCACCTCAAGATCGTGTGCCGATGGCTGGCGGGATTCCTCCGGCACTGTTGCCGTGTTCTCGTCCACTGGCGCGGCCGTCCTTCCTGCCCGGATCTGGCTGTCTCAAAGGCGTGTGAGACAGTCCCGCGGCGGGCGCCGCTCTTAGTCTGTTGCCGAACGCCTGATGGACTCCCAGAGGGAATCCACCCACGGCAGGTTGGCGGGGTCTTGTGCTGCTGCTGCACCGGGCTGGCTGCCTGACGCGCCGGCCGGCAGGTCGCTGCCGAACACCCAGTAGCCGGTCTCTCCCGGCATAACCATGTTAATGCGGTCCCGGGCCTGCTGCTTGACATAGTTCGGGTCCTGCCAGCGCGAGACCTGGCGCTTGAGGTTGTCCTGGTTCGACTTGCTGGCGGCGATGTCCGCTTCCAGCGCCGCGATCTCCGCCCGTTTGTCGATGAAGATCTTTACGGTGGGCGCCAGCATGATGGTGATGGCAATCATAACGACGGCCAGTGCCAGCATGCGGCCGGAAAAGGCTTTGGCGGGAACGGGGTCGAGGGCTTCGTCGGCCGCCTGAACCGCTGAGGATCCGGATGTGCCGCGGTTTTTCCCGGCTGCTTCCTTGCCGGGGGCGGATCCCTTTGCGGGCGCGGGTCCGCCAGCAGGTGCCGTTCCCTTGGCTGGCTGCCCGTGGGTGCCGTTTGCTTTCGACGCAGCCGATTCCCTGGCGCCCGCTGCACCGCTTTCCCGTGTGCCCGTTTCCCTGACGGCGTCAGCAGGACGGTGGCCGCCGAAGTCCGCCTGGATGACGTCTCCCCCGGGGGATCCGGTCTCGGGGTGCCGGGATGCTGGGGTCACCCGGGGAACTTTGGGACGGCGGGTAGCCATGACACTCCTGTAAACGCGTGACGCTGGGCTGTAACGCTGGACGGTAACGCTGGACGGTGGCCGGCCTGACGAGCAGCGGCCGTAGCGGGCAACGGCCTCAAACAAAAACCGGTGGCTATGGTCTTTCCACCATAGCCACCGGTCAGTTGTTTATCCGGCTACTAGCCGTTGAAACGCGGGAAGGCGCTGCGTCCGGCGTAGCGTGCGGCGTCGTCGAGTTCCTCTTCGATGCGCAGCAGCTGGTTGTACTTGGCTACACGCTCCGAGCGGGCCGGGGCGCCGGTCTTGATCTGGCCGGCGTTGGTGGCGACGGAGATGTCGGCGATGGTGGTGTCCTCGGTCTCACCGGAACGGTGCGAGGTGATGGTGGTGTAACCGGCACGCTGGGCCAGTGACACGGCGTCCAGCGTCTCGGTCAGGGAACCGATCTGGTTGACCTTGACGAGCAGCGAATTCGCGGTCTTGGTGTCGATGCCGCGCTGCAGGATGGCCGGGTTGGTGACGAAGAGGTCATCGCCCACGAGCTGGACCTTGTCGCCGATGGCGTCGGTGAGGGTCTTCCAGCCTTCCCAGTCGTTCTCGTCGAGCGGGTCCTCAATGGAAACCAGCGGGTAGTCGGCTACCAGCTCGGCGTAGTAGGCGCTCATCTCGGTGGCGGAAAGTGCCTTGCCTTCGAACTGGTAGGCGCCGTCCGTGAAGAACTCGGAGGAGGCGACGTCCAAGGCCAGGGCGATGTCCTTGCCCGGGGTGTAGCCGGCGTTCTTGATGGCTTCCTGGATCAGGTCCAAAGCGGCACGGTTGGACGGCAGGTTCGGCGCGAAGCCGCCCTCATCGCCCAGACCGGTGGACAGGCCCTTGGCCTGCAGGACTGACTTGAGGTTGTGGTAGACCTCGACACCCCAGCGCAGGCCCTCGGAGAAGGTCTCGGCGCCGATCGGGACAATCATGAATTCCTGGATGTCCACGTCGGAGTCGGCGTGCGAGCCGCCGTTGAGGATGTTCATCAGCGGCACCGGAAGGACGTGGGCGTTGGGGCCGCCCAGGTACTTGTAGAGCGGCAGGTCCGCGGAGGCCGCTGCGGCGTTGGCAACAGCCAGGGACACGCCCAGGATGGAGTTGGCGCCAAGCTTGCCCTTGTTGGCAGTGCCGTCCAGGTCGATCATGGCCTGGTCGATGCTGCGCTGGTCGGTGGCGTCGAAGCCAATCAGGGCCGGGGCGATCTGGTCGATGACCGCGTCAACGGCCTTCTGGACACCCTTGCCGAGGTACCGGCCCTTGTCGCCGTCGCGGAGTTCAACGGCCTCGTGCTCGCCCGTGGAGGCGCCGGAGGGAACCGCTGCGCGGCCGATCTGGCCGTCGGAGAGCAGAACTTCTACTTCTACGGTCGGGTTGCCACGGGAATCGAGGATCTCGCGGGCGTGGATGGCATCGATAAGCGCCATGAATATGCTCCTTATGGTGAAGCGATTTACTGGGAAACTAGCGGAAAATCTCGACGTCCTCGTCAGGGACTAGCGTAGTCGAGAGTGGTGCACGTTACGGAAACCTATCCAGAACCCGGACGTCATGATCCCGGCGGAGCTGAGTTCTGGTACCGCCGGACTGCGCCCCGGAGGGCGCGTTCGGCATCAAACCCCTTGCCGCGGGCAGCACGGACCACCGCGAACAGAAGGTCACCGAGCTGGTTCTCGGAGTCACAGGTTTCGACAAGCTCAACCAGCGGATGGGCATGCCCAACTTGAGGTGTCAGACCCGCCCGGGCGGCCCGGTCGAGGGTTTTCTGGGCACGGGCCAAGGCCGGCAGCGCTTCGGGGATGCCCTCAAAGTGGGTGGCCCGTTCCGGCCGTTCGGCCTTTTTGACGGCGTCCCACTTGAGCACTATCTCCTCCACAGTTGCCGGAAAGGAGTCTTGCAGGGAGCCGTCCGGCCGGAAGACGTGCGGATTGCGCCGGATCATCTTGGCGGTGAGGCCGTGGGCGACGTCGCCGAAAGCGAAGGTGCCGCGCTCTTCGGCGAGCCGGGCGTGCAGCACCACTTGCAGCAGCACATCGCCCAGTTCGCCCTTCAGCTCGGCTTCGTCGGCGCCGGTCTCGATCGTCTCCGCCACCTCGTAGGCCTCCTCGAGGAGGTACTCCACGAGCGACTCATGCGTGAGGGCCCCCATCCACGGGCAGTGCTCGCGGAGTGCTGCAATTATTTCGAGCAGTCTGGAGACCTCCCCGGCGCTGCTTTCAGCCAAGGTCGCCGTAGGCGTCGTTAATGTACTCCACCAGGGCTTCCCTTTCCTCCAGCGGAAGGAAGGACGCCTCGGCGGCGTTGAGCGTCAGTTCAAGCAGGTCGTCGAGGTCATAGTCGAACGTCTCTACCAGAAGCTCGAACTCGTCGGTGAGGCTTACGCCGCTCATGAGGCGGTTGTCCGTGTTGATGGTCACGTTGAAGCCGAGCTGGTAGAGCATGTCCAGCGGGTGGCTTTCGATGCCCTCCCCAAAGCCTGCGATGGCTCCGGTCTGCAGGTTTGAGGACGGGCAGATCTCCAGGGGGATGCCGCGGTCCCGGACCCAGCTGGCGAGGTTTCCGAGCGTCACGAGGCCGATGTTGTCATCGTCTTCGTCGGCGTCGTCGCTGTCGAACTCGACCATGATGTCCTCGGCGATGCGGACGCCGTGGCCGAGGCGCAGTGCCCGTCCGTCCACCAGGGCGGACTGGATGCTGTCAAGGCCTGCGGCCTCGCCCGCGTGAACCGTGGCGGGGAAATTGTTTTCCGCAAGGTAAGTGAAGGCGTCGCGGAAGCGCGACGGCAGGAAGCCGTCTTCGGCACCTGCAATGTCGAAGCCGACGGCGCCGTTGTCGCGGTGGCGGACGGCCAGCTCCGCGATCTCCAGGCCGCGGTCGGCGTGCCGCATGGCCGTGATCAGCTGGCCCACCTGGATCTCGCGCCCGGACTCGGCCACGGCGTCCACACCAGCCTCAAGACCTTCCTGGACGGCCTCAACCACTTCGTCGAGCGTCAGGCCCTTCTGGAGGTGCTGCTCCGGAGCCCAGCGGACCTCTCCGTACACCACACCGTCGTCCCCGAGGTCTTCCACGAATTCCTTCGCCACCCGGAACAGCCCTTCCTTGGTCTGCATCACGGCAATAGTGTGGTCAAAGGTCTCGAGGTAGCGGACCAGAGAACCGGAATTGGCGGACTCACGGAACCATTCCCCGAGTGCGGTGGGGTCTGTTGAAGGGAGGGTGTGGCCAACGGCCTCCGCCAGGTCGATGATGGTGGCCGGTCGCAGACCCCCGTCCAGGTGGTCGTGAAGGGATACCTTTGGAAGGCTCTTCAGGTCGAAGTCAAGGGCAGGGGCGGCGTCAACGATTGGCTCAGTCACGTACCAACTCTAGGGTTGGACCGCGCGCAATGCCAACGGCAATGCGGAGGCCGCGTTTGGCGGGCTAAGCTCAGCGGGCCGATTCGACGTCGGCGGCCACCGCGGCCGGCCGCTCGGCGGCGAGGCTTTCGGCGTCGGGTCCTTTCGGGGCACCCTCCGGTGCCGGCCGATGTTCGGTTGTGCTTCCCGGCGCATGCACGGCGTCGTGGCGGCCGAGCCGCTTGTGCCACCAGCGCAGCAAATGGTCAATGGCGATGCCGAGGATGATGGCGAACACCACGGCGATGCCCGCCCCGAGAAGAGGGTTGCTGTGCAGCCAGGGGAACGAACTGGCAACGATACCGATGCCGATCGAATACCCAACCCAGGTAAAGCAGGCCAGCCCGTCCAGGACGAAAAACCGGCGGTGCGGAAACCCTGTGGTTCCGGCAACGTAATTGACGGCCACTCGCCCCCAGGGGATGTAGCGGGCCGTGAAGATCAGCACGGCGCCGCGCTTCTCCAGCTCATACCGCGCCCAGCCGAAGACCTTTTGCACTTTTGGCCGGCGCATCCATTTCCAGCGGTTCAGTCCGATTTTCCGGCCGAGGAGATATGCCATGTTGTCGCCGGCCATCGCCCCGACGAGCGCAGTGAACCCCAGTATCCAAAGGTTTGGATTGCCGCTTTGCCGGGAGAACGCCGCCAGCGCCACGATGAGTGTCTCGCTGGGAACAACCATGGCGAAGCCGTCCACGAAAAAGAACACGAGCAAGATGGGGTAAATCCACCACTGACCCGCTGCATGGAGCACGGCCTCATTAATAAACTCCACGCGGGTGTTGCTCCTAGCGGAAAATGACCAAAACAATTAGTGACGCAAATCGCTCTTTAGTGTCCCATGGCCGGAGCATAGTCCGCTACGCCCGTTCAGGAAAACTCGCCCTCCCCTGCCGGGTCCGGAAGGCGCCCCCGGATCCGGCTGATTACGATGTCCACCACGATGCCCAGCACAATCGCGCAGGCGATCGCGATGGCGGCGCCGAGCAGATGATTGTTCTCGAACCACTGGCCAAAGAACAGCCCAATCCCCACTGAATATGCTGCCCACAGTGACGCGGACAGCACTGTCAGCCCGACGAACCGGGCGTGGGAATAGTGCGTGGCCCCGGCGGTCAGGTTCACGGCCACCCGGCCGATCGGGATAAACCGCGCCACGAGGATCAGCGACGCCGCGCGCTTCCTGAGCTCACGCCCTGCCCAGCGGAAGGCCCGCTGCATGCGGGGCCCCCGCATCCAGCGCCAGCGCCGCGTGCCGACGCCCCGGCCGATCAGGTACGCGGTGTTGTCCCCGGTGAACGCCCCCAGCGCCGCGGTGGCTATGAGCAACCACGGATTGGGGACATCCGCGGTGGCCGCGACCGCCGCCAGCCCCACCACGACGGACTCGCTGGGGATGGGTGGGAAGAAACCGTCAATGATGCAGCAGGCCAGGACAAGGATCAGGACCCAGGGCTGCCCGGCGGCAGCAAGGATGAAGTCGTTGATGGCCTGCATTGGGTCAGGCGATGCGGTCGATGATCAGCTGCTGTGCCGGACGCGATCCTTCCGGCGCGATGGTGACAGCGCTTTCGAGTGCCTCCTTGGCGCGGGCGAATTTCTCCGGGGTGTCCGTCAGCAACGTCATGAGCGGCTCCCCCGCCCGCACAGTGGCTCCAGGCTTGGCGTGCAGCCGGACGCCGGCGCCGGCCTGTACCACGTCCTCCTTGCGGGCGCGGCCGGCTCCAAGCCGCCAGGCCGCAACGCCCACGGCCAGTGCGTCCAGTTCCACGAGGACCCCGTCCGCCGGGGCGTAGATGGTTTCGGACTCCTTCGCGACCGGCAGCTTTGCCTGGGGATCCCCGCCCTGCCCCTTGATCATCCGGTTCCAGACATCCATGGCGCGGCCGTCTTTCAGTGCCGCGGCAGGATCGGCGTCCTTCACGCCGGCACAGGCCAGCATTTCCTCAGCCAGCCGGACCGTCAGTTCCACCACGTCCTCGGGCCCTCCGCCAGCCAGCACCTCCACGGACTCCTCCACTTCGATGGCGTTGCCGGCCGTCAGGCCGAGGGGCGTGCTCATGTTGGTGAGCAGTGCCACCGTGTTCACTCCGGCGTCCTTGCCGAGGGCCACCATGGTCTCGGCAAGCTCTCGGGCACGGGCCTCATCTTTCATGAAGGCGCCGCTGCCCACCTTCACATCGAGCACCAGCGATCCCGTGCCCTCCGCTATTTTCTTGCTCATGATCGACGACGCGATCAGCGGGATGGCTTCGACGGTGCCCGTGACGTCACGGAGCGCGTAGAGCTTCTTGTCCGCCGGGGCCAGGCCAGCACCGGCAGCGCAGATCACCGCCCCGACGTTCTGAAGCTGAGCCAGCATTTCCTCGTTGCTCAGCGCGGCGCGCCAGCCCGGAATGGACTCCAGTTTGTCCAGTGTGCCGCCCGTGTGCCCCAGGCCGCGTCCGGACAACTGGGGCACGGCCACCCCGAATACGGCCACGAGGGGTGCCAGCGGCAGGGTGATCTTGTCGCCCACGCCTCCGGTGGAGTGCTTGTCGGACGTAACCTTCACGCCGCCGTCGGGACGCTGGAGACTCGAAAAGTCCATCCGCTCGCCCGAGGCGATCATCGCGGCGGTCCAGCGGGAGATCTCGGCACGGTCCATGCCGTTGAGCAGGATGGCCATGTTCAGCGCGGCCATCTGCTCTTCGGCGATGACGCCGCGGGTGTAGGCGTCGATGGTCCAGTCGATCTGTGCAGGGCTCAGGATGCCCTTGTCACGCTTGGTGCGGATGATGTCGACGGCGTCAAACGCCTCGGTCTTCTGGGTCACCGTGTTTCCTCCAGGTGTTGGGGGCCGAATGCGTCGGGGAGCACCTGGTCCATGGTCTTGATTCCCTGCGTGGTCATGAGCTCCATGCCGGGAGCCCGGAATTCGTACAGCAGCTGGCGGCAACGCCCGCAGGGCATGAGCACGTTGCCGCCGCCGTCAACGCAATAGAAGGCGCGCAGCAGCCCGCCGCCGGTCATCTGCAGGTTGCCCACGAGCGCGCACTCGGCGCACAGCGTCAGGCCGTAGCTTGCGTTTTCAACGTTGCAGCCGCTCACGACCCGGCCGTCCCCGGTGAGGGCGGCCGCACCCACCGGGAACCTGGAATACGGCGCGTAGGCGTTCTTCATCGCCGCGACGGCGGCGGCCTCCAAAGCCGGCCAGTCGACGTCGGACTTTTCGCCCCGGGTGGTCGAGCTTGTCGAGACGCTCTTGTCCACCGCGGTCAGCCCTTGACGTAAGGGATGCCGCTGGCGGCCGGGGGCCGGGAACGGCCGACCAGGCCGGCCACCGCCAAAACGGTCACGAGATACGGCAGCATGGCCATGAACTGGCTGGGGACCGGGGTGCCGATGATGGTCACAATGCTTTGCAGGTTGTCTGCGAAGCCGAACAGCAGGGCCGCGAAGAACGCGCCAATCGGGTTCCAGCGTCCGAAGATCAGGGCTGCCAAGGCAATAAACCCGCGCCCGCCGGAAATCTCCTTGGTGAAGCTGTCGATCGCCACCAGCGTGAAGAACGAACCTCCGATGCCGGCGATGGCACCGCCCAGTGTGACGTTCCAGAACCGTGTGGCGTTCACCCGGATGCCCATGGTATCCGCGGCCTGCGGGTGTTCCCCGACGGCACGGACGCGCAGGCCCCATTTGGTCTTGAACAGTCCGATCCACACCACGATCACCGCGATGTACATCAGGTAGCCCACCAGGGACTGCTTGAAGAGGATGGGCCCGAGCACGGGAATGCCGGACAGCACGGGGATGTCGATGATCGGGAGCCGCCCCGGAGAATTGAACGTCGCCTTGTCAGCCTGCATCACTGTGCTGAACAGGAAGCCGGTGACGCCGGAGACCAGGACGTTCAGGACCACGCCCACAATGATCTGGTTCACGAGGTATTTGATGCTGAACAGCGCCAGCACCATGGAGACGACGGCGCCTGCCACCGCTGCTGCCAGCAGTCCGATGAACGGGTTCCTGGTCATGCTGGCCACCATGGCTGCCGTGAAGGCCCCGCCCAGCAGCTGGCCTTCGATCGCGATGTTCACGACGCCCACCCGCTCGCACAGCACTCCGGAGAGCGAGCCGAACACGAGGGGAACCGCCAGCGTCACGGAGCCGGCGATGAGGCCGGCAAGGGAGATGCTCGGGGTGCGGGCACCGCCCACCACCCAGATGAGGAAGGCAGCGACGAAGAGGACGATGAAGGCGATGGGCAGCCAGCGGGGTGCAGCCTGGTCCTTCGTCTTGAGGTAAACGGCGTAGCCGGCCAGGCCCAGCATGATGACCGACAGCACGATGCCGCCCAGAAAGCCCGGGACCTCCAGCGCGGGCAGCTGGAAGAAATCCCCGCTGGAGGACAGGCCGAACCGTGCCGTCTGGTTGGGTCCCATAAGGCCAAAGAAGATGAAGGCCACGATGCCCAGTGCCGACAAGAGGACGGGAACCTTCCAGGTCACCGGCTTCTCAGACGTTGCCTGCTGGCGCTCTTCAGCCCGCGGCGGGGTTCCCGCCTGCGGTTTTCCCGGTTGGGGCGAGGTTGCTGTTGTGCTCATGCTGCACCTCCCGTGGTGGCTGCGGTCTTGGACTTGCCGGCGGTTACCGGCTTCTTGCGCCGCGGGTTCAGCCCGAACACTGCCCGCACCAGCGGCGGAGCCGCGATGAAGAGAACGATCAGCGACTGGACCACCAGGACGATGTCGATCGGCGTTCCGGTCTGGATCTGCATCTGGACCGCTCCGGCGCGGAAGGCGCCGAACAGCAGGCCGGCAGCGAACGTCCCCCACGGCGTCGAACGTCCCAGGAGTGCCACGGTGATGGCGTCAAAGCCGTACGTGGCGGCGACGCCGTCGGTGAGGACCTTTTCCGTGCCGGCTACCTGCGCCACGCCGGAGAGGCCTGCGAGGGCGCCGGCAATGGCCATTACCAGAATCGTTGAGCGGGAGACATTGATGCCCGCGGTCTGCGCTGCCTTGGGGTTGGCGCCGACCGCCCGGAACTCGAAGCCCACGGTGGAGCGGTTCAGGAGCCACCACACGAAGACCGTGATGGCGATGGCCAGGAGGAAGCCGAGGTGGAGCCGGTACTGGCTGCCGAAGATCTGCGGGTAGACGGCGCTGGGGTCCAGGATCGGGGAGATGGGGTTGGACTCCCCCGGCCGCCGGAACGCGGGGGTGTTGAGCAGATACCTCAGCAGGTACAGCGCGATGTAGTTGAACATGATGGTGAGGATGACCTCGTGGGCTCCGGTCCGGGCCTTGAGGTAACCCACCAGTCCGCCCCAGAAGGCACCGCCGATGATGCCGGCCACGAGGACCAGCAGCAGGTGCAGGCCCACCGGGAGGTGCAGGGCGAAACCGGTCCATGCCGCCAGGATGCCGGCAATGATGATCTGGCCCTGGGCGCCGATGTTGAACAGCCCGGCGCGGAAGGCCAGGGCCACGCCCAGGCCGGCGGTGATCAGGGGCGTGGCGATGGTGAGTGTTTCCATGAGCGGGGCGAACTGCCCGCCTATGCCTCCTCCGCGCGGATTGAACACCGAGCCCTGGAACAGTGCCACATATGAACGAGTGGCGGCGTTCCAGACCGCCGACAGGAAGTCGGTGGGACGTGCCAGCAGATAGCTTGCCGTGGCGCCGACCTGCTTGTCGGTGAGCGCGATCAGCAGGCCGCCGAGGATCAGGGCGAGCAGGACGGCCAGGACCGATACGGTGCCGCTGCCGGTGAAGATCCTGCGGACGAGTGTTTCCGGGCCGCCTGGGATCTTGCCGCTCTGGGCGGTGGCCGGAACGGCGGAGGGTCCCATGGCTCCGCCGGCAGTGTCCAGTGACACGACGGCGGCGGTCTCCTCGTCCGCGGGCTTCGGCGCATGGTGCCTGTCCGCGTGGGGCTTGTCTGTGTGCGGCCTGCCGGCGTCGTGCTTGTCAGCGGCGTGCTTGTCGGTGTGGTGCTTGTCGGTGTCGTGCTTGTCAGCTTCGTGTTTGTCAGCGTCGGGGCCCGAGGGATTGCCGTCGGGGTGGTGTGGCTGGGTCTGGTCAGTCATGGTCGCCTCCTTCGGCGCGGGAGGCGGACGTCGGCGTAGGGCTGTTGCCGAGGGCTGGGCTGTTGCCGGGTACCGGGTCGTTTCCTAGGGCGGGGTCGCGGTGGTGGAGCTTGTCCGCGTGTGCCTCATCGGGTGAAAGTCCCGCCATCATGAGCCCCAGGACGTCGCGCCCTGTTCCCGCGGGGACGATTCCTACGAGCTTGCCCTTGTAAAGCACGGCGATCCTGTCCGCGAGCTCCATGACTTCATCAAGTTCGGTGGAGACGATCATGACCGGGGTGCCGGTGTCTCGTTCGGCCACGATGCGGCGGTGCAGGAATTCGATGGAGCCGACGTCCACACCGCGGGTGGGCTGCGAGGCGATAAACAGCCGCAGCGGCCGCGAGAGCTCCCGGGCCATCACCACTTTCTGCTGGTTGCCGCCCGACAGCGTTCCGGCAGCGGCTGCGGCGGACGGTGTGCGGACATCGAATTCGCCGATCCGGGAGTTGGCGTTCTCCAGGACCTTGGCCGGGCTCATGCTGATGCCCCTGGCGAAGGGAGCTTTGTCATACAGGTCGAGGACCAGGTTTTCGGCCACGGAGAATGTGCCCACCAGGCCGTCAACCTTGCGGTCTTCAGGCACGAAGCCGACGCCGGCATCCAGCACGTCCTTGACGCTGCGCCCCACGAGTTCCTTGCCGTCGAGCAGGATCGAGCCACTGACCCGCTCCTGCAGGCCAAGGATCGCCTCGGTGAGCTCGGTCTGCCCGTTGCCCTGGACACCGGCGACGGCGAGGATTTCGCCACGGGCGATGCTGAAGCTGATGCCGTCCACGGTGTGGTGGCCGTTCGGCGCGACCACGGTCAGGTCTTTGACCTCGAAGGTGGTCTCCTGCGGCTGCGCGGGGGCCTTGTCCAGGGTGAGGTTCACGGCGCGCCCCACCATCATGGACGCCAGTTCCGTGGTTGAGGCACCGGAATCCGCGGATCCGACCACCTGGCCGCGGCGGATCACGGTGATGATGTCCGAAACGGCTTTGACCTCACGCAGCTTGTGCGAAATGAAGACGATGGAGGTGCCGCCGCCCTTGAGCTGGCGCATGATGTCCAGCAGCTCGTCGGTCTCCTGGGGCGTCAGCACCGCCGTCGGTTCATCCAGAATCAGTACTCTGGCGTCCCGCACGAGTGCCTTAATGATTTCCACGCGCTGCTGGACGCCCACCGGGAGGTCCTCCACGAGGGCGTCGGGGTCGACGTCGAACCCGTAGCGGTCCGAGATCTCCTGGATTTTGCGGCGGGTGTCCTCCAGGTTCAGGAAGCCGCCTGCCTTGGTGGATTCGGCGCCGAGCGCCACGTTTTCGGCGACCGTGAACACGGGCACCAGCATGAAGTGCTGGTGCACCATGCCGATGCCGGCAGCCATGGCGTCTCCGGGGCCGCGGAAGCTGACGGGCTCGTCGTCGATGAGGATTTCGCCGTCGGTGGGCTCGTACAGCCCGTAAAGAACGTTCATCAGGGTGGACTTGCCGGCCCCGTTTTCGCCCAGCAGACAGTGGATCTGTCCGGGTTCAACAACCACATCTATGTGATCATTGGCGAGCAGGGAGCCGAAGCGCTTGGTGATCCCCTTGAGTTCAAGTTTCAAAACTCTGACCAATCTCGTTGCGTCCGGTAGTGAAGGCCGGACGGGATATGTGGCTGCAGCACCAGCCTAGTGCCTGCAGTCATGGGTTGAGCGGGTACGCCCAACGAAAAGCGCCACCTCCCGTGCAGTCAATGACCATCCGGGCGGTGGCGCTTAGCGGAGGAAGTTACGCCTTGGGGCTGGCTGCGGACTCAACCTTCAGCTTGCCGTCCACAATGTCCTTCTTGATCTGGTCCAGCTCGGACTTCACGTCGGCGGGGACGGCCGAATCGAAGTCGTGGAACGGGGCCAGCTGCACGCCGTCGTTCGCGAGCGTGCCGACATACGGCTCGCTGGTGAACTTGCCGTCCTTGTCTTCCTTCACGACGGTCTCAACGGCGGAGCCCATCTGCTTCATGACGGACGACAGCATGATGTCCTTGTAGTCGGGGGCGGTGAGGAAGCCGTCGGAGTCAACCCAGATGAGCTTGACGTCCTTGCCTGCGGCCTTTGCTTCCTTCAGCGCAGCGCCGGCGCCCTTGCCCACCGGGCCGGCCACGGGCATGACAATGTCCGCGCCCTGGTCCAGGAAGTTCTGGGTCAGCTGCTTTCCCTTGTCCTGCTTTTCGAAGTCGTCGGTAAAGCTGCCGTCCTGCTTGGCCTTGTCCCAGCCGAGAAGCTTGACACTCTTGCCCTTCTTCTCGTTGTAGTACTTCACGCCGTCGGCGTAGCCGTCCATGAAGATCGTGACGGTGGGGAGCTTGATGCCGCCGAAGGTGGCGACGGTGCCGGTCTTCGTGGAGGCGGCGGCGAGGTAGCCGGCCATGAATGCAGCCTGCGCCGTGTCATAGATGATCGGCTTGACGTTGGCGATCGGCTTGTCGTACCCGACGTCGATGATGGCGAAGTGCTTGTCAGCGTTAGCCGCGGCCTGAGCCTTCGTGGCGTCACCGAGGAGGAAGCCGACCGTGATGGTCAGGTTGCAGCCTGCCGAGACCATGGCGCGAAGGTTGGGCTCGAAGTCGTTGTTGGTCTTGGACTCGACCTGGTTGACCTTGATGCCAAGGTCCTTCTCGGACTTTTTGAGCCCTTCGTAGGACGACTGGTTGAACGACTGGTCATCGAATCCGCCGGAGTCGGACACGATGCAGCCGGTGTAGTCGCTGGCCGTGGCAGACGGACTGCCCGCTTGGGGTGCCGGGCCGCAGCCGGTCAGAAGCAGGGCCGCCGCACCAACGGAAGCCACGCCGGCGAGTGAACCGCGCTTGACGTTTGCACGCAGTGAGATCTTCAAATTTCCTCCAGGAAGAACGAGATAGGCGCCACGACGGAGATTCAATGAGTGTCCGTTTCTAATGCTCCACACTGAAATTCTGTTTTCACTGATGGTTTCGCAGCACTGCGCCGAAGCGCACTTATGAAGCCACTGTAGTGGCCTGCGCCACGTCCGGATAACACATCCGAGGCGAAAAATGAAGATTGTTGAGAACTTGTTACCTATGAGTAGCCCGCCGGTGTGCACGCACTCCGTCGGAGCGTCCCGCAGTGGTTGGGCTCGCGCTTTCGGAGCTAGATCCGCACCAGCATCTTTCCGGTGTTGCCGCCGTCGAGGAGATCCATGAACGCCTGCGGAGCGTTCTCGAGACCGTCCACCACCGTCTCGTCATACCTGACGGTGCCGTTTGCCAGCCAGCCGGACATCCGCTCGGCGAACTCCGCCGCATGCTGCCTCTGGCCGCCCACGAGGAAGCCGCGCAGCGTCAGCTGTTTTCCGATGGCCACCGCAAGGTTCCGGGGAGCGGCGGTCGGTTCCGTGGCGTTGTACTGCGCGATGGCGCCGCACAGGGCAACCCTGCCCCCGACGTTGAGGACGGACAGCGCAGCTTCGAGGTGGTCCCCGCCCACGTTGTCGAAGTACACATCGATCCCGCCCTCGCCGGCAGCTTCCCTCAGCTGGTCCCGGACCGGCGCATCACGGTAATTGAACGCCGCGTCAAAGCCGAGCTCTAGCAGGCGTGCAACTTTTTCCGGGCTTCCCGCACTGCCGATCACCCGGGAGGCGCCCATGGCCTTTGCGATCTGACCCACCAGCGAGCCCACGGCGCCGGCGGCGCCGGAGACGAATACGGCATCCCCCGCCTTGAACTCGGCAACCTTCAGCAGTCCGGCGTACGCCGTGAGCCCGGTCATGCCGAGCGCACCAAGGAACGCGGATGCCGGTGCCAGCTCCGTGCGCGCGGGAGTCGTTGCGCCGGCGTCCAGCACGGCGTACTCCCGCCAGCCCAGTGGATGTACGACGGCGTCCCCCACCTTGCGGTCTTCGGCCCTGGACGCGATCACCTCACCCACCGCCCCGCCGTCGAGCGCTTTATCAAGGGCAAACGGCGGTGAGTAGGACTTGACGTCGTTCATCCGGCCGCGCATGTACGGATCAACCGAGATGAACAGGTTGCGGACCAGGACCTGGCCGTCCTGAAGCTCGGGAAGCGGCGTTTCAGCCAGGCGGAAGTTCTCCGGAACCGGACGTCCCACCGGGCGGGATGCCAGCTGGATCTCACGGGTGGTGACGGGCAGAGCCCGCTCGTCGTTGGTGCTCATGCTGCAAACTCCACCAGGGTCAGGGCCACGTCCATGTTGCCGCGGGTCACGTTCGAATAGGGGCAGATCCGGTGGGCCTTTTCCATGAGCGATTCGGCTGCGGCGCGGTCCAGGGCGGGCAGGGCGACCTCGAGTTCGGCGGCCAGGCCGTAGCCTTCACCGCCGTCGAGGGCACCGAAGTGGATCTTCGCCGCAACGGCGGAGTCAGTGAGATCGGCCCGTTCCTTGCGGCCGACGACGCGGAGGGCAGAGTGGAAGCAGGCAGCATAGCCGGCGGCGAAGAGCTGCTCCGGGTTGGTGCCCTCGCCGCTTCCGCCGAGCTCCACCGGACTGGCCAGGTTCACGTCGAGCCTGCCGTCCTTGGAGCGGGCTGAGCCGTCGCGGCCCTCGCCTGAAGCGAGTGCCTCGGCAGTGTAAAGAGTCTTCAAAGTAGTTCCGTTCTGGTCGTTTCGGAGACGGTGGTCTTGGGTGTCAGCGCGAGTCATGGAGGGCAGCGGTGAGCTTGCCGAGAGTTTCCCGGAGTTGATCCAGCTCATCGGGAGTCAGGCCGGCAGCCTCCGCGAGGCGCTGGGGAATGCGGGAGGCCCTGCTGCTGAGCGCCCGGCCCGTGTCGCTGAGGTGGACGGCGACACGGCGCTCATCCTCGGCAGAGCGCCGCCGTTCCACGAGCCCGAGGGCTTCGAGCCGCTTGAGCAGGGGTGAGAGCGTGCCGGAGTCCAGGCCCAGCTCCTCCCCCAGTTCCCGCACGCCGCGCGGTTCGTTTTCCCACAGCACCAGCATCACGAGGTACTGCGGGTAGGTCAGGCCCAGCTCGTCCAGCAGGGGACGGTAGACGGCGGTGGCGGCACGGGACGCCGAGTAGAGCGCAAAGCACACCTGGCGGTCAAGGCGGGGGGCGTTGGTCATGGACACAACGTTAGCCCACAATTCAATTGTGCACAACTTACCTAGGCCAGGAAGAGCGCGAACGAACATTCGGGGCCCTCGCAAAGGGGCTGAAGTGTTCGTTCGCGCTCGTCCGACGGTGTTAGAGGTCGCGGATGGTGCGGAGGGCTGCCGCGGTCAGGACCTGGATGCCGTAGCCGAGGGCCCGCTCGTCGAGGATGTAGTCGCCGCGGTGGAGGTCGTACTCCTCGCCGCCGGGGGTCTTGGTACCCAGGCGCATCATGGCACCGGGCAGCTCGGCGAGGAACCAGGCGAAGTCCTCACCTCCCATGGACTGAGGGGTCAGGACCACGGCGCCTTCGCCGATCTCCGCCCGCGCCGCAGCTTCAATGAGCGCAGTCTCGTGCTCCGAGTTCACCACCGGCGGCACACCGCGGGTGTGTTCCAGGTGCACTTCCACGCCGTAGGGCGCAGCAACCTGCTGCACCACTTCGTCGAGCAGCTCGCCGGCGCTGTGCCAGGCGTCCCTGTCGAGGCAGCGCATGGTGCCGGCCATGTAGCCGGTGCCCGGAATGGCGTTAGGCGCCGAGCCCGCGTTGATCTGGCCCCAAACAACCGACACGCCGCTGCGGACGTCCACCCGGCGCGAAAGGACGGCCGGAACGTTCACGGCGATCTGGGCCAGCGCGAAAACGAGGTCCTCCGTCAGATGCGGGCGCGAGGTGTGGCCGCCGCGGCCGCTCAGCTCGATCTTGATGGTGTCCGAGGCGGACGTGATGGCACCGATGCGCGTGCCGATCTTGCCGACGTTGATGCGCGGGTCACAGTGCAGCGCCAGGATGCGCGGCACGCCCTCCAGGACACCCTGCTCGATGCAGGAGTGGGCGCCACCCGGCATCGTCTCCTCGGCGGGCTGGAAGATGATCCGGACCGTGCCGCCCAGCGGCGATTCCAGGTGCATGCGGTGCAGCACCAAGGCGATGCCCAGCATGGTGGTGGTGTGGATGTCGTGTCCGCAGGCGTGTGTCACACCGTGGTTCTTCGAGGCGAACGGCAGGCCGGTTTCCTCGATGATCGGCAGCGCGTCGATGTCGCCGCGCAGCGCGGTGGCGATGGGGCCCTCGCCGACGTCCACGGTTAGGCCTGTGCCGTCGAGGCGGCGCGGCTCCAGCCCGGCCTCTTCGAGACGTTCCACGAGCTTGTCCGTTGTCCGGAACTCCTTGAACGACAGCTCGGGGTGCGCATGCAGGTCCCGCCGGAAATCGATCAGTTCCGGCAGCAGCGGCTCGAGCCACGGCCCCACCAGTGCGGTGGGCTCAGCTTCAGTAGTGTAATTGCGCACACCACAACTCTAGCGAGGGCCGAAAGAATAGCGGCATCGCCTTCGCCGCGTTACGGATATCCCGACCATGTCGAAGTTCCAGGGGACGTCGAAGTCCTGAAAGGACCGGAAAACTAGAGGACGTCGAAGTCGCCGCTGGCCTTAAGGGCGTTCACAGCCTGCTTCACCCGCTGGGCATGCTGCTTGGTGGTAACCAGCAGCGCATCCGGCGTATCCACGATGACCACGTCCTTGATCCCGATCAGCGCAATGACGCGCTTGGTGTCCGAGACCACCACGCCGCTGGCGTTTTCGGTGAAGACGCGCGCGCCCTCGCCGATGACCGTGACCTCGTCCACTTCCTTGGCGCTGTTGAGCCGTCCCACCGAGGCGAAGTCACCGACGTCGTCCCAGCGGAAGGTTCCGGGCACGACGGCGACGTCCCCGGCTGCCGCCGCAGGCTCGGCGACCGCGTAGTCGATGGCGATCTTGGGCAGGGTGGGCCAGACGCGGGCAGTGACTTCGTCGCGGTTGGGTGTGTCCCACGCCTCGGCGATTTCCTGCAAACCGTTGAACAGTTCCGGCTGGTTCGCTTCCAGGTGCTTGAGCATGAGGGAGACGGGCGCCACGAACATGCCGGCGTTCCAGACGTACTCGCCGCTGTCGACGTACTGCTGGGCGACTTCCTCATCCGGTTTTTCAACGAACTCCACCACCGCCCGCGCGCTGGGCGCGCCGGGGATGTGCAGGGATACGCCGGAGCGGATGTAGCCAAAGCCTGTGGACGGGTGCGTGGGCTTGATGCCGATCGTGACGATCTTGCCGGCCGCGGCGGTGTGGATCGCTTCCCGAACTGTGTCCTGGAAGAGGTCGTCCGGGCTGATCACGTGGTCCGCGGCGAAAGAGCCCATGATGATGTCCGGGTCCCGCTGGTGCAGGATGGCCGCCGCCAGGCCGATGGCGGCACCGGAGTCTTTGGGCTCGCTTTCGAGCACGAGGTCACCGTCCTCGACCTCAGGCAGCTGACGGCACACAGCCGCCCGGTGAGCGTTTCCGGTGACGACCAGGACCCGGTTGCCCGCAAGGGGCTCGAGCCGGTCGTAGGTTGCACGCAGGAGCGTGCTCCCCGAGCCGGTGAGGTCGTGAAGAAATTTGGGAGCTGCTGCACGTGACAGAGGCCAGAGGCGGGTCCCCACACCGCCTGCAGGAATCACAGCTATAAAGCGGCTGATGGGTGAATCCTGGCTTGTCACTTTGTCTTTACTCATCACGCTCTACTTTAGCCGACGACCCCAAAGTGGCCCTTGCGGCGGCACCGGCGGGGCGGACACACTTGGAACCGGATGTGGCGTTCGTCTCATAAAACGCCAAAAACCGTACAGTACGTGGGCGCCAAGGACGCCCTGAATTGAATAAGCTGTGAGCGAAGCCTAGATTTAGGCCTGAGCTACGAGTGCTCTCGCAGCAGGCGTTCCCCCCGCGTGGATCCCACGCCAGCGCCGCTGTGTTGCAGGGAGGTTTATTCAGTGCCGACGAAACCAGCTGGCACCTTGTACCGCGGCCGTGAAGGCATGTGGTCCTGGGTTGGACACCGCATTACCGGTGTTGTGATCTTTTTCTTCTTGTTGGTCCATGTGCTGGACACCTCCCTTGTGAGGGTGTCGCCGGAGGCCTACACCGCAGTGATCGGTGCCTACAAGAACCCGCTGATGGCCCTGGGTGAAACGGGCCTCGTCGCAGCGATCGTATTCCACGCCTTTAACGGCCTGCGGATCATCGCCGTCGACTTCTGGAAGAAGGGTGCCAAGTACCAGCGCCAGATGCTCTGGGTTGTGCTGGGCCTCTGGATCGTCACCATGGTCGCCTTCGCCATCCGCCACCTGTCCCTCGCACTCGGAGGTCACTAAGCCATGACTGCAACGCAGATCCAGTCCCCGCGCAGCGGAAATAACAGCGGCAAAGACAGCAGCGGCAAGATTGGCCCGCAGTACCGCCGCAGCGGCAGCTCCCGCGGCAACTTCGAAATGCTGGGGTGGCTGTTCATGCGGCTCTCCGGCGTGGTGCTGGTTGTCCTGATTTTCGGCCACCTCACCGTGAACCTGCTGGTGGGCGAAGGCATCCACGCCATCGACTTCGGCTTCGTGGCCGGAAAGTGGGCAGACCCGTTCTGGCAGGTCTGGGACCTCGCAATGCTCTGGCTCGCCATGTTGCACGGCACCAACGGTGTGCGGACCATCATCAACGACTACGCCGAGAACAACTCCACCCGCCTCTGGCTGAAGATCGTCCTCTACGCGGCCACCACGGTCATCATCATCCTTGGCACGCTGGTCATCTTCACCTTCAACCCGTGCCCGGTGGTGGACGGCGTCCAGCTCCCCGGTGGTTTCTGCCCGGCGTAGCGAGCTGCGGCTGCCCGCCCCGACCGGCGGGCATCACTTTGCGGAGCAGGCCTCAGCCCGCCCGTTGTTTTATTGCGAATTTTGAGAGAAAGAGCGTCTGGTATGCAGGTCCATAAGTACGACGTCGTCATCGTCGGTGCCGGTGGCGCTGGCATGCGCGCCGCGATCGAATCCGGTCAGCGCGCGCGAACAGCAGTACTGACCAAGCTCTACCCCACCCGCTCCCACACGGGTGCGGCGCAGGGCGGCATGTGTGCGGCATTGGCCAACGTCGAAGAAGACAACTGGGAATGGCACACGTTCGACACCATCAAGGGCGGCGACTACCTGGTTGACCAGGACGCCGCCGAAGTCATGGCCAAGGAAGCCATCGACGCCGTGCTGGACCTGGAAAAGATGGGTCTGCCGTTCAACCGCACGCCCGAGGGCCGGATCGACCAGCGCCGCTTCGGCGGCCACACCCGCGACCACGGCAAGGCTCCCGTCCGCCGCGCCTGCTACGCAGCCGACCGCACGGGCCACATGATCCTGCAGACGCTGTACCAAAACTGCGTCAAGCACAACGTCGAGTTCTACAACGAGTACTACGTCCTGGACCTCCTCACCGTTGAGGAAGACGCCGTGCGCGAGGACGGCACGCCGTTCAAGCAGAAGCGTGTTGCCGGCGTCGTGTCCTACGACCTCGCGTCCGGTGAGCTGCACGTGTTCCAGGCCAAGTCCGTGGTGTTCGCCTCCGGCGGCGCCGGCAAGGTCTTCAAGACCACGTCCAACGCCCACACCCTTACCGGCGACGGCATGGGCATCGCGTTCCGCCGCGGCATCCCCCTGGAGGACATGGAGTTCTTCCAGTTCCACCCGACCGGCCTTGCCGGCCTGGGCATCCTGCTTTCCGAGGCCGCACGTGGCGAGGGCGCCATCCTGCGTAACTCCGAAGGTGAGCGCTTCATGGAGCGCTACGCCCCCACCATCAAGGACCTTGCACCCCGCGACATCGTGGCCCGCTCCATGGCCAACGAAGTCCGTGAAGGCCGCGGCTGCGGACCGAACAAGGACTACGTCCTCCTGGACCTGACGCACCTTGAGCCCGCCCACATCGACGCCAAGCTGCCGGACATCACCGAGTTCGCCCGCACATACCTTGGTGTGGAGCCCTACACGGAGCCGGTCCCCGTCTTCCCCACGGCCCACTACGCCATGGGCGGCATCCCCACGAACATCACCACCGAGGTCCTCCAGGACAACGACACCGTGGTTCCGGGCCTGTACGCCGCCGGCGAGGTGGCCTGCGTTTCGGTCCACGGCTCCAACCGCCTCGGCACCAACTCCCTGCTGGACATCAACGTGTTCGGCAAGCGGGCAGGCATCGCCGCTGCGGAATACGCCAAGACGGCCGACTTCGTGGAGCTCCCGGAGGACCCGGAGGCCTACACCCTGCAGCTCCTCGACATCGCCCGCAACGGCACCGGCGACGAAAAGGTGGCCGTGATCCGCAAGGAACTCCAGGACACCATGGACGCCAACATGCAGGTGTTCCGCACGGCCGACACCCTCAACCAGGTCCTGAAGGACATCGCGTCCTTCGAAGAGCGCTACACGCGCATCAACGTCCAGGACAAGGGCAAGCGCTTCAACCTGGACCTCCTGGAGGCCGTTGAACTCGGCTTCCTGCTGGAGCTGGCCAAGGTCATGACGGTTGCTGCCCTGCACCGCGAGGAATCCCGCGGCGGCCACTTCCGCGAGGACTTCCCCGAGCGTGACGACGAAAAATTCATGAAGCACTCCATGGCGTACAAGGACGAGCACGCTCCCGCGGACGGTTCCGCCGAGAGCATCGCCGGAATTCGGCTTGGCACCAAGCCGGTTGTATTTACGCGCTACGAGCCGATGGTGAGGAAGTACTAATATGTCCGCTGAACTTGCTGAGCCAGCCTCAAAGATTGAACTGCCCGCCGGCGTTGGCGGCGGCGGGGAAATCCCCACGTTCGACATCACGCTGCGCGTGCGCCGCTACAACCCCGAGGTTTCCGAGGAAGCCCGCTGGGACGACTTCAAGCTGACCATGTACGGCACGGACCGCGTGCTGGATGCCCTGCACAAGATCAAGTGGGAAGTGGACGGCAGCGTCTCCTTCCGCCGCTCCTGCGCGCACGGCGTCTGCGGTTCCGATGCCATGCGCATCAACGGCCGCAACCGTCTTGCCTGCAAGACGCTCCTGAAGGACCTGGATACGTCCAAGCCCATCACGGTTGAACCCATCAAGGGCCTGCCGGTGGAGAAGGACCTGATCGTGGACATGGAGCCGTTCTTCCAGTCCTTCCGCGAAGTCATGCCGTTCCTGATCAACAAGGGCCACGAGCCCACCAAGGAACGCCTGCAGTCCGCCGAGGACCGTGAGCGCTTCGACGACACCACCAAGTGCATTCTGTGCGCCGCTTGCACCTCGTCCTGCCCCGTGTTCTGGACGGACGGCCAGTACTTCGGCCCCGCGGCAATCGTCAACGCCCACCGCTTCATCTTCGATTCCCGCGATGATGCCGGAGACATGCGCCTGGAAATCCTGAACGACAAGGAAGGCGTGTGGCGCTGCCGCACCACCTTCAACTGCTCGGAAGCATGCCCGCGAGGCATCCAGGTCACGCAGGCGATTGCCGAAGTCAAGCAGGCAATTCTTTCCCGCAAGATCTAGTCAAGGTCAACGCGGACGACGGCGTCTCTCACCATGCGCGGCAAGCGTGCGGTGAGTGGCGCCGTCGTCGTTTAACGACAACCACCGCAACCTCTCCGCCGTCACCAAGGGGCCTCATGTCACGTTCCGAGAAAATCACCTTTGAAGGGTCCACCGGCGAGATGCTCTCCGGGATCGTCGACCTGCCCGAAGGGCCCGTCAAGGGCTGGGGGGTGTTTTCGCACGGCTTCACACTGGGCAAGGACAGTCCCGCGGCGTCGCGGATGTGTAAGGCGCTGGCGGACAACGGGATCGGCATGCTCCGCTTCGACAACCTGGGCCTGGGCGACTCGGCCGGCTTGTGGTCCGAGGGATCCTTCAGCCACAAGGTGGCCGACACTGTCCGAGCTGCAGAGTACATGCGCGCCGAAGGCCGGCCGGTCTCCCTCCTGGTGGGCCACTCGTTTGGCGGCGCCGCCGTCCTTGCCGCCGCCTCCGAAATTCCGGAGCTCGACGCTGTGGCCACTGTTGGGGCGCCGTTTTCACCCAAGCACGTGGCCCATGTCTTCGACGCCGCCCTGGACAAGATCCTCAGCGAAGGCAGTGCGGAGGTGGACCTCGGCGGCAAGCGCGTGGAGATCCGCAGGCACTTCGTGGAGGACCTCGAAAACGCCGACCTTACCGACTGCATCAAGCGGCTGCACAGGCCCCTGATGGTCCTGCACTCCCCCACGGACAACACCGTGGGCATTGAAAACGCCAGCACAATCTTCCAGACGGCACGCCATCCTAGGAACTTTGTCTCCCTTGAGGGCAGCGATCACCTGCTGACGGGCAAGGGACAGGCGGCCCGGGCAGCGAAGATTATCGCGGCGTGGGCCGATCAGTACCTCGACGCCGGGCACTGACTGCCACCGGGCGCGGGTGCTCGGCCGCGTGGTGCCGCTCCACGGGGGTTTTCCCAGGTTGCACCTGCCGTGACCCCCAGCCCGTCTGCCTGGCCGCCGGCGCGGCCTTCAGGTCCTCTTCGCGGATCGCTGACCAGGAAGCGGCCACGAGGTAGACCCGGCTGACCAGGTTGAACCAGATGAGCAGCCCCACGATGATCGCAAAGGGCGCCAGGATGGGATTGCGCCCGGCGCCGGCCAGGAGTTCGGTGCTGAAGACCTGCAGGATGGCGGTGCCCACACCGGCGAGGATGGTCCCTTCCAGCAAGGCCCGCCGGGACAGCTTCAGGCCGCCGGCCAGGCGGAACATGATGAGCGCCGTGATCCAGCTGAGCACCAGCGGCACGGCGATTTTTATCACGGTTGCGAGCGGGACGGCCACGGCGCGGTCCAGCTTGAGCAGCCCGATCACCCAGCCGGCCGCGGTGCCAAAGACCAGCGACGCACCCGAGCTGATCACCAGGGCCAGGCCGAGCAGGAGCAGCGTGCCGGCGTCGTGCAGTTTCAGGACCACGGGGTTGAGCTTCAGCGGACGCAGCATCATAACGCCGCGCAGGCCCTCGCGCAGGCCGGCGATCCAGCCCAGCGAGGTGATGACCGTAACGACGGCTGCGATGACCGCGGTCCAGCCCAGCCCGTCAGGGTTGAGGAGATCCTTGGGGTCCACCAGGCCCTCGCCGCCATTGACCTTCAGGAGGCCCGGCGCGCTTTCTGCCACGCTGGCGATGATGCGGTCAAGCAGGGCCGGCTGGCCCCGGAGCGCAAGGCCCGCAACGGAGAACCCGGTGGTCAGCAGGCCCGTAATGGAGAAGAACATGTTGAAGCCGATGCCGGCGCTCATGAGCGGACCGTGCTGAAGGTTGTAGTGCTGGAAGGCGCGCATGGGCCGCAAGGCGTTCAGCCGGGCCATCAGCCACTGGATCATGGCCAAGAGCTGGGGCACAGTTCCCTTGCCCGACCGGCGCACCTTGCCCCACTCAACCTTTTTGCGGATGACCTCCAGCTTTAGGCGGGCACGTTCAGTGGGAAGCGGCTGCTCCGCCGGCGTCTGCGGCTCGGAGTTGCTCTCGTTCGTCGTCAGGTTCGGTGCCAAAGTCAAGCTCTTCCCGTAGCTGCCAAATACCGTCGGCATCGTGCTCGTAAAGTCCCATGCTAACCACGGGGAAGGTCGCCCTGTAGTTCTTCAGTACCGTTTCGGCCTCGTCCAGGCTTTCCGGCGCCACATCGTGGGCAATGGTCACATGGGGGTGGTAGCCGAAAGGCAGGTCGCGTGCCAGAGGGCCCGTCTGCAGTTTTTCGTGCAGTTCGACGCACTCCCCGAAACCCTCTTCCACGTTGATGAAGACCACCGGGGAAACCGGGCGGAAGGACCCTGTGCCGGCGATCGTGACCATGAACGGCGCCTGGGTACGGGCGATCTTGCGGACATGTTCCCGCGCGGCCTCCCAGTCATGGGTGGGCGTGGTGGTGACGAGCGTGATGTGCGCCGGAATGACCGTGGCCATGGGGTCCCCGAAGGATGCCCGCCATCGCTGCAGTTCCTCGGCGATTCCAGGCGGGAAGCCCAGAATGACCCCGAGGCTCATTCCATCGCCGACTCTCCTGTTGGCAGGCATCGGTTTAGCGGGCTCCGGCGTACGGAAGGAAGCCGACCTTGGCATAGACGTCCTGCAGGGTGGCTGCGGCGATTTCACGCGCCTTGTCCGCCCCGTGGGCGAGGAGCCGGTCCAGCTCGGCGGGATCGGCCAGCAGTTCGTTGGCGCGGCTGCGGATCGGCGTGAGGTGCTCCGTCACCACCTCGGCAAGGTCCACCTTGAGGTGACCGTACATCTTGCCCTCGTACGCCGCGACCAGCTGCTCAACGCTCTGGCCGGTGATCACCGAGTAGATGGTCAGCAGGTTGGAGATGCCCGGCTTGGTTTCGCGGTCGAAACGGATCTCGGTCTCGGCGTCCGTCACGGCCGACTTGATCCGCTTGGCGGTGACCTTGGGATCGTCGAGCAGGTTGATCAAGCCGGCAGGCGACTCGGCGGACTTGGACATCTTGGCGGTGGGATGCTGTAGATCGTAGATCTTGGCAGAATCCTTCTGGATGAAGGGCTTGGGTACTGTGAACGTCTCGCCAAAGCGGGTGTTGAACCGGGCGGCGAGGTCGCGGCTGAGTTCCACGTGCTGGCGCTGGTCCTCGCCCACAGGCACGCCGTGAGGCTGGTAGAGCAGGATGTCCGCGGCCTGGAGGATGGGGTAGGTGAACAGCCCCACGCTGGCATGGTCCGAGCCCTGCTTCTGCGCCTTGTCCTTGAACTGCGTCATGCGGGACGCCTCACCGAAGCCTGTAATGCAGTTCAGGACCCATCCGAGCTGCGCGTGTTCCGGCACCTGCGACTGGACGAACAGAGTGCACTTTTCAACGTCCACTCCGCCGGCGATGTACTGGGCGGCAGTCACGCGCGTGCGGCGGGCCAGTTCGGCAGGATCCTGCGGGACGGTGATGGCGTGCAGGTCCGGGATGAAGAAAATGGCATCGTACTCATCCTGCATCCGCACCCAGTTCACGAGGGCGCCGAGGTAGTTACCGAGGTGCAGCGAGTCGGCGGAGGGCTGCATTCCGGACAGGATGCGGTGCCGGAGTCCGGTGCCGGGCACGGTCCCGGCATCCTGTTGGAGGACGGGGATGGCAGCTGGCTGCCCTGATGCTGCGGCGTCGGTCACGATTGGGGTGGAGGTCATTCGTCGGAGGCCTTAAAACTAGAGCCGGTAGTCCACTACCAGCGGTGCATGGTCAGAGAAACGTGTGTCCCACGAGGGCGCCCGGTCCACGACCGCCGAGACAGCTGCGGCGGCGAGGGTGGGGGTGGCCATGTGGTAATCGATGCGCCAGCCTGAGTCGTTGTCAAAGGCCTGGCCACGTTGGGACCACCAGGTGTAGGGGCCGTTGACGGTACCCGCCAGGCCCCTGTGAACATCCTTCCAGCCGATTTCCTCGCCGAAGAAGCGGTCAAAGTAGGCACGCTCCTGCGGAAGGAAGCCGGCACGTTTGACATTGCCCTTCCAGTTTTTGATGTCCAGTTCCGTGTGGCCAACGTTGAGGTCGCCCGTGACCAGGGCGTGGTCGCTGTGCTTGGAGAGCTCGGGCAAACGGGTGGACATGACGTCCAGGAAACGGTACTTGTCCACCTGCTTTGGCGTGTCCGCCTCACCGGAGTGGACGTATGCACTCGCCACGGTCAGCTGGGCGGGTTTGCCCGCAGTGTCAGTGACGCGGAAGTCGGCTTCCACCCAGCGGCCGGCCAGCGCGAAGTAGTCGTCACCGATGTGCGTGCGGGTGGCGAGCGGTTCGTCACGCGAAGCGATCGCAACGCCCGCGCGTCCCTTAGCCTCGGCTTCGGCGTGCAGAATGTGCCAGCCCTCGCCCAGCAGCTTGTGGACTATGGCGTCCGGGGCACGGACTTCCTGCAGGGTCAGGATGTCCACCTCGCGCTCCGCCAGCCACTCCGCCATGCCCTTCTTGTAGGCAGCACGAAGGCCGTTGACGTTGACTGTTGCGATGCGAAGGTGGTCCTTCTTCAATGCCGAGCTCACCCGTTCCACTCTAGTCGATGATGGTTCCGGTAACCGGCTCACCGGGGCCGCCGGAGGACTTGATCATGTCGCGGGCGTTGGTGGCAGTGATCTCGATGGTTTCCAGGGCGCGGCGGATGGTGTCCTGGTCCGCGGCGGCGCCCTTGGCCCGCTCCTGCTCCACAACGCGCACCTGCACCTGCACAATCTTGAAGGAGTGATCCAGCTTCATGTCCCGGATTTCTTCGGCTTCGCCGCGTTCACCCACCAGGCGGGTGCCGCCCTGGTCCGTGGATACCCGTGACGGAGCCCGGCCGGCGGCCGCGTTGAAGGCGTTCTGCGCTTCGCTGAACTTCGCTCCGGCCTTCTTGGCCGCCCTCTGGATGCTGAAAACCACGAATGAGGCAAGCAGTAGCCAGAACAGCGCGATGACAGCCACGATCCAGCCCACGACGTCGTTCTGGTTGGCCGCGAAAATGACGGCCACCAGGAAGGCCGTGATCAGAACCAGCAGGCCGGGACCGCTGATGCGGAACATGGAAAATCCGCCCTTGGTCGGGTGGGAGGAAGACTTGGAGCTGCCCAGTGATTGCATGCAGTTATTGTCTCAAACCCGCGGACCCTGCCAGCAACGCTTCCACCCCGGGCGAACAGCACCGGCTGGCAGCACCGGCGGACGGCTACTTGAGGAACAGGCTCCTGAGCCTGCCGGTGGTCAGCGCGAGCCCGAGCACGATCATCACCAGGTAGTAGCCGATGTGGACGGCCGTCGCGGGCGTGAAAGCCCCCGCGCTGATCTGCCGCAGCAGCTCAACGCCGTGCCAGAGAGGCATGGCCTGGATCAGCCACTGGATGTACTGCGGGTAGACGCTGAGCGGATAGAACGTGGCGCTGAACAGGAACATGGGAAGCATGATGAAGTTGATCCAGTCCATCTGCTGGAAGGTCTTCATGAAGCTCGTGATGCCCATGCCGAAGCTGGCGAAGCCGAAGGCGACGAGAACCGAGGCGGGGATCATCAGGAGGGCCCATGGCGTGGTGATGAGGCCCATGACGCCCATCACTGCGGTGAACCCCGTGGCGTACAGCAGTCCGCGCAGCAGCGCCAGGAAAATCTCCCCCATGGCAACATCCAGCGGCCCCAGCGACGTGTAGAGCATCCCCTGGTAGAGCTTGGCGAAGTTCATCTTGAAAAAGACGTTCCAGGTGGAGTCGTACACGGCCCCGTTCATGGCCGAGACTGCCAGGAGGGCAGGCGCGATGTACGCCGCGTAGCTGATTTCCTGGCCACCCGGGCCCTGGACGGTTCCCACCACGGCGCCCATGCCGACGCCCATGGAGAGCAGGAACAGCACGGGCTCGAAGAACCCGGACAGCATGACCATCCAGTTGCTGCTTTTGGTGGCCATCAGGCCGCGTCCGATCACCGCCTTGGCGTTGCGTGAATACAGCGGCCCGAAGCGCCTGTTACGCGCTTCTTCGGTGACGCCGTGGCCCTGGGTCAGGATTGTCACTGCCCCATCCTCCTGGCGAATTGGCGCTTGGTGAGGACCCAGCCAAGCCAGGCGAGTCCGAGCAGGAAGGCAATGTGGATGATGGTGAGCACGGGCGATTCCTCATAGCCGTAGCTCACGACCCGGCCAAGCTCCGTCCCGTGCCAGATGGGCGAAATCCAACCGACCCAGCGGACCGCAACGGGCAGCGTGTCCAGCGGAAAGAACGTCCCGGAGAACAGGAACAACGGCATCACGATGAACCTCATGACCATGGCAAACTGGCCTTTGTCTTCCTTGATGGTGGCGGCGTAGGCCATCAGCGGGAGCCCGAAGGCCAGGCCCGCAAGCGTGGCCACGAGGATGGAGACCCAGCCCCAGCCGCTCGGCGAGGCGCCGAAGAGCGCCACGATCACGAAGTAAATGGCGGACTGGAGGAAGAAGCGCACGGTCACGGCGATGATCTGCCCGCCCGCGATCTGCTCGGGGGTGAGCGGCGAGGCGTGGGGCCCGAAGTAGACCCGCCGCCATTTGAAGCCGTCCATCACAGGGAACGTGAATTCGGTGGCGGCGGTCATGACGGCGGCCGAGATGAGGAGCGCCGGCGCGATGAAGGTTATGTAGCTCACGCCGCCGAACGCCGCAGCGCCGCCGGTGTCCACGAGTGTGGCCAGGCCGACGCCCATGGCGAACAGGTAGGCCGCGGGCTGCCCCACGCTGTACAGGAAGATAGACCAGCCGTAGCCCTTCATCACCCGCAGGACCTGCTCGGCGTAGTAGAACGCGCCCCAGCGCCTTGCTTTGGCGGCCGAAACCTCCGGTGAGTGGGCCCGCAAAGGAGGTACCGACGTCGGGCGCTCCTTGACTTCGTCTGCGAACGACGGCTCAGTCAACGAGGCTCCTGCCCGTCAGCCGGAGGAAAACGTCCTCCAGCGAGGACCTGCGCACCAGCGAGGTGAGCGGGCGGAGGCCGCGGGCGGAGACTTCCTCGAGGGCCGCTTCACCGTCGTGGGTGTAGATGAGGACGCGGTCCGGGAGGGTCTCCAGCCGTTCGCCGATTCCCTCCAGTTCCGCGCCGACGCTGGCGTTGCGCTCGGAGCCGAACCGCAGTTCCAGGACCTCGCGGGTGGAGTAGTCCCGGATCAGGCTGGCGGGCGACCCCTCGGCCATGATCCGGCCTTTGTCCACCACGATGAGCCGGTCGCAGAGCTGCTCCGCTTCGTCCATGTAGTGGGTGGTGAGGATCAGGGTGACGCCCTGTTCCTTGAGCCGGAACAGCCGGTCCCAGAGGATGTGCCGGGCCTGCGGGTCAAGGCCCGTGGTGGGTTCGTCAAGGAGCAGGATGCGGGGCTCGTTGATGAGCGAACGTGCAATCGTCAGCCGCCGCTTCATGCCGCCGGACAGCGCGTCCACCTTGGACTTGGCCTTGTCCGTCAGCTGGGCGAATTCGAGGAGCTCGTCCGCTTTGGGCCTAAGGTAGCTAATCGGCAGCCCAAAATAGCGGCCGTAGACCAGCAGGTTGTCACGGACCCTGAGTTCCTCATCCAGGTTGTCCTGCTGCGGCACGACGCCCAGGTGCGCGCGGACCTCCGGCCCGTGCTGTTCCGGGTCCAGGCCCATGATTGTCAGGCTTCCGGAGGTGCGCTGGGCCACCCCGCCGATCATCTTCATGGTGGTGGATTTCCCTGCACCGTTGGGCCCCAGCAGTCCGAAGGACTCCCCCGCCGGAACGCTGAAGGAAATGCCGTCGACGGCGGTGACGTCGCCATAGGTCTTGGTTAGGTTTTCCGCGGTGATGACGTACGGCCGTGCGGCTGACCCGGATTCGTGGGCGGACCCGGCTTCTTCGGTGGACACAGGTTTTTCAGACGTTTCTTCGGCGGAATGGAGTTCAGGCACTCCACCACGCTAGTACTCGGGCCCTGCCAAAGGAATAGCCCGGTCTCAAAAGATCGGCGCCGCCGCGGCCGACCCCGCCTCTTGACGGTCCCGGCCCCAGCAGGCGCCGATCTTCGTGGGCCTATTTTCCGCCGGTCGTGGCGTCGCCGCGGAGGACCCGCAGCCGCTGGCGGTACTCCGATTCATCGATTTCGCCGCGTGCATAGCGCTCCCGCAAAACGCTTTCACCGCCGCGGGCCGTTGCCCACTCGTGGTTCCGGCGCCAGGTGCGCCTCGCCACGAAAATGAACAGCCCGATGACCAGGATCCAGAACAGCGGGAACAGCAGGAACCACGGTGAGAAGCCGCCGCCATTCCAAGGGCCCCCGTATACAACAGTGTCCGCCGGCAGCTGCGAGGCCGCCGCAGCCAGGGTGGTGGCAAGTGAAGTAAGCATTTCAGTCATCCAAACTCTCGGTGGAGGGCCGTCTTTCGGCTCTGTTCCGAGTCTTGCCGTTCGACGGCGGGGGGGCGTCCGCCGCCGGGAGTCACCTTGGGATGCCCGCCTACTCCGGCAGGAGGCGTGCACCTACGCCTTTGGCCTACACCTTTAAGCTGCCCAGCCCCTTGAGTCAGCCCAGCGCCGTCAGCCGGCCCAGCCCGGGCGCACCAGCCCCGATTCGTAGGCGAGCACCACCAGCTGTGCCCGGTCCCTGATCAGCAGCTTGGTCATGATCCGGGAGACGTGCGTCTTGGCCGTGAGCGGCGTGATGAACAGCCGTTCAGCGATCTCTGCGTTGTTCAGGCCTTCACCCACCAACCGCAGGACCTCGCGTTCGCGCTCCGTAATCTGGTCCAGCGAGGCCGGGGGCCGGGACGCACGCGACTGCACGGCCAGCAGGGCCATGATGCGGCGGGTCACTGAGGGCGACAGGAGGGCGTCGCCGTCGTGGACCACGCGCACCGCGCGGAGCAGCTCCTCCGGTTCCGTGTCCTTGACCAGGAATCCGGCCGCCCCGGCCCGCACCGCCTCCGCGATGTATTCGTCCAGTTCAAAGGTGGTCAGGATTATGATCCGCGTGCCTGCCAGGTCCTCGGCGGCCATGATCTGCCGTGTGGCCTCAAGCCCGTCGCCGCCGGGCATGCGAATGTCCATGAGCACCACGTCCGGATGCTCGCGGGCCGCCAGGCGCACGGCGTCGCGGCCGGTCCCGCACTCGGCCACCACGGCCATGTCCGGTTCGGCGTTCAGCAGTGCGCGGAAACCAGCCCGGATGAGGTTCTGGTCGTCGGCCAGCAGGATGCGGATCATGTCCTGCCGTCCATCTCCTGCAGCGGCGGGGCGGGGACCGGCAGAATGGCCCGGACCCGCCAGCCCGGCTCGAGTGCAGCGAGCTCAAGCGTGCCACCCAGGGCGGCCGCCCGCTCCCGCATTCCGGTCACGCCGTTCCCTTCGGGAACTCCGGCGGCGCCAGCGCCGTCGTCGTCGATTGTCACGGTGAGCCGGCCGCCGCCGGACTCTGCCGGTGATTCCGGATCTTCCAGGGCGAGGACGACGCCGGCCTTCCGCGCTCCGGCGTGCCGCACCACATTCGTCAGGGACTCCTGGACGATCCGGTAGGCCACCTCCTGCACCGCCTCTGGAAGGCGGCTCGAAACGTCCGGGTCCGGCTGGGTCAGCACCACCTCCAGACCGGCGTTGCGGGCGCCTTCCGCGAGCCAGGCGACGCGCTGCAGCTGTGGCGGCGGCACCGGGCTGAGCGGGGCAGGGTCCAACCGGGCCGGGTCCAACCGGGCCGGGCCCAGCGGGGCTGGGCCCAGCGGGGCCGGGCCCAGCGGGGCGTCGTCGCGGAGGACTCCCAGAAGCTGGCGGATCTCCGCCAGCGATTCCTTGCTCGCTGTCTTGATCGCCTCCAGTGCCGGGCGGAACTGGCCCGGATCCTTCTCCCCCAGGTGCAGCGCCACTGAGGCGCGGACGTTGATCAGCGAGAGTGAGTGCGCCACGACGTCGTGGATGTCCCGGGCGAGCGCAAGCCGGTACTCGTCGCGCGCGGCCTGCTCCCGGGCTTCACGTTGGCGGCGGCGTTCGGCAACCCGCTCGCCGCGCAGCCTGGCACCTTCCCCGAACAGGACGAGGATGCCCAGCCACGATGTTCCAGCGAAGGCCCGGATCAGGGATGCGTCATCGCCGGCCAGCAGTGACACAGCCACCAGCACGGCAGCGCACGCGCCTGCCAACGCCCAGGTCTGCCAGCGTTTGCCGGCCGCCGCGGAGAACACGATGGCGAGGGCCAGCGACAGGAACACCGGGCCCCACGCATAGCCGAGCGCCAAATAGGCCGTGACGGCCGCTGCCGCAACCGGCAGCATGACCAGCGGAGCGCGCCGCCGCAACGATAACGAGGCCGGCCCCAGCAGCAGCAGGACGAAGGCGAGTACATCCAGGGGCCGGTGGTCCGGCTGCCGGGCGGAGGCGAAGAAGGTGCCGACAATCTGGAAAACCGCCACAGCGGTCACGATGACGGCGGTGGGCGGTCCCCGGAAACGGCGCTGCATAGTCCGAGCCTAGCCGCGGGCGCGCTGGTCGTCGTCTGCTTAACGGCGTAGGGCGCCTACTCCGGCAGGAGTAGGCGCCCTACGGTCCGGGCAGTGGAGAGCGAAATCAGCCGACGCCGGAGGTGCTTCCCGCTGCCAGTTGGCGTTCCGCGGCTTCGACCACGTTGGTCATGAGCAGCGCCACGGTCATGGGACCGACGCCGCCGGGGTTCGGCGAAATCCACCCGGCTACCTCGGCAGCGGCAGGATCGATGTCGCCATGGACCTTGCTCTTGCCCGTCTCGGGATCGGTTTCACGGGTGACACCGACGTCGAGCACGGCCGCGCCCGGCTTAATGTCCGCAGCCTTGACGATGTGCTTGGCACCCGCCGCCCCCACAATGACGTCCGCCTGCCGCAGCAGCTCCGAGAGGTTCTTGGTGCCGGTGTGCGTCAGCGTCACGGTGGCGTTCACGGCCCGCCGGGTGAGCAGCAGGCCGATCGAGCGGCCGATCGTGACGCCGCGGCCGACCACCACGACGTGCTTGCCCGCGAGGCTGTAGCCGTTGCGCTCCAGCAACTCGATGACGCCGCGGGGCGTGCACGGCAGCGGCGAGGTGATCTCGCCGTTGACATTGAGCACCAGCCGGCCAAGGTTGGTCGGGTGCAGGCCGTCGGCATCCTTGGCGGGGTCAACCCGCTCAAGAATCGCGTCGGTATCCAGGTGCTTGGGCAGCGGCAGCTGCACAATGTAGCCGTGGCACGCAGGATCCGCATTGAGTTCGTCAATGAGGGCCTCAACCTGGGCCTGGGTGGCATCCGCCGGAAGCTCACGCTGGATCGAGTTCATCCCGATCTCCACAGACTGCTTGTGCTTCATGGACACGTACAGCTGCGAGGCAGGGTCCGCGCCCACGAGTACGGTGGCAATGCCCGGAGTGACGCCGCGGGCCTTCAGGACCGCCACGCGCTCAGCCAGCTCGGATTTAATGGCGGCAGCGGCTGCCCTACCGTCAAGGACCTTCGCGGTCTGCGCCATAGAGGGGTTCACCACTGCTCGTGCTGCGGGTACAGCGGGAAGTCGGCGGCCAGCTTGTCCACGCGGGCCTGCAGTGCCTCCACATCGGTGCTGGACCCTGCCTTCAGTGCGGAGGCGATGATCTCTGCAACCTCGGTGAACTCCTGGGCGCCGAAACCGCGGGTTGCCAGCGCCGGGGTGCCGATGCGCAGACCGGAGGTGACCATCGGCGGGCGGGGGTCGAACGGCACGGCGTTGCGGTTGACGGTGATGCCCACGGAGTGCAGGAGGTCTTCGGCCTGCTGGCCGTCCAGCTGCGAGTTGCGCAGGTCAACCAGGACCAGGTGCACGTCGGTGCCGCCGGTGAGGACCGAGACGCCGGCTTCGGCGACGTCGGACTGGTTGAGGCGGTCCGCGATGATCTTGGCGCCCTCGAGGACGCGTTCCTGGCGCTCCTTGAACTCTGCGGTGCCGGCGATCTTGAAGGCCACAGCCTTGGCGGCGATGACGTGCATGAGCGGGCCGCCCTGCTGGCCCGGGAAGACGTTGGAGTTGAGCTTCTTGGCCCACGCCTGCTTTGCCAGGATCACACCGGAGCGGGGACCCGCCAGGGTCTTGTGCACGGTGGAGGTGACGACGTCGGAGTGCGGCACCGGGCTCGGGTGCAGTCCGGCCGCCACGAGGCCGGCGAAGTGCGCCATGTCGGTCCAGAGGAGGGCGCCCACTTCATCGGCGATGGAGCGGAAGGCTGCGAAGTCGAGGTGGCGCGGGTAGGCGGACCAGCCGGCGATGATGACCTGCGGCTTCTCGGCGATGGCCTGCTCGCGCAGCTTGTCCATGTCGACCCGGAAGTTGTCCTGCTCAACCTGGTAGGCCGCCACGTTGTACAGCTTGCCGGAGAAGTTGAGCTTCATGCCGTGGGTGAGGTGGCCGCCGTGCGCCAGGGAGAGGCCCAGGATCTTGTCGCCCGGAGTGATCATGGCGGACAGGGCGGCGGCGTTGGCCTGCGCGCCGGAGTGCGGCTGGACGTTGGCGTATTCGGCGCCGAACAGTTCCTTGACGCGGTCGATTGCCAGCTGCTCGGCGATGTCGACGTACTCGCAGCCGCCGTAGTAGCGGCGGCCCGGGTAGCCCTCGGCGTACTTGTTGGTCAGGACGGAGCCCTGGGCTTCCATAACAGCGCGCGGTGCAAAGTTTTCGGAGGCGATCATTTCCAGGGTGCCGCGCTGGCGGCCGAGTTCCTGGTCCAGTACTGCGGCGATCTCGGGATCGAGTTCAGCCAGCGGCTGGTTGCTGACGGTGAAGGAAGTGCTGACGGAAGTCGGTGAAGTAGTCACGAAGAACTCCTGGCTAGGGATGGGCACTGCTAAGGTCAGGCTACCGGCTGGGACGTTGCTCCGCCCCTTGATGACAAGTCACAGGACTGTCCCGGACGCTTGTCCGTTCAGGGCACCGCAGCGAACCGGGTGACCGCTCTTCGAGAAGCGCAGCACCCTGCCGGCAAAACATGACCCTCGGCCCAGGCGTACGATCCGTGGTCTTCGTGATTGCCGCTCCCTGGTGGTTAGCCACCCAACGCCAGTTGCGACCCCACCAGACTACCAAAAGGCAGGCCTCCGCGCGGGTAGGCTGTTCTTCGTGATTGAAGACCAGTTCGCCAAAGCGTACGTAGTAACCCTTTCCTGCCCCGACCGCCCCGGGATCGTCCACGCCGTCGCCGGCGCCCTGCTCGTGGCAGGCTGCAACATTACGGACTCCCAGCAGTACGGCAGCCAGTCCACCGGCACCTTCTTCATGCGCGTTGAAGCAACGACCGCCGCCTCCCGGGCCGACGTCCACGCGGCACTCGAGCCCGTGGCCGGGGCGTTCGGCATGCAGTGGAGCCTCCACCCGGTGGGCCAGAAGGTCCGCACGTTGCTCATGGCGAGCAAGTCCGCCCACTGCCTCAACGACCTCCTGTTCCTGCAGCGCTCCGGCACGCTGCCGATCGAGGTTCCGGCCATCGTCTCCAACCACAACGATCTGGCCGGGCTCGCGGAGTTCTACGGGATCCCGTTTCACCACATTCCGGTCACACCCGACACCAAAGCGCAGGCCGAGGACAAGCTTCGTGCCATCATGGCGGAGAACGATGTCGAACTGACGGTGCTGGCGCGCTACATGCAGATCATCTCCGACGAACTGTGCACCGAGCTGACCGGCAAGGCCATCAACATCCACCATTCCTTCCTGCCGTCCTTCAAGGGCGCCAAGCCGTACCACCAGGCCCACGCACGCGGCGTGAAGCTGATCGGCGCCACCGCCCACTACGTCACCGCCGCGCTGGACGAGGGCCCCATCATCGAGCAGGAGGTGATCCGGGTGGACCACGCGCGCACTCCGGAGCAGTTCGTGCAGATGGGCCGCGACGTTGAAGGCCGGACCCTCGCCCAGGCCGTGCAGTGGCACGCCGAGCACCGGGTGCTCCTCGACGGCAACCGGACAGTGGTTTTCAACTGACCCGTCCTTAGCTGACCTGGTCACCGCGGGCTTGTTCCCAGCAGGCGGGTTTTAACTCAGACTGGTTAACGCCATGACCCTGCTGACCGAAACTTCGCTGGAAACCTTCATCGCGCTGCTCAAAGCCCAGGGGCGCCACGCAGTGCTGGACGTCTGCTGCGGCCCCGGCGAGGACGGCCTCAGGTTCGTTCGGGCCGGCATCCACTACACCGGGGTGGACCCGTTCGACGGGAACGTCCGGTACGCCCTCTCCCGCCGCCTCAGCGTTTCCGTCGCGGAACCCGCCCGCCTGCCTTTCGCGGACCACAGCTTCCCAGCGGTGTGGGCAGTGCAGGCTCTGGCGGGGCTCACCGCTGAGGAGGCGGACGACGTCGTACGGGAACTCGAGCGGGTGGCGGCACCAGGCGCGCCGATCGCCGTCGTCCTCCCCTGACCACCCAACCGTGTCTGAGCGTGCACTCACGTGACAAAATAGGGTGTATTACCCGCCACCGCATCTGCATTTGCGCTTGCGCTAAGGATCGGCAATGAAGAAAGAGCTGAAGGACGCCGCGAACGCGGTCGAGGACGCATCGAACTCCAGGGCTCTCGTGATTGCCGCCAGAGCAGGTTTTGCCGTCAGCGGCCTGTTGCACCTGCTTATCGGGTTCGTCGCCATCCAGTTGGCATTAGGCACGGCGGGAAAGGCGGGACCGGCCGACCAAGCCGGTGCAGTCGCCCAACTCGCCGCCCAGCCGCAGGGTCTGCTGCTGCTCTGGGCCGGATTCGCCGCCTGCGTAGCTCTGACTCTCTGGCAAATCAGTAACTCCGTGTTCGATTACGGTCAGCTGGAGGCCAAGAAGAAGGTGGGCAAGAAGATTTCCGCAGCCGGCAAGGCGGTGGTGTTCGCAGTCATCGCGCTGACGTTCGCCGCCTCCGCAAGCGGCAACAGCAAGAACAGCGGAAAGACCACCAGCGATTTCACCCTCTCAATCATCAAAGCGCCCGGAGGTGCGGTCCTGCTGATCGCCATCGGGGCCGCGATCGCCATCGGCGGCCTTGTCTTCGTGGTCCTCGGAGTCAAGGGATCGTTCAAGAAGGAGCTCCGGCTGCCGTCCTCGGGCACCGCCCGTTCCGTCGTGACCGGGCTGGGCGTCGTCGGCTACGTGGCCGAGGGCGTCGCACTGTTTCTGGTGGGATTGCTGTTCATCATCGCCACCGCCAACGCCCGCCCCCAGGAGTCCACTGGCCTGGATGGCGGGTTGAAGGCACTGCGCGAGCAGCCGTACGGGGTGTACATGCTCACCGCCGTCGGCGCCGGCCTGATCTGCTACGGGCTCTACCTGATGGTGAAGGCCAAATTCGCACGGATGTAAGCTCCCCGCCGGCGCATATACGGAAATATTCCCGGACATGAGGCGATCCCCCGTTCGGCCAATTTTTCGCTCAGCCTGAGGCCGGCGCGAGCTGCTACGCAACTGGGCCGAACGGGTGTCTTAGGCTGGTGGCATGGCTCCCATATATTCTTTCGCCGGCGACACCCCGGACATCCACCCCTCGGTATTCGTGGCGCCGACAGCGTCGATCATCGGCCGGGCTACGCTCGCGGAGGACGCCAGCGCCTTCTACGGCGTTTCCGTGCGGGCGGACACCGCGACGATCAGCGTCGGCGCCGGCAGCAACCTGCAGGACAACGTAGTGCTGCACGCCGACCCCGGCTTCCCCTGCAGCGTCGGGGCACGTGTCAGCGTCGGGCACAGCGCCGTGGTCCACGGCTGCACCGTTGAGGATGACTGCCTCATCGGCATGAGCGCCACCATACTCAACGGCGCAGTGATCGGCGCCGGCTCGCTCGTGGCCGCCGGCGCCGTGGTCCTCGAAGGAACCGTGGTTCCGCCGCGCTCCCTGGTGGCCGGTGTACCGGCCAAGGTGCGCCGCGAACTCTCGGATGAGGAGTTCGACGGCGTGAAGCGCAACGCCGCCCACTACCGTGAACTCGCGCAGGCACACCGCGAACTGCACGCCAGCTAGCAGCGGCTGACCGAGCTCGTCGAGATCACGGTTTTGACGAGCTCAACCAGCGGCTAGTCCAGGCTGATGGGTCCCAGCGCGTCGAGCAGGTCGCCGGGGCCCGGGTTCGCAGCGGACGACGAACCGCCGAGGTGGTTTACCACGCCCCACACGGCGTTCAGCCCGGTGGTCACGGCGCCCTCGGCCCAGCCGGCGGTGAACGAGATGTCGTCGCCGGCCAGGAAGAGCCCGCGCTGCGCTTCCGGCAGCTTGTCCTGCTTAAAGTGGCTGAAGAGCCGCTGCTGGTAGCGGTAGTGCCCCGGCAGGTTTGCCTTGAATGCACCCATGAAGTTGGGGTCAGCTTCCCAGGAGACGGTGATGGGCTGGCCCACGATGTGGCTCGCGATGTCCACGCCCGGGTAGATCTGCTCCAGCGAGTGCAGCATCAGCTCGACCCTCTGGTCGGCGTCGAGCGCGAGCCACTTCAGGGCGTCGTCGTTCCAGGTGTAGGACAGCAGGATCACTGCCGGCTTGTCCGGTCCGTTGTCCAACAGGTACGTGGCGCGGTTAAGGCGGTCTGTCAGCGTCATGGACAGGACCTCGCGGCCGGTGGCGGGGTCGATGTCCTTCCAGAAAGGCCGGTCCACCATCACGAAGGTCTTGGACGACTGCATGTAGTGGGAACGCTCAATCGCCGTCCAGAGCTCCGCCGGGAACAGCGCCTCCTCGGTGTGGATGCGCGTGGACAGCAGCCACGACTGGCATGTGGTGACCACGGCCGGGTACGCGGACTCGCGGCCCCACCGCTCGCGGATGCGCAGGTCGCCGCTGGCATCGCGGCTGATCCGGTCAACGGCTCCCCGCGGGGAGCCCGAGTGCAGCGACGCCAGTGACGTCCCCTCCGGCCAATGGGCCATGCCCGACGGCGCGTGGTGCCACAGTGCCTCGGGGAGCCTTTGCGCTCCCCCGGCGATGAGACGGTGCTGGTCGTCGGCGTCCGTGTACACGACGCGCAGGATCTCCAGGATGGAGTTGGGGAAGTCCGTGTCCCAGCCGCCGGTGCCGAAGCCCACCTGGCCGAAGGCCTCGCGGTGCGCGAAGCCCGCCTCCTTGAACGAGTCGCTTCCGGCAATGAAGCCGTAGAAGGTCTGTTCGTCCAGCAGCGGCAGCAGCTCGTTCCAGAGCTCCTTGATCCGCGCTGTGTCGCGAGCCCGGATGGCGTCCTGCATCTCACTGAACTTGGCGCCGTCGTTCACGGCCGCCTTCCAGGCCTCGGCCACTTCGCGGAAGAACGGCGGCAGGTCCGCCGCGGTGCTTGCGTAGTGCTTCTGCCCGGCGAGTTCGATCACAGTGCTGGAGGTTGCGGGGGCCAGCGGGTTGGGGAAGTCCTGGGTCTCGATGCCCAACAAGTCAACGTAGTGGTAGAACGCCTTGCCTGACACCGGGAAACGCATGCCGCCCAGATCCGCAACCACTCCCGGAGCGGAGGGGAAGCTGGCCGTGCGCAGGCGGCCGCCGATCTGGTCGGCTTCATAGACTACCGGGCGCAGCCCGAGCTTCATGAGTTCGTAGGCGGTGACAAGTCCAGACAATCCCGCACCCACCACAGCCACTTCTGTGCCGTATAGCTCGGCCGGCACGGAGCCCAGTCCGTCCGGGTGGGCGAGGTAGTGGTCGTAGCTGAACGGGAAGTCCGGGTTCAGCATGGTGATAGGGGCCTGGTCCAGCTTGTCGGAAGCGGCCGCTGCGGTGCCGGTCAGGGTGCCGGCGGAGGTGCCGACGCTGGACGGATCCGAGGCGGGCAGTTCGGTGGCGATGGTCATGGAAGCTCTGCCTTCATGGTTTCGGGGGTTGACGTGGTGCTCGAAAGTTCGCGGCTGGACAATTCACGGTATTCCTCGTGACTCAGGGAAGCCACCCTTGAGTTGCGGCGGCCGTAGCCGAAGTAGGCGGCCAGGCCTACCAGCATCCAGATCCCGAAGGTCACCCAGGTATCGACGCCCAGGTTAGCCATCAGGTAGGCGCACATGAGCGCACCGAGGATCGGGGTGAGCGGGAAGAAAGGGACCCGGAAGGTCCGTTTGAGCTCTGGCCGGGTGCGGCGCAGGTAGATGACGGCGACGTTTACCAGCGCGAAGGCGAAGAGGGTGCCGATGCTGGTGGCGTCGGCCAGGGCACCGAGCGGAACCAGCCCGGCAGTGAGGGCGACGAGGATGCCCACGATCAGCGTGCCGGCAACCGGAGTGCCGGTCTTCGGCGAGACCCGGCCGAAGACCTTGGGCATGAGTCCGTCGCGGGCCATGGAGAGCAGGATGCGGGTTTGTCCGTAGAGGACGGTCAGCACGATGCTGGCGATGGCCAGGACGGCACCCACGGCGAAGACGAGGGCGATCCACGGCTGACCGGTGGTCTCCTCAAGGATCTTGACGAGCGCGGCTTCGTTACCGTCGAACCAGCCCCAGGGCCGGGCGCCGATGGCGGCCACGGCAACCAGGACGTAGATGGTGGTGACGATCAACATGGAGAGCATGATGGCCCGCGGCAGGTCGCGCTTGGGGTTGCGGGCTTCCTCGCCGGCGGTGGATGCGGCGTCGAAGCCGATGTAGGAGAAGAAAACGCTGGAGGCTGCGGCGGACACCCCGGCGGCACCCATGGGCATAAGAGGCTCGAAGTTGCCGGCGTTGAAGGCTGTGAAGGCAACCGCGCAGAAGAAGAGCAGGATGACCACCTTGATAGCCACTATGGCCGTGTTGATCCAGGCGCTTTCCTTGGCACCCCGTACAAGCAGGATCATGGCCAGGAGAACAATGATCATGGCCGGGATGTTCATGACGCCGCCGTCACCGGGCGGCTGGGAGATCGCGTCCGGCATGACCATGCCGAAGACCGCCAGGGCCTCGTTCACGTACTGGCCGGCGCCCACTGCGACGGCGGCCACCGAGACGGCGTATTCCAGCACGAGGCACCAGCCGCAGATCCACGCCATGCCCTCACCCAGGGTGGCGTAGCTGTAGGAATAGCTGGAGCCGGCCACCGGCACCAGGCCGGCCATTTCGGCGTACGACACGGCGGACAGCAGGGCGGCCACGCCGGCGATGGCGAAAGAGATCCAGATGGCTGGCCCGGCCAGCGGTACCGACTCACCCAGAATCACCAGGATGCCGGTTCCGAGGGTGGCACCCACGCTGATCATGGTCAGCTGCAGGACGCCGAAGCTGCGGACCAGGCGGGGTCCGCCGTGGCCTGTTTCGGCTTCAGTGACCATCTGTCCGATCGGCTTGCGGCGCAGCAGCTGGGCTGCCAGGCCGGGCCGGCCGGCCGGCGCCGCCGGCCGCTGTTCTGTGTAGGTGGGCACAGTCATCGTTGACGTCCGTTCGTGAGTAGTTGTCGATTCCCCTCGCCCTAGCCTAGACGTGTGAGGCACCTCTCACTGTTGTGCAAAATGACCTATAGTGTTCTGGCATGAGACGTAATGCACAAAAGAAAACCACGCCCTCTGCCGTGTTTTCCGGCCAGGTCAGCGTTGACCTGACTGCCATTTCCGACAATGTCCGGGCCCTCCGGGCGCTCACTTCTGCGCCGCATTTCATGGCGGTGGTCAAGGGCAACGCCTACGGCCACGGGCTGGTGGACGTGGCCCAGGCAGCCCTTGCCGCCGGGGCCGACTGGCTCGGGACCGCGCAGCTCACCGAAGCCCTCGCGCTGCGACGGGCCGGCATCACCGCCCCGGTTCTGTCCTGGCTGTACCTGGCCACGGCGTCCAGCGACATCATTCGCGAGGCCCTGGAAAACGACGTCGACATGTCCCTGGGCAGCGCCGCCCAGCTGGATGTGGTGGCGGGCATCGCCCGCGCGCTCGGAAAGCCGGCGGCGGTCCATCTGGAGCTGGACAGCGGGCTGAGCCGAGGCGGCGCCCGCACCGAGGACTGGCCGGACCTTGTGGCCGCCGCACGCAGCGCCGAGCTTGAGGGAACGCTCACCGTCAGGGGAATCTGGACCCACCTGGCCTGGGCCGACGTGCCCGCGCACCCCAGCAACGCCGCCGCGGTAAACGCCTTCGAGGACGCCGTGCGGCTGGCCCGGGAAGGCGGGCTGGATCCGGAACTCAGGCACGTTTCCAGTTCCGCCAACATTCTGGACCGCCCCGAGTTCGCCTTCGACATGGTGCGGGCCGGACTGGCCGTCTACGGCCTGGCGCCTGCCGACCACCTGGATCCGGCGGATTTCGGGCTGCGTCCTGCCCTCACCGTGACGGCTCCCGTGGTGCTGGTCAAGAGGGTGCCTGCGGGCACCGGCGTGAGCTACGAACACCAGGCCATCACGCATGAGGCGCGGTTCCTGGGGCTGATTCCGCTGGGCTATGCGGACGGCATTCCCAAAGGCATTTCCGGCCGCAGCATGGTCCAGCTGGGCGGCAGGCGGGTGCCCGTGATCGGCAAGGTGTGCATGGACCAGTTCATGGTGGATCTCGGCCCGGAAACCGGCGGCGTGTCCGTCGGCGACACCGCCGTGCTGTTTGGTGATCCGGACACCGGAGCGGCGAGCGCTGACGACTGGGGCTCGGCCATCGGCAGCCACGGCGACGAAATCATCAACAGAATCGCGCCCCGCCTCCCCCGGACCTACGGCCCGCCCCTTAATAGCGGCCTGCCCAGGGCTTACGAGTGCCCCGACTACCAGGACCCCGAAGACGGTGCGAACCATGTCGCCTGAGGCTGCCGCCGGAACCGGAACCGGAACGGGCTCCGGGACCGCGGCCGGGGCCGGGGCCGGAGCCGGCGCCGGCGCCGGGACCGGGACCGAACGGCTGAGCGTTGTCACGCTCCAGCAGTTCCTGGACAAGTTGCCGCCTGAGTTGAAGATCCTTCACGACGGCGGCAACGGCACCGGCCTGCTCCGGTGGGTCGAGCCCAGTGAGCTTGAGGATCCCACCCCGTATCTGCTCGACGGCGAGTTCCTCCTCACCGCGGGGCTGCCTTTTGTGGGCGAGGCAGGCCACGAAGCCAGGGTTGATGCCTACGTGCGGCGCCTGGTGGGAGCCCGCGTAGGTGCCCTGGGTTTCGGCCTTGAGCCCTACTTCAACGCTGCGCCGGAGGCACTGGTCGACGCCTGCGTCCGGCACAACCTGACACTGGTGGAAGTGCCCAGCACGGTGCCGTTCGCGGCCATCGGGCTGGAGTTCTCACAGCTGCTCGAATCGGACAACGCCAAACTGTTCAGGCAACTGGCGGACACCAACCGGCAGCTGATGCGCGCGGTCCTTTCCGCCCGCCCCGAGCACGAACTCCTGGCCGCGCTGACCCAACGGGTCCCGGTGTGGGCGGTGCTGGTCGGCGCGGACGGAAGGGTCCGCGCCCGGGCGGGCGCTGGCGTCGAGCTTCCCGCACTGCAGCAGATCCTGGAACGGCTCCTGGGCGGCAGCGGGCCCCGGGTGGAGATGGATTCCTTCGACGTTCCCGGCTCCGCGCTGGTGTTCGGGCATCCGCTGCGCAGCACCCGCGACGCCAACCTTGGCGCTCTGATCCTGGGCACTGACGCCCCGCTGACGCCGTCGCAGAACAGCGTGGTGTCATCCGCCGTCGGACTCTTGGAACTGCTGGTCCGGCAGCGGACCAGCGGGTCCCTCGCCCCCAGCCAACTGGCCACCGCGCTGCTGCTGCACCCGGACAGCCTGGCAAGCGGAGGAACGAAGCATGTCAACGGCCTCAGGGACCTGCTGGCCCAAAGCACGTCCTCCACCCGATCGGCCCCGCTGCGGGTGGTGCAGGGCATCAAGGCGGAGCATGCCGCATGGCCGGCGGGCGACAGCCCGGTGCGGGAACTGCTGCAGTGGCGGCGGCTGTTCGACACGAAGCTCGTGGAGATCACGGACTACGGCTTCGCGGCCGTCACGCGGCTGAAGGTCGACGACGCCCTGGTGGGCGAAGTCGAAAAACTCGGCTGGCGCCTGGTCATCGGGGACGCCACCGAACTGGCGGGGCTGGCAGGCGCGTACCAGCGCGTGACGTCACTCCGGTCTCGGGTCAGGAACACCGGAAAGAGCGCGCGGGTGGATGACGTCTCGTGGACGGTGGCCGGCCTGCTGGGCCGCGAAGCCGGCACCATGCTGGCGGGCCGCCTGCTGGAGCCTCTGCTCAGCCAGGAGCCCGAACGCCGGGACGCGCAGCTCGCGGTCCTGCGCTCGTGGCTGGGCGAAAACGGAAGCTGGGATGCCACGGCCAAGGTGCTCGGACTGCACCGCAACAGCGTCCGGCGGCAGATCAACGCCGTGGCGGAACTGCTGGACAGCGACCTCAACCAGGCGCAGGTACGGGCCGAGCTGTGGATCGCCCTGCAGTACGTGGACGAGCTGTTGCCGGCCGCCGGCGCCGCGACGGCCGGTCCCGTGACGTAATTAACCCGGGCCGTCCACATCCAGGCCGTCTTCCCACGCGCGGTAGACGCGCGGACGGCGTTCGGCCAGGTACGGCACGGTCTCCCTTGCCTGCCGGGCCGCCTCGGCGCTGACGTCAGCGAACAGCAGTTCCGGGCCGGACCCGGCCGCGGCCAGCAGGGAACCGTCCGGAGCGGCAATCACGCTTCCGCCGAGGAATTCGCAGCCATCTTCCGTGCCCGAGTGGTTGGCGTAGGCCACCGTCAGTTGGCTTTCCAGCGCACGGGCACGCAGGAGGATCTGGGGAACCTCGTCGAATCCGTGGGCAAGCGCGGTGGGAACGAGGAGCAGGTCGGCGCCGCGGGCGGCCGCGGCACGCGCGGTCTCGGGAAATTCCACGTCGTAGCAGATCGCCAGTGACGTCTTGATCCCGTCTAGATCCACGACGGCGGGGGCTGCTTCGGCGGGGCTGAACGCCTTGCGCTCCTCGGGCCCGAACAGGTGGACTTTGGAGTAGCTGAGCAGTTCCTCACCGTGGTTGCTGACCAGGGTCGCCGAGATCTGCCATTGCCCGTCGGCCGCGATGGCAGGAAGGCTGTAGACGATCGCGATGCTGCGGCGCCGGGCGATGTCCGCCAAGGTACTGCGGATCGCGGAGAGGCCGGCAGGGTCCAGTTCCGTGCGGACCCGCAGCGGCGCGTAGCCCACCGGAAACAGTTCGGGGGTCAGCAACACGCGCGCACCTGCCGCCGCCGCGTTCTGCGCCGCCTCATCAACCGCACGGCAGTTGTGTTCCACATCCAAAACAGTGGAGTTTGCCTGCATCAGCGCCAGCAACACCATGATCACCTCAAGAGTCTTTTGCGAATGTCCGCCTGGACCGGACCGCCTTTGTCTTCAGCGTAGCCCCGGCCGTAAGTCCTTAACCCGGGCCATTTGCACCGTCGAAGTCGGCCTGCGGGACGTATTGTCCGCCTGCACCCGGGCAATGAGAACCCCTCCCTTGCGTTAACTTCTTGACTGCAAGGCTGCGATGGTGCACTCTTCTAAGCATGCCCTCAACATCGCGCTCAACGAGGAGCCGAACTAAAAACCCAGGGTCGCAGTCCGCTCTCCGGCATCTGAACCAGCAGCGGATCATCGAATGCCTGCTGAACGGACCCTCAACCCAGGCGGAACTCGCCCGGCAAACGGGCCTGTCAACCGCGACCGTGTCCAACATCGTGAAAATCATGCAGGATTCCGGCCTGGCCTCCACCGAGCCGATTACCAGTTCCGGGCGGCGGGCGCTCAACGTGCGGCTGAACAGCAACGGCGCGGTGGCTGTGGGCATCGACTTCGGCCGCCGGCACTTGCGCGTGGTGCTTGCCTCCCTGAGCTACCACATCATCGCCGAGGAATCCGTCCTGCTTCCCCTCGGGCACCACGCCGATCAGGGCATCCTGGCCGCCGTCACGCTGCTGTCCAAATTGCTCACCGACAGCGGAGTGGAGCGCAGCGCCATAGTGGGTGCCGGCGTCGGCATCCCCGGCCCCATAGACCGCCGGACGGGCACGGTGGCCCAAGGCGCCATCCTCCCCGAATGGGTGGGTATCAACATCCTGGAACACCTCGAAAACACCCTGCAGTTCCCCATATTCATCGACAACGACGCCAATCTTGGGGCATTGTCCGAGGTCACGTGGGGACCGCACAGCGGCATCAGCAACCTCATGTTTATGAAGATCGGTTCGGGCATTGGCGCCGGGCTGATTCTCAACGGCAACCCGTACTACGGCAACGTAGGCATCACGGGTGAAATCGGCCATGCCACGATCCACGAACACGGACTGATCTGCCGGTGCGGCAACAGGGGCTGCCTCGAGACCATCGCCTCCACCACCACCATGATCGAGCTGCTGAGCCGGGGGGAGGAAAAGCCGCTGACACCCGAGGACATTGTCCGCAAAGCGCTGGCAAGGGACTCGGCCACCCTTCGCGTGGTGGACGACGCCGGCTTGGCAGTCGGGCGTGCGCTGGGCAACGTGGCCAACCTGATCAACCCGGAGGTGATAGTGGTGGGCGGCCCGCTGGCCGGGCTCGGCGAGCTCCTGCTGGACCCCGTCCGCAGGGGTCTGGTGCGGCACGCAGTCCCTGTTATCGGAGAAACGACGACCCTGACAATGTCCTCTTTGGGCGACCGCGCCGAGGCTCTGGGCGCGGCGGCCCTGGTCTTCCAACACGCCGGAATCCGGCGTTCGTAAGGTTTTCGTTACCTGCCCGTTGCGTTAAAGACTTGACGACAAGGGTTGTGATCCAGTTTACTTTTTCATCAGACGGCCCTGCGTTTTGCAGGGCGGACAACGAAGTCACGCATTGGAGGCGTAAGGGCAAATGACGTCCCTCGACACGCATAGCGATCCCGTAATCCTCGAGATGCGCTCCATCACCAAGGAATTCCCCGGCGTTAAAGCTTTGGCCGAGGTAAGCCTGTTGGTGAAGGCCGGAGAGATCCACGCGATCTGCGGTGAGAACGGCGCCGGCAAGTCCACGCTGATGAAGGTCCTCTCGGGGGTGTACCCCCACGGCACGTATACCGGCGACATCGTTTACCAGGCACAGGTCCAGCAGTTCAAGGACATCCGTGCCAGCGAGCACGCCGGAATCGTGATCATCCACCAGGAGCTCGCGCTGATCCCGGAGCTCTCCATCGCGGAGAACATCTTCCTGGGCAACGAGCCCGTCAAGCGCGGCGTTATCGACTGGGCCGAGGCCCGCACCCGGACCCGCGAGTTGCTCGCACGGGTGGGATTGCGGGAGGACCCGGATACTCCTGTCAAGGAAATCGGCGTCGGGAAACAGCAGCTTGTGGAGATCGCCAAGGCGCTGAACAAGTCCGTGAAGCTGCTCATCCTCGACGAGCCCACCGCGGCGCTGAACGAATCCGATTCCCAGCACCTGCTGGACCTGATCCTGGGCCTGAAAGGCCGCGGCATCACGTCCATCATCATTTCCCATAAGCTCAACGAGATCGAGCAGATCGCGGATTCCATCACCATCATCCGCGACGGGAAGTCCATCGAGACCCTGGACGTGAAGGCCGACGGCGTCGACGAGGACCGGATCATCAAGGGCATGGTCGGCCGCACGCTGGAGTCCCGGTTCCCGGACCACGTGCCCAAGATCGGCGAGGTCCTGTTCGAGGTCAAGAACTGGACCGTCGGGCACCCGCAGGTCCAGGACCGCATTGTCTGCAAAGGCTCTAACTTCTTCGTCCGCCGGGGCGAGATCGTCGGCTTCGCCGGCCTCATGGGAGCCGGCCGCACCGAACTGGCACGGTCGGTGTTCGGCCGTTCCTATGGCCGCTACATCACCGGCAGCATCTACAAGGACGGCAAGGAACTCCACCTCAAGAACGTCAAACAGGCCATCGACGCCGGCCTCGGCTACGTCACCGAGGACCGGAAGTCCCTGGGCCTGAACCTCCTGGATGACATCAAGACCACCACCGTCTCGGCGGCGCTGCACAAGATCAGCAAGCACTTCGTGGTGGACGTCAACAAGGAGTTCACGGTGGCCGAGCAATACCGCAAATCGCTGCGCACCAAGACGCCATCCGTGGAGGAAGGCGTGGCCAAGCTCTCCGGCGGCAACCAGCAGAAGGTGGTCCTTGCGAAGTGGATGTTTACCGATCCCGACCTGCTGATCCTGGACGAGCCCACCCGCGGCATCGACGTCGGCGCCAAGTACGAGATATACGGCATCATCCAGCAGCTGGCCAACCAGGGCAAGGGAGTCATCGTCATCTCCTCCGAACTGCCTGAACTGCTCGGCCTCTCCGACCGCATTTACACGATCTTCGAAGGCGCCATCACCGGCGTCGTGGACAAAGACGAAGCCAGCCAGGAAAGCCTCATGAAACTTATGACTTCCGCCAGAAAAACCGCCTGACCCTCTGGAATCCTCCAGAACCTTCCAGAACAAGGACTGACACAATGAACGCGCTCAAGAAGCTCTTTGGCGGCAACACCCGCCAATTCGGCATGATCTTCGCCCTGGTTGCCCTGATCGTCTTCTTCCAATTCGCCACTGAAGGCCGCACGCTCACCCCCGGCAACGTCATCAATCTCTTCAACGGCAACTCCTACATCCTGATCCTGGCCATCGGCATGGTGCTGGTCATCATCGCCGGCCACATCGATCTGTCGGTCGGCTCTGTGGCAGCGTTTGTCGGCGTCACCGTGGCCCTTGCCATCAGGGACTGGGGAATCCCCTGGTACCTGGGCATCCTCCTCGGGCTCGCGCTCGGAGCCCTGATCGGCGCCTGGCAAGGGTTCTGGACGGCCTACGTGGGGATTCCCGCCTTCATCGTCACGCTGGCCGGCATGCTGCTGTTCCGCGGCTTCAACCAGTTCGTCGGCAAGTCCAACACCATCCCGGTCCCCGCCGACTTCCAGTACATCGGCTCCGGCTACCTTCCCGAGGTCGGCCCGAACACGGGTTTCAACAACCTCACCCTGCTGCTCGGCCTGCTGGGCGTCGCATTCGTGATCTTCAGTGAAATCCGCTCCCGCCGCACCGCCAAGGCACTCGGCGCCGAGGTCCCCGAGGCCTGGGTGGTCATCACCAAGCTCGTGCTGATCTGCGGTGCCATCCTGTACGCCACGTACCTGTTCGCCACGGGCCGCCCGGGCACCTCGTTCCCCATCCCCGGGCTCATCCTCGCCGTCCTGGTCCTGATCTACGGGTTCATCTCCGCCAAGACCGTCGTCGGCCGCCACGTGTACGCGGTGGGCGGCAACCGGCATGCAGCCGAGCTCTCCGGCGTCCAGTCCAAGAAGGTCAACTTCCTGGTCATGATGAACATGTCCATCCTGGCCGGCCTAGCCGGCATGATCTTCGTGGGCCGGTCCACCGCCTCTGGACCGTTCGACGGCGTCGGCTGGGAACTAGACGCCATCGCGGCCGTGTTCATCGGCGGCGCCGCCGTGACCGGCGGTGTCGGCACCGTGATCGGCTCGATCGTCGGTGGCCTTGTGATGGCAGTGCTGAACAACGGCCTGCAGCTCCTCGGCGTCGGCGCCGACCTCACCCAGATCATCAAGGGCCTGGTCCTGCTGATCGCCGTGGCGTTCGACGTCTACAACAAGAGCCAGGGAAAGAGGTCCATCATCGGCATGCTGACCCAGAGCTTCAACCGCCCCAGCGGCGGAACGTCGCTCCAGCCGGACGAGACAACTTCCACCAAAGAAACCATCTCCCGGGAAGCCTGAGCACCGCCACTCCCCGGAAGCATTTCCCACCCCTATAGAAAGTGAACCAACAATGCGAATGATTGGTAAAGCAGGAAAGGCGGCAGCGATCGCTGCCATTGCGGCACTGGCGCTGACAGCCTGCGGCCGTTCCGACTCCGGTACAACGGGCGGTGGCACAGCTGGCGGCGAGGCTTTCCCCCAGAACTCCTCGATTGGCGTCGCGCTCCCCCAGAAGACCAGTGAGAACTGGGTCCTGGCGGAAAAGCTGTTCAACGACGGACTCACCGGCGCCGGCTTCAAAGCAGACGTCCAGTTCGCCAACGGCGGCGTCTCGGAACAGCAGAACCAGATCAGCGCCATGATCACCAAGGGCGCCAAGGTCATCATCGTTGGCGCCATCGACGGCGCCCAGCTTGGCACCCAGCTCAAGCAGGCCAAGGACGCCGGCGCGACCATCATCGCCTACGACCGTCTGCTGCTGAACACCGAGAACGTGGACTACTATGTGGCCTACGACAACTTCAAGGTCGGCGAGCTGCAGGGCCAGGCACTCCTCGAGGGCATGGCGAAGAAGAAGGCCCAGGGACCGTACAACATCGAGCTCTTTGCCGGATCCCCCGACGACGCCAATGCGAAGGTCTTCTTCGACGGCGCGATGAAGGTGCTCCAGCCGAAGATCGACGACGGCACCCTCAAGGTGGTTTCCGGCCAGAAGTCGTTCGAACAGGCCGTCACCCAGGGCTGGAAGGCAGAAAATGCCCAGCGCCGTGCCGACACGCTGCTGACCGGCAGCTACTCCTCCGCTTCGCTGGACGGCGTCCTGTCCCCGAACGACACCCTGGCCCGTGCAGTACTGACGTCAGTCAAGGCCGCCGGCAAGCCGCTTCCGGTTGTCACCGGCCAGGACTCCGAGGTTGAGTCCGTCAAGTCCATCATGGCCGGCGAGCAGTACTCCACCATCAACAAGGACACCCGCAAGCTCGTTGAGCACGCGATCGTCATGGTCAAGGACATCCAGGCCGGCAAGAAGCCTGAAATCAACGACGACAAGTCCTACAACAACAAGGTCAAGACCGTTCCTGCGTACCTGCTGGAGCCGGTCATCGTGACCAAGGAGAACGTCAAGACGGCCTACGTGGGCGATCCGGTACTCGGACCGATCACGAAGTAAGGTCACAGGCGTCCCAGCGTTCCAGACACTGGCACCGCCGAGCCCCGGCTCCCCCGCAAGGGAGGGCCGGGGCTCGTCGCTTTCCTCCCCAACCCTCCTGCACCTTTCGCAACAAAACTCTCAACCCTCCTGCACCTTTCGCAACAAAACTCTCAACCCTCCTGCACCTCCCGGAGGGCGCTGGGAAACAGTCACAGCAAACGCATAGCTTTGGCTCCGACTCTGCACAGCCGCGGGCGCCAGTGTGGGATCCGAAGCCGGCCATTCCGCCGGCACGTGATCCCAAGGAGTACCGTGAGCGTCCTCGCCCGCAGTGTAGGCAATGCCTTCAGAAACAAGGTCAGGACGGCTGCCGTTGTGGCCGTTCTTGCCGTAGCAATCGGACTGGCCCTGGCCATGCTCGTGGCCAACCAGGCTGTGGCGGCGAAAGTCCAGGAGCTGAACGCTTCGGTGGGGACGGTGCTCACGGTCAATCCGGCCGGCGGCCAGGGATTCGAGGGCGGCGGCGAGCCGCTGACCTCGGCACAGGCGGTGACGGCGGCCGGCGTCCCCAACGTGACCGCCGTCGTCGGAACCAAAACGCTGCGGCTGCGCAACGCCACGGAAGCTGCCGCGCAGGCGGCGGCCGGGACCCAGGCAGGTCCGGGCGGCGGCCAAGGGGGCCCCGGCGGACAGACCACCACGCTGACCACCAGCCTCACCGCGGCGGTGGACGCCGGAACGCTCGGCACCCGGAACCAGGCCAGCTCGGGAACCACTGGCACCACCGGCGCCGCCACACAGCCGGCGCGGACTCTTCCTATCACTGCCACCGGCATCGGCGCCGAGGTGGACAGCGCCGGAAAGGCGCTTGAACTGACCGAAGGCGCCGGTTTGGGCAATTACACCGCGGCCTCCACCAAGGCGCTGCTGGGCACCACCCTCGCCGAGAAGAACAACCTCAAGGTGGGCTCCACGTTCACCATCAACAGCACCAAATTCACCGTCGCGGGGTTGTTCGACGCCGGCACTGCCTTCGGCAACAACGCCCTGTACGTGACGCTGCCGGCGGCGCAGACGCTGGCGGAACTGCCCGGTGAACTCTCCACAATGATCGTCACGGTCAACAGCATGGAGAACGTGGACTCCACCAAGACGGCCCTGCAGGCCGCCATCGGGTCGGACAAGGCGGACGTCACGCAGGGCCAGCGCAACCTGGAAACCGCCGTCAGCTCGCTGGACAGCGTCAAGAACATCTCCCTGGTGGCCTTCCTGGCCGCGCTCGGAACCGCCGGCCTGATCATTCTGCTGATCATGGTGATGCTGGTCCGGGAGCGCCGCCGCGAGATCGGTGTCCTGAAGGCCATCGGCGCACGCAACGGCACCATCGGCCTCCAGTTCGTGCTCGAGGCCCTGGTGCTGGTGGCCCTGGGAAGCGTGGTGGGTGCCGCCATCGCGTCCTTCGCCAGCGGCGGCATCGCCAGTGCGCTGGTCAGCTCTGGCACGAGCACGACGGCGGCTGCCCGGCGCGGTGCCGGCGTCCCGGGCGGCGCGGGCTTCCCCGGCGGCGGGGCCGGTCTTCCCGGCGGTCCGTTCGGCGGGGCGTCGCAGCTGCTGACCTCGGTCACCGCGAGTGCCTCCCCCGGCGTGATCGCCGCCGGCATCGGCGCGGTCTTCGGGGTCGCCATCATCGGTGCGCTGGTCCCCGCCCTGCTCACGGCCCGCATCCGTCCCATCGAAGTCCTCCGAGGAGAATAGCCATGATTGAAGTCAAGAACCTCGTCCGCACCTTCAAGACCGGCGACCGGACCATCAAGCCGGTCAATGATGTCAGCTTCGAGCTGGAACAGGGCACACTGGCGTCCATTGTCGGGAAGAGCGGCAGCGGCAAGAGCACGCTGTTGTCCCTCCTCGGTGCGCTGGACAAGCCCACGAGCGGGGACGTCGTCGTGAACGGCGTGAGCCTGGCGAGCATGCCCGACGGCAAGCTGACGGAGTACCGGCGCCGGGACATCGGCTTTGTGTTCCAGCAGTTCAACCTGATCCCCAACCTGTCCGCGCTGGACAATGTGATGCTTCCGATGGAGTTCGCCGGCGTACGGAAGTCAGGGCGGGTACAGCGGGCGCGCGAGCTGCTCGAGCAGGTACAGCTCGACTCGGAGAAGCACGCGCGCCGGATCAACCGGCTCTCTGGCGGCGAGCAGCAGCGCGTTGCCATCGCCCGGGCGCTGGCGAACGAGCCCAAACTGATCCTGGCCGACGAGCCCACGGGCAACCTGGACGAGCAGACGGGCGAGCACATCATCGAACTCCTCAGTTCGCTCAGCCGGGACCACAACACCACCATCCTCGTGGTGACGCACGACCGCCAGCTCGCCAACAAGACCGACCGGCGCTTCCGGCTGCAGCAGGGCAAACTGACGGAGGAACCCGCCCGCAGCCGGGTGGGCGCGGCGGCGGCGGGGTAACGTCCCCTAGGGGTGCGGGCACAGCGGGGAACTGAGGGAGGGCTGGTTTCAACCCTCTCTCAGCTCCCGCAGCGTTCAACACAACGCTCTCTCACTTCCCGTCGGAAATCTTCGAACGCTCTCTCAGTTGCTGTCGGAAATCTTCGAACGCTCTCTCACTTCCTGCAGCGTTCGACCCAACGCTCTCTCACCCGGATGAGAGGATGGCGTCATGACGTCACCCATCGCCACGCCGTGGCTTTTCAGCCAGTCCAACCAGGATCCCCTCGCCGCCACCGGCGCTCCGATTCGGTGGGGTGTCATCGCCACCGGGCGGATCGCCTCGCTGGTCTCCCGGGATCTGGCCCTGCTCGAAGATGCTGAGCTGTACGCGGTCAGTTCACGCCGGCAGGAGGCGGCGGACACCTTCGCCGCCGAATTCGGCTTCTCAAGGGCGTACGGTGGCGACGGCGGGACGCCTGGGTATGAGCGCCTTCTCGCCGACGACTCGGTCGACGTCGTGTACGTGGCCACGCCTCACGCCCAGCACCACCAGATGGTGCTGGCCGCCCTGAATGCCGGCAAACATGTGCTGTGCGAAAAAGCCTTCACGATCAACGCCCGCGAGGCCACCGAGCTGATCGCCGTGGCCCGCGAAAAGCAGCTGTTCCTGATGGAAGCGGTGTGGAGCCGCTTCCTTCCCAGCATTCAGCGGGCATTCGAAATCGCCGCCTCCGGCGAACTAGGAACGGTGCAATGGGTCACCGCGGATCTGGGCTTCCCCGCACCCTATTCGCCCACAGCACGGCTGTGGGCGGTCAAGGACGGCGGCGGTGCGCTCCTCGACCTGACGGTGTACCCGCTGCTGTGGGCGCTGGGCACCTTAGGATTCCCGCAGGCGGTCAGCGCCACGGGCTTCCTTAATGATGACGGCGTCGACGCCCAGAATGCGCTGACGCTGGGTTACCACCACGGAGCACAGGCGCAGCTGACCTCGTCGCTGCTGGCCCACGGCCCGCGGGCCGCCACAGTTGCCGGAAGCCTGGGCTATCTTCAGGCACTCGGCTCGATCAACAACCCCAAGCAGCTAGTCATCGGCATCGGGCGCGAACCGCTTCGCACGGAACATTTCCACGTTGCGGGCCAGGGCTACACCTATGAGCTTCGCGAGGTGACCCGGTGCATCCAGCAACGCCTGACGGAAAGCCCTGTCATGCCGCTCGAGGATTCCCTGAACACCATGCGGCTTTTCGACGGAGTCCGGGCACAGCTTGGGGTCAGCTATCCGAACGACGCCCACTGACAGGCTGGTCCTGTGCAGGCACTTGCTTCGCAGAAATCCAAATAATATTGTCTGCCGGGTCTGGACTCTCACTTTGAAGCGGGCTTAGGCTGTAGAAGATCGTCGATTATTCGGTGACTTGGGGGGGTGTTGCGCATGGCTGGTGCCGGATTGCCATGGTCCGCGCTCCGCCCCCTGCGCCCGGTGCTTATCGCCGGAGCTGTCGCTGTGGCCTGGCTCTCCTTTTCAGCCCCGGGTGCAGACGCATCCAACTCGTCCACCTCCGAGTCTCCTCTTGGCGAAATCACCGCGACGGTTTCGTCGCTAAGCACTGGCGTCGATAACGCTGTTGACGTCATCCACCATGCACAGAACGTTGCCGATCCGGTAGGCGAGACGCTGCCGGACCCTGCTGCGGTTGTCATTCCGGAGCCTGCGCCGGCCGCTCCGCTGCCCCAACCCGATCCGCAAACGCCCGCTCCCGAGACGGCGGTGCTACCGGCCGTCGTCGCTCCCGTCGTGGACGAGATCGCGATCCCGTTGGAGACGGTGGTAGGCATCCTGCCTGCGGCAGAAGTACTGCCCGCCGAGGCCGTTGCGCCGGTCGCCTCACAGGTGGATGCCGCGGTTAGCGGTGTGGTGGAGACAGTTGTGCAGCCCGTGACCGAGACGGTCCCGGTGGACCAGGTGATCGGCCAAGTTCCCGATCTGCATCCTGATGCCCCGGCCCTCAATGCTCCTGTGGGCACGCCAGTTGTTGAGGCCGTGAAGGACCTCGTCACCGTTCCCGAATCCTCCACCGGTCCCCCGCTCACGCCTGCTGCCACGTCTGTTGCTACGTCTGTTGCCACTGACAGGACTGACGGCGCAGACCTTTCCGCGCAAGTCCGCCCGGGATATGCCTCCCTGGTGACCGCTGTGGCCTCCAGCGGAATTGCGCCCAGTCACCTGGGCGGTGCCGGCCATGCGGGTCACAAGAACGCTTCGGGCTCGTCGCCTGCACTTCCCTCCGGCGGAGGAACACCCGGCGGCGACAGCACGCGGTCCCCGGATGCCCTGCTGCCGTCTACGCCGTCGGGGTCGGGCAGTGGCCAGTCCTCGGGCGGCCCGTCAACCTCCGCCGCGTGGCTGACCAGTCCCTTTGAATACCTTCCGCTTACCGGCATCGTCCCGGCCAGCGGTCCACTTCAGCATGTCCCTTCGCCGGTGGCTATTGACCCCGGCTCCTCTCCTGACTAGTTGGGCCTTTCCTGCCTTTCCTTGGGCAGAAATCCGGCCAATCGGGCTGCCTCTGTGCGCCTGTCAACAACTCTTCAGGAGACATCAAAATGCACCAGAAAATTCGCAGGGGCCTACTGGGCACCCTCTTTGCCGGCGGCCTCTTAGCCCTCGGCGCCACCGCGGCTAACGCGGATACCACGGCCACAGGAACTGTTACTGTTGCGCCCGCATCCGCGTCAGCGGACCTCACTGCTTCGACGTCGTTGGGTCTGCTGGGTGGCCCAACGCCGTCGGATACTCCTCAAGTCGCTGTAGCTGCTGACATCGACCTCATCACTGGCAGCAACACGGCGCCGGCTACCGAAGCCACGGCCGTGGTGGACGTGAACCTCGGCAACACCACCGGCGCAGGCACCGAAACCATCCCSGCAGCSAACGCCMCCGTCGACGTCAACCTCGGCAACACCACCGGCGCAGGCACCGAAACCATCCCSGCAGCSRACGCCMYCGTCGACGTCAACCTCGGCAACACCACCGGCGCAGGCACCGAAACCATCCCSGCAGCGGACGCCCTCGTCGAC
>NZ_JBFTZQ010000003.1:0-224927 GCF_056406715.1 Arthrobacter sp. P1_B11
AACGACCAGACCACGACTTCCTGCTCCGCATCGCCCACCGCTGGACCGACGCCATCGACCAGGACGGCACCGAACCCAGCGAAGAAGAACTCCGCCACCGCCAAGGCGCCTTCACCCGCCGGCCCCGCCGCGGCCTCCACCACCTGGAAATCTTCGCCACCACCGACCAATACGAACACCTCCTCACCGCCATGAACACCGCCACCAACCCCCGCACCCAACCCACCACCGCGGACGGAACAGGGACCGGAACAGGCACCGGCCAACAGGACACCGCCGGCGGTGACGACGGCGCGCATACCGGGCCGGGATTCGGCGCCGCGGCCGAAGCCGCGGCCGCGGACGCCCACCTCGAACGCCGCACCCGACCCCAACAACTCCTCGACGGCCTCGTCGGCGCCTGCAAAACAGCCCTCGCCACCAACACCCTGCCAGCCACCGGCGGACTCCGGCCCCAGGTCATGGTCACCATCAGCTACCAGGACCTCCTGAACCGCCTCCACACCACCGCCGCCAACGGCCCCCGCTACACCCGACACACACCCACGACCCGGACAACCACCAACACCGCCGACCCCAGCCGCCCCGGCGACAATGCACAAACCCACTGGCAAAACCCGGCAGCCACAGGCACAGCACCCGCAGCGACCGACGACACCGCCACCGGCCAGCCCCCGCTCCCCGACACCGCCACCGCCACCGGCCAGCCCCCGCTCCCCGACACCGCCACCGGCCAGCCCCCGCTCCCCGACACCGCCACCGGCCAGCCCCCGCTCCCCGACACGCCCGCCGGGACCGGGACGTTCGCCTTCACCGGCCCCGTCACCCCCGCCACCGTCCGCAAGATCGCCTGCGACGCCGACATCATCCCCATCCTCCTCGGCAGCCAAGGCCGCATCCTGGACATCGGCCGCACCACCCGGATCTTCCCACCCCACCTCCGCAAAGCCCTCACCGCCCGCGACCAAGGCTGCGCCTTCCCCACCTGCACCATCCCCGCCCCCTGGTGCGAAGCCCACCACACCACCTACTGGTCACACGGCGGACCCACCAACACCGACAACGGCGTCCTCCTCTGCACCCACCACCACCACCTCATCCACAAAGAACAATGGCAAATCCACATCGCCACCGGCATCCCCTGGTTCATCCCCCCACCCCACATCGACCCCACCCAAAAACCCCGACGCAACCACCACCACCGAACATAAAACGGCCACCCACCCGGCGGTCCTGGCATGCGAACTCTTCGGCTTCGGCACCTCCAATGGTCGGGTCCATCGAGAGGAACTTGTAATACAAGTTCGCTACTTGTAGCATAAGACCTGCGGGCGATGTTGCCCCCTTCCGCTTCCAAGGAGAACCCATGAGCACCGTCGACCTGATCCGGCACGTCAAACTTTCCACTGCGAGGCTCCCGCTGGCCGTTCCCATCAGCGACGCCAAGGTCTTCACCGGCCGTCAGAAACCCATGACCGAGGTAGTCTTCCTCTTCGCCGAGATCACCACCGAACAGGGCCACAGCGGAATTGGCTTCAGCTACTCCAAGCGAGCCGGCGGGCCTGCCCAGTACGCCCACGCCAAAGAAGTTGCCGATGGCATCATCGGCGAGGACCCCAACGACATCGGCAAGATCTACACCAAACTCCTCTGGGCCGGGGCATCCGTTGGCCGCTCCGGCGTAGCCACCCAGGCCTTGGCCGCCATCGACATCGCCCTCTACGATCTCAAGGCCAAGCGTGCCGGCCTGCCCTTGGCCAAACTCCTGGGCTCGTACCGTGACTCCGTGCAGACCTACAACACCTCAGGCGGCTTCCTCAACGCGACCTTGGATGAGGTCAAGGCACGTGCCACCCAGTCCATCCACGAAGGCATCGGCGGCATCAAGATCAAGGTCGGACTCCCGGACAGCAAGGAGGACCTGCGCCGCGTCGCCGGGATCCGCGAACACATCGGCTGGGACGTTCCGCTCATGGTGGACGCCAACCAGCAGTGGGACCGCGCCACCGCGCTGCGCATGGGCCGCCAGCTCGAGGAGTTCAACCTCGTGTGGATCGAAGAGCCGCTGGACGCATACGACTTCGAGGGCCACGCCCACCTCGCCGCCGTCCTGGACACGCCCATCGCCACAGGCGAGATGCTGGCCTCGGTAGCCGAACACAAGGGCCTCATCAACGCCAACGGCTGCGACATCATCCAGCCCGACGCTCCCCGCGTCGGCGGCATCACCCAGTTCCTCCGCCTCGCCGCCCTCGCGGACGAACGCGGTCTGGGCTTGGCACCGCACTTCGCCATGGAGATCCACCTGCACCTCGCCGCCGCCTACCCGCGCGAGCCGTGGGTGGAGCACTTCGACTGGCTGGACCCGCTGTTCAACGAGCGCCTCGAAACCAAGAACGGCCGCATGATCGTCCCAGACCGCCCCGGCCTCGGCGTGAGCCTCAGTGACCAGGCCCGCGCCTGGACCACCGAGACAGTGGAGTTCGGCGCGTAATCTTGAAGCCATGAGCCGGAACCTGACCGCGGACCTCGCCGCCGATCTTCGCAACCGCATAGTCGACGGCGACATCCAGCCCGGGGACAAGCTACCGAGCGAAAACACGCTGATCGGCGAGTTTGGCGTGAGCCGCACCGTGGTCCGGGCCGCTCTTACCCGCCTTCAGGCGGAGGGACTCGTGGAGACCGAACGCGGGCGGGGCAGCTTCGCGCTGTCCCCGCCCCCGGACGGCCCGACGGCGGCAAACGGCACCAGGGCTGTGGTCACCATGGAAGACCGGATTCACCTGCTGGAGTTCCGAATCGGCGTCGAGTCCGAGGCCGCCGCCCTCGCCGCCGGGAACCGCACCGACCGCCAACTCAAGGCAATGTTGAACGCGCTCGAGGACTTCACGGCCGGCGTGGAGCACCCGGCGCACGCCATGAAGGCGGACTACGAGTTCCACCGAGCCATCGCCGCAGCCTCAGGCAACCCGTTCTACTCCGACTGCTTGGCCTCCCTCGGGCAGACCATGATCGCCATGCCCCGGACGCGGCTGATGACCGGAACCGAGCACTACGCCCGGGACCACTTCGAGCAGGTGGTTCACGAGCACGGATCCATCTATGCCGCCATCGCAGATGGTGACGAATCGTCGTCGTCGGCTGCCATGCGCAGCCACCTCGCTAACTCACGGCGACGGCTCCGGGCCGGACGCCAGTAGTTCCGGCCTGCCGGTCAGGGCGTACCCAGTCAGGACGGGCCGATCAGGACCCGCCAGGCGCCAGCCGGGCCGGTCAGAACGTCTCGATCAGCTTCAGAAGCCGAAGGACCGCGGGGTTGGCTGTTTCTTCGTTCCATGCCAGCTCCAAGTCCACCCGGTTCAGCTCCTGAATGCCGTGCCGTCCGTCGATCTCATGGAATTCCACTCCTGTGGGGGCGAAAGCCATTGCCGAGGCGGGGACAAGTGTCACACCAAGCCCGGCTTGGACGAAGGCCAGGAGAGCGGGAACCTGGCTGGCGTACTGGGTGATGTTGGCGTGGGCGCCGGCGCTGGCGAACAGCCGGAGCACCAGGTCATGGAAATAACGGGCCTCCTTGGTGGAGTACATCAGCAACGGAAGCCTGTCCAGGGACCCGAGTGGCAGCGACTCCCCCTGCGGCGCCGCCATGTTGCCCAGCAACGAACTGCCCTCGGGCAGCGCCACCACCAGACGGTCCTGCATGAGCGGCCGGGACACTACGCCCGGCCGGGCCACGATGGGCCGCAGCAGGCCGATGTCCACGCTGCCCTTCACCAGGCCGTCCATCTGGTCCGTTGAGACCAGTTCCCGGAGTACAAAGGACACCCCCGGCATTCCCTCCGCGGCTCGCCGCAGCATCAGCGGCAGCGCGCTCTGCCCGGCTATGGCCGTGTACCCCACAGTGATGGCGCCCGCTTCGCCGGACGAGACCCGGCGGACATCCAGGTCCGTCTTGATGCACATGTCCAGGATCTGCCGTGCCCGCGGAAGCAGGGTGGCGCCGGCGGCGGTCAACTCCACCTTCCTGCTGGTGCGGCCGAAGAGCTGGGCTCCCAGCTTCTTCTCCAGCATCTGTATCTGGCGGCTCAACGGCGGCTGCGTCATGTTGAGCCGCTCCGCCGCAGCGCCGAAGTGAAGCTCTTCAGCGACGGCCACGAACGCTTCTAACTGGGGTAGGGAAAACATTCATACCTTTACTGAATTGTTGAGTGCGCAAATTAGCTTGGACGTGGATCGATGACTCCCCTTATGGTCGGGGAACGGAGCAGGTAAATCAACCCCGAGCCAACCCAAGGAGCACAGCGCAGTGGACCAGGCATACGATCCCGCCCAGTACGTCGACCAGGCCAGGATAACGGGCGTCTTCATCACCCCGGTGGCCTTCAAGGACCCACCGCTCCTGAACACCGTCGGCGTCCACGAACCGTTCGCGCTGCGGGCCATCGTGGAGGTCCAGACGGACGCCGGCGTATCTGGCTTCGGTGAAACCTACGGCGACGCCGGCCACATTGCCCGGCTCCAGCTCGCAGCTGCCGCCCTGCCCGGGACGGACATTTTCAACATCAACCGGCTGCGCAGCCGGATCACCGAGGCACTGCAGCAGGACAACATCCAGGGCGGCCACGGCATGAGCGGCATGGTGACCGGCTCGAGCACAGCTGACCGCGTGCTGTCCGCGTTCGACGTCGCAGCCTTGGATATCCAGGGCAAACTCCTCGGCCGGCCGGTCAGCGACCTCCTAGGCGGCGCTGTCCGAGACTCTGTGCAGTTCAGCGGGTACCTGTTCTACAAGTGGGCGGGCCACCCCGGCCAGGAGGACGATGGCTGGGGTGCGGCCTTGGACCCTGCCGGGATCGTGAAGCAGGCCCGGACCATGGTGGACCGCTACGGTTTCACCGCCCTTAAACTCAAGGCCGGCGTCTTCGCACCGGAAGAAGAGATCGCGGCCATCCAGGCCCTCCGTGCGGAATTCCCCGACCTGCCGCTCCGCATTGATCCTAACGGTGCGTGGACGGTGGAGACCTCCATTCGCGTGGGCAAGGAATTGCACGGCGTTCTGGAGTACCTCGAGGACCCCACGCCCGGCATTGATGGCATGGCGGCCGTGCGCCGTGAGGTGGGCATGCCGCTGGCCACGAACATGTGCGTGGTCAGCTTCGCGGACGTGGCGCCCGCCGTGGCTGCCGGCGCAGTGGATGTCATCCTCTCGGACCACCACTTCTGGGGCGGCCTCCGCCGAACCCAGTTCCTGGCCGGCATCACCGAAACGTTCGGCCTGGGGCTGTCAATGCACTCGAATTCCCATCTGGGCATCAGCCTTGCCGCCATGGTCCATTTGGCGGCGGCAACCCCCAACCTCGACTATGCGTCCGACACCCACTGGCCGTGGAAGGACCCGTCGGAGGACGTCATTGCCGGCGGCGTGTTCACGTTCAAGGACGGCGCCGTCAAGGTCCCCACCGGCCCGGGCCTGGGGGTCGAGGTAGACCGCGACGCCCTGGATCGCCTGCACCGCCAGTACCTGGACTGCGGGATCAGGAGCCGGGATGACACTGGCTACATGCAGCGGCTCCAACCCTCCTATGAGCTTCAGAGCCCCCGGTGGTAAACGCCGGGGAGCGGGCTTCGGGCGGCGTGCAATCGCTGAAGATCGTGGTCACGGACCCTATCATCAGCCGCTTCGAGGACCGGCTAAGGGCCGACGGCGGCGCCTACCACTGGGACATGGCTGCGGCTTGGACTCCCGAACGCCGGCTTACCGCCCTCGCGGGTGCCGACGTCGTGGTTTGCTCCTCCCTCGGCCCCGCGGAAGCGGAGGCTGCCGGCCGCGTGCGGCTGGTGCATGTCACGGGCGCAGGCTACGACAAGATTTCTTTCCCTCATCTGGCGCCGTCGGCTCAGGTGGCCAACACCTTCCACCACGCACGGCCCATCGCCGAGCACGTCATGATGGTCACGCTCATGCTTTCGCGCAATGTGGCTGCCGCCGACCGGGAGGTCCGCCAAGGAAAGTGGCGCACCATCGCAACGGACGACGACGTGCCTTTCCATCCCGTTCTCGCCGACCTGACGCTGGGGCTGGTGGGCCTGGGCTCCATCGGCGCCGAGGTGGCCCGAGTCGGCGGAATGCTGGGCATGAAGGTCCGGGCTGTCCGGCGCAACCCTTCGGCCCCTCTTCCGGAGGGGGTCCGCCTCGACTGGGTCGGAGGAAACCACGAGCTCCACAGGCTTCTGGCCGCGTCGGACATCGTTGTGGTGACGGTGCCGCTGGATCCCGGAACGGAGGGAATGATCGGGACCACTGAACTGGCCAGCATGAAACGCTCGGCGTTCCTCATTAATGTGGCCCGCGGTCCCGTGGTTGACCAGGCCGCGCTCTACGCAGCCCTGAAGGAACGCCGCATCGCCGGAGCAGGCCTCGACGTCTGGTGGGGGTCGCCCGCGGACGGTGTGGTCCCGCCGGCAGAACTGCCTTTCGCGGCGCTGGAGAACACCGTACTGACGCCGCACCATTCGGGCCATGCACGGGTCACTTTTGAACGCAGGGCAGCGGACATTGCCGCCAACATCGGGCGACTGGCCCGCGCAGGGAAACTTCTGAACCTGGTGCCGCGGCCGGTTCCGGCTACGTAGTTGCCAGGACCAGCTGCACGATCAGCAGGACGCTACCCAGCGCCGACGCCCCCAGGGCCAGGGCCTTGAGGCGCACCGCGTTGAGGAAGCGGTTAACAAACCGGGAAGCCGCGTAGCCGCCCACAGCCGCCGGTACCATCCACATCGCCAACACCAGCATTTCGGCCGAGACCGCACCGGCGATCCAGAGCATCATCATGGAAATCGACGAACCCACCATAAAGAATGCGCTCATGGTGGCGCGCAGCCGGGGTCCATCGTGGCCTTGCCAGACCAACGCCATAGGCGGGCCGCCAATCGACGTGGCCGTTCCCATGACGCCGGACGCCGCGCCTGCCGCGATCAGGTTTACCCGGACAGGCCGGGGCGCCCAGCCGCGGCCTGCCAGCACCAGTCCGGTCAGCACTACGGCCACGACCATCCAGGCAAGGCCTTCCTTGGACAGGGCGGCCACCAGCCACGCGCCGAGGAAGCTTCCGGGAACCCGGCCCACCAGCGCCCAGCCTGCGCCCCGCAAATCCAGGCTTTGCCGCTCCCGCACCGTCACCATCACGGTGACCAGAAACGCGAGGAGGATCAGCGTGGCCGGCAGCAGCGCCGGATCCACCATCGCGATCACCGGCGCCGCCAGCATGCCCATGCCGAATCCGCTGGATGCCTGCAGGCACGCGGCCAGGAAGATCACCCCGGCAATGATGGCGTATTCGGCACCCGTCACGGGGCGGAGGCGGTGGCAGGCGCAGTCGCGATAGGGACGGAGGCGCTGGTGGCCTTCAGGCCCTTGATGGAATCGAGCGGGAAGTGGCACTCTGCAACGTGCCGCGTACCGAGGGCCGAGAGGACCTGCGGTTCCGGCGCAACCTCACTGCAGATGTCCTGGGCTTGCCAGCACCGCGTCCGGAAGCGGCAGCCCGACGGCGGATCCAACGGAGAGGGCAACTCACCTTCGAGGACAATCCTGTCCTGCTTCGCACCGCTGACGTCGAGCTTCGGGGACGCCGACATCAGGGCAGCCGTGTAGGGGTGCCGTGGATGGTCAAAGACCTCTTCCGTGGCTCCCGTCTCGATGATCCGTCCGAGATACATCACCGCGACCCTGTCTGCCACGTGGCGGACCACGGTCAGGTCGTGCGAGATGAAGATGTAGGAGACCCCGAGCTCCTGCTGGAGCTCATTGAGCAGATTAAGGACCTGTGCCTGGACGGAAAGGTCCAAGGCCGAGACCGGCTCATCGAGGATGATGACATCGGGGTTCAGGGCCAGGGCCCGGGCAATTCCGATGCGCTGGCGCTGGCCGCCGGAGAACTCCTGCGGCGACTTGCATGCATCCGAGGGTCGCAGACCCACCATGTGCAGCAGTTCGCGGACCCGGGCTTCGCGTTCCCTGGACGTCGGGTAGAGGCCACGGTGGGTGGCCCACGGCTCGGTGATGATGTCCCCTGCGTTCATCCGGGCATTCAGCGAGGCGAACGGGTCCTGGAAAACCATCTGCACCCGCCGTCGCCAGCTCAGCAGCTCCTTCCCGCGGAGCCCGAAAGGATTGGTCCCTTCAAAACTGACAGCCCCTTCATCCGGGGTTTCCAGCATCATCAGGGTCCGGGCCAGGGTGGACTTGCCGCAGCCGGACTCACCCACCAGGCCCAGCGTTTCACCGCGGCCAACGGTCAGGCTGATCCCGTCCAGGGCCTTGAGCCGCGTATTGCCGCTGGCGCTCTTGGCCACGTGGAACGTCTTGGTCAGGCCATCAATTTTCAGAAGCGGCTCAGACATTGTTGATCTCCTCGCTGAAGTGGCAGGCGGCGGCGCGGGCAGGCCGCGGCTCGTTGCCGGAAGGGACGTTCAAAGCGCTGCCCGTGACAGCGGCGCCAAGTCCGGTGACCGCACCGCCGACCGGACCGGTGCCCGCACCACTGACCGGACGGAGCGCCGGCCGTTCCGCACAGCAGATTTCCTGGACCAACGGGCATCGGGACTGATAGACACATCCGGCGGGGATGTCGTGGAGCTCCGGCGGGCTGCCAGCAATGGACTTGAGCTGTGCGCCGCGCTCCAGGTGGACCGGCACCGATTCCAGCAGCCCCTTGGTGTAGGGATGGCGGGGGTCGGCGAAGACTTCGAAGACCGGCCCGCTCTCCACTACGTTGCCGGCGTACATTACAGCCACGGAATCGGCCTCCTCAGCCACCACCGCGAGGTCGTGGGTGATCAGGATGACAGCCATCTGGCCCTCTTCGCGGAGCTTCCGGAGCAGCTGCATGATTTGCGCCTGGACCGTGACGTCCAGGGCGGTGGTGGGTTCATCGGCGATCAGCAGGCGGGGATTGAGGGCCACGGCCATGGCGATGAGGATGCGCTGGCGCATGCCACCGGAGAACTGGTGCGGGTAGGAGTTGACCCGGGACTCCGGTTCAGGGATTCCCACGCGCTTCATCAGATCAATCGCCTCAACCCGGGCCTCCTTGGCACTCAGGCCGCGGTGGATGCGGAAGGCCTCGCCGAGTTGGGTGCCAACCGTATAAACGGGGTTCAGGGCAGTCAGGGCGTCCTGGAAGACGATGCCCAGCTCGGGCCCGGCAAACTTGAGCCGTTGCTTGGGAGTGAGGGCAGCGAGATCGGTGCCGTTGAGGTTGATCTCGCCGTCGGCCAGATCGCAGACGGGGTCCATGATCCCGGCCAGTGCCTTGGCCGTCATGGATTTTCCGCAGCCGGATTCCCCGAGCAGCGCCAGGGTTTCTCCGGCCCTGGCTTCGAAGGCCACACTGTTGACGGCGCGCACGGTGCCGCGGTGCGTGCGGATGTCCACCGCAAGGTCGCGGACCTTAAGGACGACGTCGTGTGCCTTCGCCTGCCCTGTTGCTGTGCCTGCGGCTGCGGCTGCGGCTGCGGCACGCGAGCGTTTTGCGGGTGCTGGGTCGGTAGCTGTTTTCACGGCTGTGTCTCCTTGGCTGGGATGCGGGCGATCAGCCGCTTGCGGGGAAGTGCGAGGCGCCAGCGCTGGGCCGGATCGGTGGCGATCCGCAGCCAGGCGGCAAGGACGTTGGCCGCGATGGTGGTGACCACGATGGCGACGCCGGGGAAAATCGACAGCCACCACGCGGTCTGCAGATACTGTCGGCCTTGGGAGACCATCAGGCCCCAACTGACATCCGGCGGCTGAATGCCGATGCCCAGGAAGCTCAGCGAGGACTCGGCCAGCATCACGTAACAACACTCGAGCGTAGCCAGCGTCAGCAGCGTCGGCAGCACCACGGGAATGACGTGCCGGACGATGATCGCATTCGGCTTGGCACCGAACGTGCGCGCCGCATCCACAAACGTCCGGCTCTGGAGCTCGGCCGATTCGGCGCGCGCCGTCCGCAGGTAAATGGGAATGCGGGTGAGGGCCAAAATCAGCACGATGTTCGCTGAGCTGGGGCTGAACACGTAAAGCACGACGACGGCGAGCAGCAGGGACGGGAAACTCATGATCACGTCGGCGATGCGCATGGACACGTTCTCACGCCAGCCCCGGTGGTACCCGGCCCAAACGCCCCAGAGGGAGCCAACAATGAGGGCCACTGCCACCGCAGGCAAGGCGACGGAGAAGGTGGTACGGCTGGCTACCACCAGCCGGGCCAGCATGCTGCGGCCCAGGGAATCGCTGCCGAGGAAGTATTCCCAGCCGTGCGCGAAGGTGAAGGGTGCTTTGTTGGCGAACAACAGGTTCTGCTTGGTGGCCAGATCGCCCATCAGGGCAGGGCCGATGAGGGCTGTCAGGCCGATGAGGATAAGGACCAGTGCCGAGACGGTGGCAAAGCGGTCCTTGAGCAGGAGGCGGAAGAGACTGAGCTTTCCATCCTGCTTGCTGTCCTTCTTACCATTGCTCGTACCGTCGCTATTTCCTTCCGGGAGGGCCGCCGGCAGCTGCGCCCGAGCCGCACCTTCAGTCAATGAACTCTTCATGGCTACTCCTAAGCCTTTACCGTGACGGGACGGACGCGTGCGTCCAGCAGCGCATAACCCATGTCGATGAGGATATTCAGGGCGAAGATCGCGACAGCGGTGAGCAGGACGGCTGCTTGCAGGACAGCGAAGTCCCGCTGCAGGATCGAATCGATCATGAGCTTCCCGATGCCCGGCCAGCCGAAAATGGTTTCCACCACAACGGCGCCGTTGACCAGGCCCACCGTCAGGTCCCCGGCCACGGTCAGCGCGGGGGCGGCCGCATTACGCAGCGCGTGATGCGTAACGACCCGGAGTTCGCCTGCTCCACGGCTGCGGGCCAGCTTGATGTAGGGCTCAGAAAGCGCGGAGACCATGGAACCGCGGACTATCTGGACCAGCACACCGAACGGCCGCAGGAGCAGCGTGGCGATGGGCAGCACCCAGGCACCGGCTCCCGACACGCCTGATGTCGGAAGCCAGCCCAAGGTGATGGCGAACACCCAGATTCCCACGATTGCCAGCCAGAAATCCGGGATGGAAGCGGCAGCCATCGAGACGAAACTTGAGATACGGTCCGCAATGCCGTTCGGCTTTAATGCCGCCCAGCAACCCACCACCAGGGCCAGCAGGATGGCCAGCACCATGGTGGTGGCGGCAAGCTGCAAGGTGGCAGGAAAGGCACGCAGCGCCATGGCGGCCGCGTCCTGCCCCGTGCGCAGCGACTGGCCGAAATCGAGCCGGAGCACACCGCCGAAGTAGTCGGCCATCTGCACCGGCAGCGGCTGGTCCAAACCATTGCGCGCACTGAAGGCATCGCGCATCTGTTGCGTGGCATTCAGCGGCAGGTACAGACTGGCAGGATTTCCCGTCATCCTGGCCAGCGCGAACACACCGACGATCACCACCATCAACGGCAATGCGCTCGAGGCAATCCGCTTTCTCAAGTAGATCAGCATGGCTGTCCTTCCTCCCGGAGCCGGGTTAGCTTGCCGGGGTCATTTCCGAAACACGCAACTCATCGCCACTGGACGAGTTGGGCGTGTAGTTCACGGACTTGGCCTTGCCGATGATGCCGGTCTGGTGCGAGATGTGGGCGAACTGGACAACCTTGTCGTTTTGGTAGGCAAAGATCTCCTCGAAGTCCTTCTTCCGTTCGTCGCCCGATGCCGCGTCCGCCTTCTTGATCATGGCGTCGAACTCGGGGGTGCCGAAGTAGCTCTGGGCTCCGGTGGACAGCATGTACTGGTCCACAGTGAAGGCGGCATCGCCGGCCTGGTTTCCGTGCTGTGTCATCAGCGCCACTGCGCCTTCATCTTTTGCGAAGGGGCGGACCTGATAGGTCAGGTGCTGGCTGGTTTCCAGCATTTTGAGCTTTACGTTCAAGCCGGCCTGGCTCAGTTGCTCCTGCAGCACCTGGCCCAGTTCAGTGATCTTGGGGAACTGGGCGCTGCGGACTACCAGCGAGATCTGCGCGGACGTGTCAACGCCGTCGGCCTTGGCTTCGGCAACAAGGGACTTCGCCTTGTCCAGGTCGAACGGCCAGCCCTTCAGTGCGTCGTTGTGCCCCACGATGCCTTTAGGAACCAACTGGGCTGCCACCTGGTGCTTGCCCTGGTAGAGCGAGTTGACGATTCCTTCCTTGTCGATGGCGAAGTTGATGGCCTGGCGGACGCGGATGTCACTGAGCGGTGCTTCGTTGGCGTCGAGCCGCAGGGCCACTGTCTCGTTGTTCGGGTAGTCGACGCCGAGGTCACCGATGTTGTCGTCCGGGCTAAGCCCCATCGCGACGTCAGCTTCGCCGCTGGTGATCATGGCCGCCCGCACCGAACTTTCGGAACGCCACTGGTACTCGGCCTTGGCATAGGCGGGCTTGGCCCCCCAGTAGCCGTCCCAGCTGGACAGCGTGATCTTCTGGCCGGCGTCCCACTTCTCGATCTTGTAGGGACCGGTGCCGATCGGCTCACGGACCTTCTCCGTGGCGCTAGTCGACGTCGGGACCACTTCAAGGAACGAAAGGCGCAGCGGCAGGATGGGGTCGGGTTCCGGTGTGGTGACGGTGAGGGTAGTGGCGTTTACGGCCTTCACGGCGAGATCCGCATCGCCGAAGACATAGCCCTCTACGTTGCAGCCCAGCTTGGAGTTGACCGCCCTTTCGATGGTGAAGGCGGCGGCTTCGGCATTGAATGGCGTGCCGTCCTGGAACTTGACTCCTTCGCGCAGCTTCAGCGTCCATTCCCTATCGGTGGTGGCTTTCCATTCTGTGGCGAGCTTCGGCTCGAGCTCGCCGCTCTGGGGATTGCGTTCGATCAGCGGCTCGGTGACATTCGAGCGCACCACAACACCGGTGGAGGTCAGGTTCGATTCACAGGCTTCGAGGGTGGGCGGTTCCTGGGCGAGGACCACGCGCACCGTGCTCGATGAAGCCGCGCCCGCGTCGGAATTGGCAACTGAACAGCCGCTCAGGCCCAGCACCGCGACGGATGCAAGGGCTGGCCACCTAAGCAAGCCAGCGGAAAAGGGGAGCTTTGAAGAAGACGTCATTGGATTCCTCCGGATTGGATACTTGCGGCAGCGGGGTGCTCTTGCAGCGGTGGAGCAGGGCATCAAGAACAGGTGCTTTCGGGGCCGCGCTGGACTCAAGCTAATTGAGGGCCACAGGCTCCACAAGGCTCGTGGCGGTCGCCAGCCGCGCCCGAAGGGGCGCCGGCGAGGCGCTCGGGGTGTGTGATGGGCACCACGCTGGCCTGAAATCCGCGTGGTTCCGCCGGAGTGGTCCCATCAATTCACTTCGTGAATCGAACTATGCCATTTACATGTTGGACGCGTATGAATCGGAATCCTAGGGTGCAGTTATGAAGAACATCGCTGTCCTCCAGGTAGGGCCACTCATGCCAAGCGTTCAAGAACCCATCACAAGGGAATACGGCGCCGTGCGGCTTCCCGATTTGCCCTCCGAGCAGGAAGAGTTCCTGAGGCTGCACGGCGGGTCTTTCGAGGTGGCCGTGACTTCCGGAAAGTTCGGCGTCGGCACGGAGCTGATGCACGCGCTCCCCAACCTTCGCGCGGTCATCAACTTCGGTGTCGGCTATGACACCACCGACGTCGCCCAGGCTGCCCAGCGCGGCATCATCGTCAGCAACACGCCCGATGTCCTCAATGACTGTGTGGCGGACACTGCCATCGCCCTGTACTTGGACGTCCTGCGCCGGGTCGGCGCAGCGGACCGCTTCGTCCGCCGCGGCGACTGGCTCAGCAAAGGCAACTTCCCGCTGACCACCAAAGCCAGCGGCAAAAGGGTGGGCATCCTCGGGCTGGGCCGGATCGGACGGGTCATCGCACGCAGGCTGGAAGGTTTCGACTGCGAAATCAGCTACCACAGCCGCAATCCGGTGGACGGAGTCAGCTACGAGTACAAGGCGTCCCCGCACGAACTTGCCGCCGGTTGCGACGTACTGATTGTCGCCGCCGCCGGCGGTCCCGGTTCGGCCAGGCTCGTGGATGCCAACGTCATCGGTGCGATCGGGCCCGACGGCTACCTGATCAACATTGCCCGAGGATCTGTGGTGGATGAGGACGCCCTCGTGGCTGCCCTCCTGGCCGGACGGCTTGCAGGGGCAGGGCTGGACGTGTTCGAGGAGGAGCCGAAGGTCCCGGAAGACCTCCTCGCCCTCGAAAATGTGGTCCTTCTGCCGCACCTGGGGAGCGGGACCCACGAAACGAGGGCGGCGATGGCAGAGCTGACGCTCGCGAACCTGCGGCAGTTCGTGGCCACCGGTTCGGTCCTGACGGCGGTGCAGGCATCAGCGTCGCAGTCGGCTACGTAGCAAGCCAAGAGGGCCGTGCGGCCCTCAGTGCCGCCATCGAGGAGGCTGCACTACGAGGGACCGCGCTGCAGATCATGGGCCCGGACGCGGGCGAAGTGTCCGCCGAGGCGGAGTCGGACATCCGCGCCGCCATCGCCGCGGCAGCGGCAGCGGGTGTGCAGGCCTCACTGCGCCCCAGCGAAGGCAATGACGCTGGACCGCATGATCGACGCCTCCTACGAGGAGGGTGTCGAGCTGACAGTGATCGGGGTCCGGCGGCGCTCCCCGGTGGGGAAGCTCTTCCTGGGCAGCACTGCCCAGCGGGTCATCCTGGAAGCTGGCTGCCCGGTCACGGCAGTAAAAGCAGACGTCGGCCCGCGCATCTGAGCCAGGGGGCTGCACAGTGCCCTGGAGGTATCAAGCAATGCAAAATATGTGTTGGACGTGCATCACTGCGGTTGAATAAAGTCGAGGGGAAGCTGTGGCGGGGACCACAAAGGCCGGCCTCCCGGCCGCCCCCGCAGCGTAGGCTTGTTGATCTATCAAAGAGGATTTTCCCATGCAGTCTGTAGACACCGCTGTCACGGATCTGGCTTCGGCCACGAAGAAATTTTTCCGGCGAGTGCTGCCCATCATGCTGGTCATGCTCGTCTGTAACCAGCTGAACCGCTCCAACATCGGCTACGCCCAGGATCACCTGCAGGCGGACGTCGGAATCGGTGCCGCGGCCTACGGCTTTGGAGCCGGGCTGTTCTTCATCGCCTACGCCATCTTCGAACTTCCCAGCAACGTGATGATGGAGAAGTTCGGTGCCAAGATTTGGCTCACCCGGATCATGATCAGCTGGGGCATCGTCTCTTTCCTGATGGTGTTTGTTCAGAACGAGACCATGTTCTACGTTCTGCGGTTCCTGCTGGGCGCAGCCGAAGCCGGGTTCTTTCCCGCGGTCATTTTCTACTTCGCCCGCTGGGTGCCGGCCGGCCAGCGGGGCAAGGCCACCGCCGTCTTCATCGCGGGATCGTCAGTCGCCGCGGCGCTGTCCGGCCCGATCGCTGGAGTGCTTCTCAGCCTCCACGATGTCGCGGGCCTGCGCGGCTGGCAATGGCTGTTCGGCTTCGAGGGACTGCTGTCCGTCACGGTCGGGATGGCCGTATTCTTCGTCCTCGACGCCAGGATCCAAGATGCCAAATGGCTCACGGCAGGGGAAAAATCCGCACTCGCCGGCGCCATTGACCGTGAGGATGCCCAGCACTCAGCCGGAAGCGGCGACAAGGTCAACCGCTGGAAGATGCTCCTGAATCCGCAGATTCTCCTGCTTTGCGGCATCTACTTCTCCGTGCAGCTCTCCATCTACGCCAACACCTTCTGGCTTCCCAGCATCGTCAAGCAGATCCCCGGCACCACCGACTTGAGCGTCGGCTTCCTTTCGGCCATACCCTGGGTCTGCGCCGTCTTCGCCATGTACTTCGCCGCCAAATGGCAGGACAAAGCCAAATCCAAGCGTCCCCTGCTCGTGGTTGCCCTGCTCGTTGCAGCCGTGGGAACGTTTGCGGCAGCCGTCGCCACCCCGGTTCTGGCGCTGGTATTCCTGGCCGTCGCCGCCATGGGCTTCAAGAGCGCCTCGCCGCTTTTCTGGACCATCCCCCAGTCCGGTCTGCACCCGCTGGTCCTCGCCCCCGCCATCGCCATCATCAACTCCCTGGGCAATCTGGGCGGATTCGTGGCCCCGTTTGGATTCGGCATCATCAAGGAACAGACCGGAAGCGTGGTACCGGGACTCTTCGCCCTGGCCGCCGCCTCCACGGTGGCTGCCGGCCTCGTCTACTTCCTGAAGGAACGCAAGGCCGCCAACTCCCCGGACGGAACTGAGGCCCGGCCTGAAGGGGAAACCCCCGTTGAGGCGAATGCCCGGCCGAAGGTCGCCGTCAACAAATAATCGGTCAACAAATAATCGTTCAACCAAACCCTCAATCGGACCGGGTCCGGCAGCTCTGCTGCCGGGCCCGTAGGTCTAGAGTGACCCGCTGGCCGCCGTCTGGCCGGAGCCAAGAGACTCGCGATCGATCTGAGGCGTACACGTTACGAGAACGGCTGCTGAAACCCCAGCCACGCCTACCGTCCGGCAGCGGCGGCTCCGTCGTAGAGGCAAGGCCTACGGCTCCGCAGACGAGCCAGCCGCAGACCAGCCACAGACCGTTGTGGCAAAAAAGAAACCCCGGTCCGAAGACCGGGGTTTTCCTTGATTGCGTGCGCGAGGGGGGATTTGAACCCCCACGCCCTTTCGGACACTGGCACCTGAAGCCAGCGCGTCTGCCGTTCCGCCACTCGCGCGCATCTTCTTCCATTCGATTCCAGCTCCGAATCCCGGAGTTGCAACCTCGTAAAAGCAGCGAGATCAAGCATAACGGACAATCACGGCAAAATGCCAATCGGCCGTTTTGGGGCCGTCAAACCACCTGCGGACGCGCGCGTGATCCGCCCTTGTTCCTCCGCCGAACGCAGAGCATGCCCGCGTGATCACAGCAACACCGGGCGTTCGTGAATGAACGAATCGAGCGTCCGGCGCGTTGTGGATTAAGGTCATTCACAGGGGTGGCAAGTAGTATCGGATGTATAGGCGCCCGCTTCCCGGCGGGCTCACTGTTCTGTTATGACCTGCATTACCAGATGAGTTCCACGAGGTGTGCCGCCCAGCGGCTGCAAGGAAAGGAGAGGACCATGGGTTTGCTTGACAAAGTCGAGCGCGGCATCGAGAAGGCCGTCCGCGGCGTCTTCTCCACCGGTTCCAAGGCCCAGGTTGAGCCCGTGGAAATCGCCAGCCGGCTCCGCCGCGAGGTGGACCACAAGGCCATCACGATTGCCGCCGGCCGAACCCTGGCACCCAACGTCTTCGACGTGCTGCTCAGCGATGACGACTTCCAGCGGGCCCAGGAATGGGGCACGCCCCTGGCCGAGGAACTCTGCGATGTGGTGATCAACCACGTCCGCAGCCAGGGCTACACGCTGCAGGGTCCGGTCCGCATCTCGTTCCGTCGCGATGAAGCCCACCGTCCGGGAGACTTCGAAATTACCTCCAAGACCGAAAAGGCTTCCGGCCCGGCTGCCGCGGCCCCGCTGCGCGCCAACGTTCCGGCTGCGCCCAGCCGCCAGCCCGTCCGCCTGCAGCCCGTCCTGGACATCGACGGCCAGCGGTATTCACTCAACGCGCCCTCAATCGTCCTTGGCCGTTCATCAGAAGCTGACATTCTCGTGGACGACACCGGAGTCTCCCGCCGCCACCTGGAAATCCAAACAGCCGGCGGCACCACCACGGCCGTAGATCTGGGTTCCACCAACGGCAGCTACGTCAACGGACACAAAGTGGCCGGCAGCATGGAGCTCACCGACGGCTCCACCATCACGATGGGACGGACCAAAATCATTTTCCGCCTCCTGCCGGCCAACGCTGGCGGCCGCCCATGAGCGAACTGACCATCACGGCCCTGCGTTTCGGTTTCCTGCTCCTTCTCTGGGTTCTGATCTTCAGCATCGTCTCTGCTATGCGCCGCGACCTCATGATCGGCCGCAAGGCCGCCACGGGCGTCCCCACGGCCAGGCAGGTCCGCAAGAACCCCGACCTTGCCGAGCCGGCTCCTACGCCGGTGAAGCAGCAGGCCCGCCAGCTGGTGGTGACGGAAGGCCCGCTCAAGGGCCGGACCGTCCCCCTGGCTGCCAGCCCAATCTTGCTGGGCAGAGCCCAGGAAGCCACCCTGGTGCTGGAGGACGATTACGCCTCCGGCAGGCATGCACGGCTTTTCCCGCAGGGAAGCCGCTGGTTCATTGAGGACCTCGGCTCCACGAACGGCACCTATCTGGCCGACCAGCAGCTCACCCGGGCCCTCCCAGTGGACCTCGGCGTACCCGTGAGAATCGGCAAGACGGTCATCGAATTGAGGCCATAGCCATGGCCGCTCCGGACATCCCCGCGGAGAAGGCGCCAGCCTCGCCGCGTCCCCTGATTCTGCGCTACGCCGCGCGCTCCGACGTCGGCCGTATCCGCGCGAAAAACGACGACTCCGCCTACGTAGGCCGGCACTTGGCCGTCGTGGCCGACGGCATGGGCGGGCACGCCGGAGGTGACGTCGCCTCCGCGGCGACCGTCCTGGACATGATCCACTTGGATACGGACGAGTACGAGGGCGACGCCGGAACCGTCCTCGCCGACGAAATCCAGACGGCCAACTCGCTGCTGTCCGAACTCGTCCACATCAATCCCAAACTGGCCGGCATGGGCACTACCGTGACGGCCCTGCTGCTCGCGGAGGGCAAGCTGCACTTCGCCCATATCGGCGATTCGCGAGCGTACCGGCTCCGGGACGGCGAGTTCAAACAGATCAGCATTGACCATACGTTCGTCCAGCGCCTGATCGATGAAGGCCGCCTCCGCCCCGAGGAAGCCGAAACCCACCCGCACAAGAACGTCCTGATGCGCGTCCTCGGAGACGTCGATGCAAGCCCCGAGCTGGACCTGGACACGCTGGACGTTCAGCCCGGCGAACGCTGGCTGCTCTGCTCCGACGGCCTGAACTATGTGGCCGGCCACGTCGTGGAACGGACAGTCCGGGAAACCAAGGACATGCGCGAATGCGTGGAAACGCTTGTCGATCTCACCCTGGAGGCCGGCGCCCCGGACAACGTCACCGTCGTCATGGTCGAAATTGCCGAGGAAACGGACGACGACGTCAAGACAGCCGCCGTCGAAATCGTTCCTCCCGCTGAACTGACCGGCGAAAAGCCGGCTGCAGCCGCCGGTGCGGTTGCCGCCGCGGCCACGGCCGATTCTGTGGAGCAGCCCGGTGAAGCGGCGCCGGTAACGGCGTCCGCCCCCGCCCCGGGCACCCCCCGGGCGTCCGAACCTTCGGCTCCGGACACCGCCGACCAGGCAGACGCCGCCGGCACCGCGGACACCGCGGACACCGCGGACACCGCGGACACCGCGGACACCGCGGACACCGGCCAGGATGCCGGCGAAGAGCCTACAACCACCACGGACCCCCATCTGGGCGAACATCTCTCGGCAGAGGTGCTGCGGCAGGAGCTGTCCTCACGACCCCACCTCCTCGTTGGAGCGGCCGTCGCGGCGGCCGAAACTGGCTCCATCCCCACCATCGCTGGGCGCACCGTCGCACGCCGGGCGGCTACAGTCCTGACCCACAAAGCCGAACAGGCGCGCGACGAAGCCGCCGAATTGGGCCCGGAACGGCGGCCTCGCCGGTGGATCACCATGGGCATCGCGGCCGCAGCGCTCGTGGCCCTCGCGGTGGGGCTCTGGCTGGGATACGCCTGGACGCAGACGCGCTATTACATTGGCGAATTCGACCAGCGGGTGGCGATTTTTAATGGCGTCTCGCAGCGCCTTGGCCCGCTCCAGCTGTCCACCCTTGAGGCCGTAACCGACATACGGATGGATTCACTGCCCCAGTTCTCCCAGCAGCGCGTGCGCCAGACGGTGCCTGCACGCGATCTCTACGACGCCCAGCGCATCGTTAAGAACCTCGAGCGCACGGGCAGCACCGCACCGTCGGATGAGTGCCTGACCCAATCACCGACTTCCACCGCTGCCGGCTCCCCGTCTCCGAAACCCCCTACCGCCACGGCCTCTCCCAAACCCACGGCATCTGCCTCCAAGCGTCCGACCGCGACGGCCAGCCCCAAGCCGACGGCATCTCCAACAGCCACCGCCGGCGCCTCCGCAGTGCCATCTCCAACCGCAACCTGTGAGGGTGGCCAATGACCCACGCCGACACAATCCCGAAGCCACGCCGCAACGTCGAGTTGCTGCTGCTCGTACTGGCACTTGGCGTGAGCATCGGCGCCAACGCGCTGATCAGCATCGACGAGCAGACCGCTTTTGACACGGATTTCTGGTTCCAATCCAGCCTGCTGGCGATTGCGGCCCTGGTTTTCCATGTGGTCCTGCGGCTCCGTGCAAAGTATGCCGATCCGGTAATACTTCCACTTGTGATCGCACTCAACGGCCTCGGCCTGGCAATGATCCACCGCCTGGACGCGCCGGGGGAAGACACCGGCAACAACCAGATGAGGTGGACCCTCATCGCCATGGCCGTCGCGATTGCCGTGATCTGGCTGCTCAAGGACCACCGGGTCCTGCGCCGCTTTACGTACATCTCCCTTGCAGTGAGTGCACTGCTGCTGATCCTGCCGCTGGTGCCCGGCATTTCCGCCGGCGAAATCCTGGGCGCCCGCGTCTGGATCCGCCTCGGCCCCATGACGTTCCAGCCCGGCGAGGTCGCGAAGATCACCCTGGCTATATTCTTCGCTGGCTACCTTTCCTCGAACCGCGACCTGATCATGCTGGCGGGCCGGAAAATCGGTCCGCTGCAGTTCCCGCGGTTCAAGGACATGGGACCAATGATCACCGCCTGGCTGGTCAGCATCGGCGTGTTGATCTTCCAGCGCGACCTCGGATCCTCCCTGCTGTTCTTCGGACTGTTCATTGTGATGATCTACGTGGCCACAAGCAGAATCAGCTGGGTGGTCATCGGCCTCGCACTCATCCTGGGTGGCGGCTTTGTGGCGTCCAAGGTCTTTTCCCACGTCGCACTCCGCATCGACGCCTGGCTCAATGCATTTACCGAGGAAGTCTTCGGCCGGTCCCCGGGCGGCAGCGGCCAGATCGTCGAAGGCCTCTTCGGCATGGCCAGCGGCGGACTCGTGGGCACCGGGCTTGGCCAGGGACGTCCCAACCTGGTTCCCTTTGCGAACAGCGACATGATCATCGCATCCTTCGGTGAAGAGCTTGGCCTGATTGGGCTGTTCGCCATCGTCATGATGTACCTCCTCCTCTTCACCCGCGGCTTCCGGGCGGCCCTCGGCACGCGGGACGCCTTTGGCAAGCTGCTGGCGTGCGGCCTGTCCTTCGCGGTGGCCCTGCAGTGCTTTGTGGTCATCGGCGGCGTCACGCGGCTCATCCCCCTGACGGGCCTGACCACACCTTTCCTTGCCGCGGGAGGTTCTTCCCTCCTCGCGAACTGGATCATCGTGGGCCTCCTGCTGATGATTTCGCACACTGCGCGCGGCCCCGTGGACACCACGCCAATGCAGCCGGGCAAAACCCCGGAGGCACAGACAACGGCGCAGCAGCCCGCTCCCGTTGCTGGCGGACGGCCCGGCAGGAATGCCACCCAGACCCTTCCTGACGCTCCCACCGAGGCGGTGAAACACCTGTGAACCAGGCCATTCGACATTCATGGATCGCCGCGATCGCCATGTTCGCCCTGATCTTCGGTGCGCTCAGCTATGTCCAGGTGGTTGGGGCCGACGAGCTCAAGGCCAACGCTTGGAACAAGCGTGCCATTCTCCAGAACTACTGCAACGACCGCGGCGCGATCCTCGTTGGCGGCACGGCCATCGCAGAGTCCGTTGAGGGAAACGAGACCTGCAAGTTCCAGCGGACCTACACACAGCCCGAGCTCTACGCGGGGCTCACAGGCTACTTCTCGAAGAACTACGGCGTGACCGGCCTCGAGCGCGCCATGGACGCCCAGCTCGCCGGCAGTTCGGACCAGCTCTTCCTGGACCGCATCGGGCAGCTGTTCCTGGGCAACCAGCCGAAGGGTGCCTCCGTGGAACTAACCATCGACCCCAAGATCCAGAAGCTGGCGTATGACCTCATCCCGGACGGCCAGCGCGGATCGATCGTGGTCACGGACCCCAAGACTGGCAACATCCTGGCCATGGTCAGCAAGCCGTCATACAACCCCAACCTCATCGCCACCCAGGACGCGGCCAAGGAGCAGGCAAGCTACAACGAGGTCATCAAGGTTCCCGGCGTCAACCTGAACCAGTCAGTCAGCGGCCCCACGGGCGCCCTCCTGGCACCGGGGTCGGTCTTCAAACTCGTGGACACCGCGGCAGCGTTGGGCTCGGGCAAATACAACGCGGACAGCGAACTGCCGAATCCGGCCGAAATGTCGTTCCCGGGCATCCAGTACCGCCTGCCCAACTATGCCGGCGGCAACTGCTACACCCGGAACACCGCCAACTTCGCGTTTGCGCTCCAGCAGTCCTGCAACACACCGTTTGCGAGCATCGCCCAGAAACTCGGTGAGGACGCGATCGCCGAGCAGGCGGCTAAGTTCGGCTTCGGCCAGGAACTGGGCGACCAGCTCAAGCTCGACTATGCCAAGAGCATCTTCCCGCGGGACCTGGACGCGGCCGGGCTGGCGCAGTCCGCCATCGGGCAGCGCGACGTCCGCGCCACGCCGCTGCAGATCGCGCTGATGACCTCGGCCATCGCCAACGGCGGCGTGCAGATGGCACCCAACCTGATCAAGGCCGTACGGTCCCCAGACCTGCGCGTCCTCGAAGAACCGAAGCCTGTTCCGCTGCGGACCTCCACCACGCCGGAGATAGCCGGCCAGATCACTGACTGGATGACCAGCGTGGTGAGTGAAGGAATCGCGGGCGGGGCGGCCGTCCCCGGTGTCGAAGTTGCCGGTAAGACGGGCACCGCAGAGCTGGGAACCGGCTTGAACAACTCCTGGTTTACCGGGTTTGCCCCGGCTAAGGACCCGCGGGTGTCTGTCACCATCGTCATGCAAGGCGTTGACATCACCACCGGCGCACAGCTAACCAGTCCGAACGCAAAGAAGATTTTTGAGGCGGTGTTGAATAAGTGAGGCCTACATCGGGAATCACCCTCGGCGGCAGATTCCAGTTGACCACGCGTATTGCGATCGGCGGCATGGGCGAAGTCTGGAAAGCCAAGGACCTTATCCTCGGCCGCATCGTGGCCATCAAAGTGCTCAAGGAGGAGTACACGGGAGACCCTGGCTTCCTCCAGAGATTCCGTGCGGAGGCCCGCCACACCGCGCTGCTAAACCACGTGGGCATCGCCAATGTTTTTGACTACGGCGAGGAGGAGGGGTCCGCCTACCTGGTCATGGAGCTGGTCCCCGGCCAGCCGCTGAGCAGCATCATCGAACACGAGCAGGTCCTCTCGCCGGACCGCACTCTGTCCATGATGGCCCAGACCGCACGTGCGCTGTCGGTTGCCCATGCCCAAGGCCTGGTGCACCGCGACATCAAGCCGGGCAACCTGCTGATCACACCCGACGGACGGGTCAAGGTGACGGACTTCGGCATCGCCCGCCTTGCGGACCAGGTCCCGCTGACGCAGACCGGCCAGGTGATGGGTACCGCCCAGTACCTCGCCCCGGAACAGGCCACCGGCCAGACGGCCACGGGCGCTTCCGACATCTACTCGCTCGGCGTTATCGGTTACGAGTGCCTCACGGGCCACCGGCCGTTCTCCGGCGAGTCCCAGATCGCCATCGCCTTGGCTCAGGTGAACGATGCCCCGCCGCCCCTGCCGGACACCCTGCCAAAGCCGGTCCGGGCGCTCCTGATGTCCATGCTCGCCAAGGATCCGAAGAACCGGCCGGCCAACGCCATCAAACTTTCCGAAGCCGCCGAAGCCATCCGCAACGGAGACATTTCGGCAGCCCACGCCGCCGTTCCCGGCATGCTGCTTTATGAGGCAGCCACCGGCCCCATCACGGCCCCGGTCAAGATGCACACGGCGCCCACCGGAGTCATTGGCTCCGAGAAGAACTCAACGACGGCGACCTCCGCCCTGCCGGTGCTCGGCGCCGCAGCCGCGGGTGCTGCAGCCGCGGGCGCAGCTGGCGCAGCAGGCGAGGGAACGCCCACCCGTGCCGGCAGCACCCTTTCGCGGGCTGACGCCCTGGCCGCCGAACGCAGCTGGGTCCAGGAAGAGGAACAGTACGACGACGAGCCTGCCGATGAGCCCGAACGTCGCAAGCGCAGCCCGTGGACCTGGCCGCTGATCGCCCTGATCCTGCTGGTTCTGTTCGCCGTCGTCGGCATCCTCCTGAGCCAAGCCGGCATTCTTTTCCCGTCGCAGGCGCCTGCGGGCACCACCTCGAGTTCGCCAAGCCGGACAACCTCCACGAGCGCCAGCCCGACGCCTTCCGCGACATCGGCAACGCCCACGCCCACGACCCCCTCGCCAACGCCCACGCCCACGGAAACCACCCCGGAGGCCATCAACCTGATTCCCGACGCCTACCTGGGACAGCAGTACAGCAAGGTGCGCAGCGACCTGATCGCGCTCGGGCTGCAGGTGAACGGCGTCCCGGTCGCCGATCCCGCTGCTCCCGGCACCGTCACGGACATCAATCCGTCCGGCCCGGTTCCGGCGGGTGAAACGATCAAGGTCACGTATTCCAAGGGTCCGGAGCAGATCGTAGTACCGGATATCAGCGCCGGCAGCAGCGAGGCCGAGGTACAGAGCGCCATCGAAAAGGCCGGGCTGCGCTGGCAAAAGGGAGATGATGTCGAGGGTGATCCGGGACAGGAGCCCGGTACGTTTGTCAGCTCTGATCCGGGCGCCGGCAAGAAGGTCGACGCCGGTTCCGTGGTGACGTACCACCTCGCCAAAGCCCTGATTCCCTCACCCTCGGCCACGGTCACTCCCAGTGCCCCTCCGACCGGGCGGTAAGCCGTGACCACGCCGCCAAGAACGCCGTCGCACCGGGAGGACAGCCTCCCGGTGACAGCCCAGCGCGTCCTCAGCGGACGCTATGAGCTCGGCGAGCTCATAGGACGAGGTGGCATGGCGGACGTGCACCGTGGCATCGACACCCGGCTCGGGCGGACGGTGGCCATCAAGCTGCTGCGTCCGGATCTGGCACGGGACCCGCAGTTCCAGGCGAGATTCAAGCGCGAGGCGCAGGCAGTTGCCGCCCTGAACCACCCGTCGATCGTGGCTATCTACGACACGGGTGACCACGCAGTCCCCGGGGATGCCCACGACCAGATCCGGGTTCCCTACATCGTGATGGAATTCGTCGCCGGGCAAACCCTCAGGGACCTCATCCGGTCCAAGGACATCACCATTAACCAGGCCATCAGCTACACCCTCGGCGTACTGTCCGCGCTGGAGTATAGCCACAAAGCCGGCATCGTGCACCGGGACATCAAGCCTGCCAACGTGATGTTCTGCGAGAGCTCGAACATGGTCAAGGTCATGGACTTCGGCATCGCACGGGCCATGGCCGACTCCGCCGCCACCATGACCCAGACGCAGGCCGTGGTGGGCACGGCCCAGTACCTCTCGCCAGAGCAGGCGCGCGGCGAGACCGTGGATGCCCGGAGCGACCTTTATTCCGCGGCCTGCCTGCTGTTCGAAATGCTGACCGGGCGTCCGCCGTTCGTCGGCGAGAGCCCCGTTTCCGTGGCGTACCAGCATGTGCGCGAAATCCCGGAACCGGCCAGCAGCCTGAATCCCGAGGTTTCCGAAGCACTGGACAGCGTCCTCGCAAAGGCCCTGCAGAAGAACCGCGCCGACCGTTTCCAGGACGCGGCGGCCTTCCGGCGCGCGCTCCGTGCAGCCAAAAACGGTGTCGCGGTGCCTGGCCTGTCAGCCAGCGAGGCGCCGACCGACCCCAACGACCATGTTCCCGAACCGCACCGCAATCCTCCCACCGCGGCCTTTTCCATGACCGGCGCCAGCTTCCTTGACGATGCCCCCGGAGGCCGGCTCAGGCCTGCTTACGATGACGCAGGCGACGCCGTGCTTCCCGCGGAGGCCGCCGCGGTGTACGAGACCGCAGAGCAGGACGAACTTCCCTTGGGCCTGCCCCGCGAACGGGAGCGTACGGGCGTACAGAAGTCCCGCCGTCGGGCCTGGACCGCCACCTTTGTCATCTTTACCCTCCTGGTGCTGGCCGGCGGCGGGCTATGGCTGTACAACGTGATGAACCAGCCTCCGGCCGAGCCGGTCAAGGTTTCTGTCCCGTCTGTGGAGGCCCGCACAGAAACTGAAGCCCTTCAGTTGCTGTACGACGCCCGGCTGCGGCCCCAGATCAAGCGTGTGCAGCATGACACGATCGCCAAGGGCACGGCCATTGGAACCGTGCCCGCGGCCGGTTCATCGCTTGAGCCGGACTCGGACGTGACCCTCAACATTTCCGCCGGACCAAGCGCGGTGAAGGTCCCGGAAGCACTGCCTGGGCGGACGGAAGCGGCGGCCCGCGACATCCTGAGACAGGCCGGATTGGTGGGGGCACCGTCCACCACCATGGCCAACAGCGCCACGGTAGCGGGAGGCCTGGTGATCACTACCAAGCCGGCTCCGGGCCAGCAGGTGGCCGTCGGGAGCACCGTGGAAATTGTGGTCTCCACGGGCAAGGTGGCCATGCCCGAACTCCGAGGAATGACCCGCGCCGAAGCGGAGGCCGCGCTGAAGGCCCTGGGCTTGCCGGCCGTCATCAACGAAGTGGAGAACTCCCAGGTGGTTCCGGGCAAGGTGACCGGGCAGAGCGATCCCCTCAATTCCCTGGTAGAGCAGGGTAAGGCGATCACCGTTACGGTTTCCAAGGCTCCGGCGCCGAAGCCCACCCCGACGCCAACACCGAGCAGCACCGGCACGGCGAAGCCCAAGCCTTAGGGCTTCGACTCAGGCGTCAGCTCAGTGGCCGCCAGCTACGTGACCGGCACGCGCACCTGCCCCGCGTGGCCGGCACCTGCCCCGCGTGGCCGGCACCCGCCGGCGCCGGAGTCCTCTGCCGGGTTCTAGTGCTGGATGAGCGGGCTGAGCTTGGCCGCGCGTGCGGCCGCGCCCGCCATGCCCAGTGACTCGAGCCAGTTTCCCAGCATCTGGTAGCCGCCCTCGGTAAGGACCGATTCCGGATGGAACTGCACGCCGCACAGAGGGGCGGTGCGGTGCTGCAACCCCATGACGACGCCGGTGGCGGTCTCGGCAGTGATTTCGAGGATGTCCGGAATGGACTCCCGCACGGCGGCCAGTGAGTGGTAGCGCGTCGCGGTGACGGGGGAGGGCAGGCCTGCGAAGACGCTGGCGCCCTGGTGCTGGACCAGGGACGTCTTGCCGTGCATCAGTTCCGGCGCGTGCGTCACAATGCCGCCGTAGGCCTCGGCGAGGGCCTGATGGCCCAGGCAAACGCCGAACATGGCTTTGCTGTTGTCCCCGCACCACTTGATCAGCTCGATGCAGACGCCCGCCTCCGACGGTGCGCCCGGACCGGGCGAGATGAGTACGCCGTCGCGCGTTTCAGCCATTTCGATCGCTTCGGCGAGCGTCACGTCGTCATTGCGGACCACCGTGGTCTCGGCGCCCAGTTCCTGGAGGTAGCCCACCAGGGTGTAGACGAAGCTGTCGTAATTGTCCACGACGAGGATCTTGGTTGTGCTCATGGGTTACTTGCCGCACCAATCGTTGAGTCGGTGAATTGTGTGAACTGGGACATCCAGGGGAACAGGAACTCGACCATCAGGAACAGTGTCCCGGCGATCAGCGCCACTGACGTGAGGATGCGCAGCCAAAGCGGGCCCGGCAGGTGCCGGAATATCCAACCGTACAAGTCTCAGCCTTCCCCTCGTGCGCGTGCCACTTGGGCGGCAATCTCGGCAGGCGGTCCTGCGGATGCGGGCTGCCAGCGTTCCATCACGGAGTACGCAATGATCCGTTCCTGCGAACCGAAGCGGGGGTTGCAGCTGGTCATGGTCAGGAATCTTTCTGTGGGCCTGACCCCGGGCTTCGAGGGCACGGGGAGCAAGACGTCAACGTTGGAGGGCATCACGATCCGGTTGTTACGGAAGACGTAAACGTAGTAGCCGTCGCGCGTCTGGACATAAATCTTGTCACCCGGTACGAGGGTGTGGATATTGTCCAGGACGGCACCGTGCGTCTGGCGGTGTCCGGCCACGGCAAAGTTGCCTACGGCACCGGGCATGGCCGTTCCGCCGTAGTGGCCCAGGCCGAGGGTGTCCAGCACATCCGCCGTGGTGCCCTCGACGATGGGACGGGTGTAGGTTTCGCCAAACCTGGGAATGTACATGATGCCGATGGTGCCGCCGTGGCCGGGAGCCTGGGCAACTGCCGGTGCGCCGTAGTTCTTCTGCCCTGCCGGCGCCTCCGCGCTGGGCGCCGGCGTTACGGGTCCACCAAGGTCGCGGGTGAAGTCCTTGACCGCCGCGCTTTGCTTGGCATCGGATTCCACGTTGGTCCACCACAACTGCCAGGCGACGAAGAGCAGGAGCACAATGCCCACCGTAATCAGCAGCTCGCCAATGATCTGCACGGCCTTTCGCAGGATCACGACGCCGGCTGCCGGCTTGGCAGGGGCGATCACCTTTTCCTGCAGTACCACGCGTTCTCCTCAAAGGCGGTTGCGGTGGGCGCTGGTGTGGCCTGAACTACAGCTAGAATTGGCTGCTAGTAAGACTTCAGACTTGACCAGGAGCGCGCAGGCCGCCGGCAATATTCCTCTGAGCAGGATATCAAGCCGGGTCGCCGTTCTTGATTCAGCCCGCCAAGGAGGACATGTGCCCGAGTCAAAGCCACGTAAGAAGACCGCCCGCGCGGCCGAGCCGGTCTCTGCAACACAGACGTACAAGCCGAACCCTGTGTGGTTCAAGCCGGTCATGTTCGGTCTCATGATCATCGGGCTGCTGTGGATCATCACGTTTTACATCAGTGAAGGAAAGCTCCCTGTTGGCGACTGGGGATCCTGGAACATCGTGGCCGGATTCGGCATCGCGATCGTGGGCTTCCTGATGACCACCCGCTGGCGTTCCTGAACACCACGCAGCAGCCATGACCGAAGGCATCATCGTCGGCGACGACGGCCTCGCCCGTCCGTTGTGGGCCTCCGTCGATCCCCTGATGCGCGAGTACTACGACACAGAATGGGGTCTGCCCGTACGTGACGAGCAGGGCCTCTACGAGCGCATCAGCCTGGAGGCGTTTCAAGCTGGCCTGTCCTGGGCCACCATCCTGCGCAAGCGGCCCGCTTTCCGTGCGGCTTTCGCCAACTTCCACCCCGAGACCGTAGCCGCGTTCACCGAGACCGATGTCGAACGGCTGCAGCAGGATACCGGGATCGTGCGCAACAGGCTGAAGATCCGCGCCGCCATCACCAACGCCCAAGCCACCATTGAGCTGCGTAACAAGGGCGGACTGGTGGACTTTGTCTGGGGATTCCAGCCCACCTCGACTCCTGCCCCTTCGACGCACGCCGATGTGCCCACCCGGTCTCCGGAGTCCATAGCCCTGTCCAAGGCGCTGAGGAAAGAGGGATTCGCCTTCGTGGGGCCAACTACGATGTTCGCCCTCATGGAAGCCGTCGGGATGGTGGACACACACCTCATTGACAGTCACCGCCGAGGCACCTCCGGGGTCTGGTTGTAGCCGGGCCGGCTCTCTCAGTTTCGCTGCTTCACGGCCGAGCGCGCGTGCACACGTGTTGGTAAAGATATCCACAGTGTTGATAACCCAAGCGCCCACATTCGCAGCAAGCGCACGCCATGGCTGTTCAGCCACTAGCCGATCCGCGCGAACGACAGCTCAAGTTATTAACAATTGTGGAAAGGCTGTGGATAAAGGCCTGGTCGCGTCCGTCCGGCTTACTGCGTCTTCCGACGGACGGGGTGCCGGCTCGTGATGGACACGCGGTTGAACGCATTCATCGTGATGGCCAGCCAGCTCACCGCCGAATACTGCTCGGCCGTCAGGTGGTCGCGCGCGTAGCCGTCCTCCAGGTCCCGGGTGTGCGTATCGGGAAGGGCCGTGATGCTCTCTGCAAGGGCCAGGGCGGCCCGCTCGGTCCCGTCGAACAGGTCCGTGTCGCGCCAGGCGGGGAGAACAGCCAGACGCTGGCTTGATTCGCCTCCCTTGAGGGCGTCAGCCACGTGCATGTCCAGGCAGTACGCGCAACCGTTGAGCTGGGACGTGCGGACGTTGAGCAGTTCTACGAGTTTGGGGTCCAGCCCGGCTTCAAGGGCGGCTTCCCGCACCTTCAGCCCCAGCCCATTGAGGGCACGCCAAGACGCAGGGTGGTATTTGTCCAAGTAGATATGTTCAGTGGTGCTCATGGCGTACTCCTCGAAGAATCGGGCCGCCGCACGGAGCCGGCGGACTTGTGAGGCGGGCTGGCGATTAGTCCGAGACTACACGCGGACGGGGTGCGCTTATCCACTTAACAACAGGCGACTACCCACAGGTTATCCACAGGTGGGGATAACCTGTGGGACGGCGCGGACGGATTTACCGGGATGTAGGCCTCAGAACGGCACTCCAACGTTGAACTACATGGCTGGAAGTTATTAACACTGTGAATAAGCCTGTTGAAAATTCCTGCTGTGCACAGCCAAGGCTCCCGGCTGCCTTGCCCCTGGCTTGGCAGCGGCAGGCGCCCTGGAGCTACCCACCCGGTACAGGCACCGGTACAGCTGTGGATTGGCCCCTGTCCGCCACTTATTCGCGGAATAGTTGTCCACTTAACCACAGGGCCTTCCTGAGTACTTATCCACAATTGTGGACCCAGCGGACGGCCCAGTCCGAAGATCCGCCAGTCCGGGCGGATTTCTAGACACGTCCGACAGAACTACAGCTGTGTAAGTTACCAACAGTGTGGATAACCCCTGTGGAAAACTCGGCAGCGATAGCAGCAGGGTGCGGAGCCCGAACGAAGGAGGGTCGAGAGTCGACCACGTGGGAAGTCCGTTCGCTTGCGGGAAGCGGGTGACGGTCTGGGAGGCGACCAGGCAGCCGCACGCGCAGTTGTCGGCGCTCAAAACGGCGCAAGCCTGCCTGGACGGGCAGGTCCATAGCAGCAGCGACGGGGCTCCTATGCAGAACGCCCGCGCCCAACGTGGGTGCAGGCGTTCTGGGCGGGGCGGGTGGAGAGGGGAGAGAGCGGTGGCGGGGGTCAGGCCGTGATGACGCGGTACCAGGAGACCGCTACCAGGAGTGCCAGAACAATGGCCAGCCCGGCCAACTGGATGAGGTGCTGGCGGGGTCCGCGGGGTGCGTAGGCGATGACAGCCGCGCACAGCGCACCGGTGATCAGGCCGCCAAGGTGGGCCTGCCAGGCGATCTGCGGGACCATGAATCCGATAACGCCGTTGATGGCGATGAGCACCCAGAGTTGCCTGGTGTCGCCGCCGCGGTGGCGCTGCACCACGAGCATGGCGCCGAAGAGCCCGAAGATGGCCCCCGAAGCACCCACGACCCCCACCGGGCCGCCCTCCGGAAGAATAGGCGTCAGGAGCAGGTACCCCACGGATCCACCGAGTGCGGAGAGGAGATAGACAGCGAGGAACCGGATCCTGCCCAGCAATGGTTCGAGGGCCTGGCCAAAGATCCATAGCGTGTACATGTTCAGCAGGATGTGGAGCAGGAAGCCCTGGGAATGCAAAAAGGCCGACGTGATCATTCGCCACGGCTGGAATACGCCAAACTCGGGGGTGGCATAGACGGAGGCGTAGGCAAGCGTCCGGAACACGGCGCTTCCCGGAATCACCCACTGCAGGACGTACAGCAGCGCGCACACGGCGATTATCCCGAACGTCACCACCGGTTTCCCGGTGGCCACGGCGCCGCCGTAGACCGTCCGGACTGCCGGCGTCGTACGTTTTGTTTCGTTGACGCAGTCAACGCACTGGAATCCGACGGCGGCCGCCCGCTGGCACTCTGGGCATGCGGGACGCCCGCAGCGCTGGCAGCTCACATAGGAGGGCCGGTCCGGGTGCCTGGGGCACACGGGTACCTGCGCGGACGGCTCTGCCGACGGAATTCCGTAACTCATGGTGGGGTTAGAGCTGCTCGATATCGATGCTGTTGATCTTTACGTCTTCAACCGGGCGGTCGCCCATACCGGTGCGGACAGCCTCAATGGCGTCCACCACCTTCCGGGACTCGTCGTCTGCAACTTCGCCGAAGATGCTGTGCTTGCCCTGCAGCCAGTCAGTGGGGATGGTGGTGATGAAGAACTGGGAGCCGTTGGTGCCCTTGCCCATCTGCAGGCCGGCGTTGGCCATGGCCAGCTTGTAGGGGGCGTTGAAGCTCAACTCGGGGTGGATCTCGTCGTCAAACCGGTAGCCGGGTCCGCCGGTGCCGCGGCCCAGGGGATCGCCCGCCTGGATCATGAAGTCCTTGATGATGCGGTGGAAAATGGTGCCGTCGTACAGCGGCGTGCCGGACTTGTCTTCGCCGCTCTCCGGGTGCGTCCACGGCTGTTCGCCCGTGGCCAGTCCAATGAAGTTCTTAACAGTCTTCGGCGCGTGGTTGCCGAAGAGGTTCACGACGATGTCGCCGAGGCTTGTGTGGATGGTTGCTTTTGCAGTTGCTGTGGCAGTCATACGGTCATTCTTTCACGGCGGGTCAACGCGGGACGGGGCCTGAAACGCAGTTCCGCGCTGGGTGAAATCCGCTCTGAATCCGCCTGAACGATAGCAGGGCAGCTCATCCGCAACGTAGGCTAACTGCAGAACCGTCACATTAATCGGGAGGTAGTTGTGAAGAAATCGGATCGTATTGCCCGTGAACTGGAATTGTCGGTCAGTTCCGCAGTAGAGAACGCAAAAGACCGGATGGAAGCTGCAGTGGACTGGGCTGTACCCCGGCTGCAGCATGGCATCGACACCGCTTCCCCCAAGATCCAGGAAGGGCTCAAGTCGGCAGCCCACAACCTGGCTGGCGGAGTTGCCACCGTGACGCCCCGCCTCCAGGACGGACTGTCGCAGCTGGCGCCCAGGATTCACGACGCCGTTGAGGGCGCGACGCCGAGGCTGCACGAGGCCCTGGACCGGGCCACGCCTGTTATCAACCAGGCCCGTGACCGCGTGGTAGTGGAATACCTTCCGCGTCTCTCGGACCAGATCGGCACGGCGTCGGAAGTGGTCCACCGGACGCTGGAGGGCGCACCGGCCCGGGTGGACGCCGTAGCACAGAGGCTTGGCGACGTCGGTATCATCCACTCCCTCCAGGAGCAGGCACAGGTTGCCGGCAGCCAGTTGAAGTCGGCAGCCTCCGAGGCAAGCCGGGCAGTGACCGGCAAGCCGCTGATCCAGCCGGAGAAGCCCAAAAAGCGCGGTCTCCTGATCGTCGGTGTGATCGCAGCTGCGGTCGCAGCCGGTGTCGCGGCGTGGAAGGCTTCCAAACCGGTGGAGGACCCGTGGAAGACCCCGGCCCCCGTTACACCGGCACCGTCCACCACAGCGCCTTCCGCCCCTGTGGCCGAGACGCCGGCGCCCGTAGCCGCCGCCACGGTGAACGAATCGGCACCCGGATCCGACGCCGCACCGCTGGCCCCTGCCTCCGCAGAGGACAGCGACAACGCAGCTGACAAGGCCAAGCACGTGGCCGAGGATGCAGACGCCGACGCCGGTGCTGTCGCCTCCGATGCGAAGACGGCCGTCAAGAACATTGCGGCCAACATCGACAACGGCGCGGACAAACCGGCCGACAAGTAAACAATCTCCACGCCCACCGGGCGTGCGGTTAGAGGGGTTCCGCCTGGTGCGGGGCCCCTCCAGTCATTTATGGCCAGGTTGCTTGGACCGCTGGAACCTTTTGTGGGTCCGGCTGCGTAGGCCGCGGAAAGAAAATCGATCGGTGCTAAGTTTGAGGTGATGTCACCCGATAGATCCGCCGAGGATTCCTTGCACGACGCTCAGCTGCCGGGCGTATCAATCGTCATACCGGCATATAACGAGGAAAGCGTCATCCGGCAGTGCCTCATCGCGGCCGTTTACCAGTCCGTTCCGGCGCACGAGATTATCGTGGTGGACAACATGTCCAAGGACCGGACTGCGGACATCGTCCTGCAGATGCAGCAGGAATACCCGGAGAGCCCCATCATCCTGCTTCGTCAGGACGCGAGCCAGGGCCTCATCCCCACACGGAACTTCGGCCTCGACCACGCCACCGGTGAAATCCTGGGCCGGATCGATGCCGACTCGGTGGTGGAACCGGACTGGGTGGAGCAGGTCCAGAAAGCGTTCGCGGACCAGTCCACGCAGGCTGCCACGGGACCGGTCGTCTACTACGACATGCCCATGCGGCGTTTCGGCCTCAAGGCCGATGACAAGATGCGCCAACTGATGCTCAAGCTGGCAAAGCACCAATACCACTTTCTGTTTGGCTCCAACATGGCGCTGCGGCGTTCTGCCTGGGAGATCATCCGCGGCGAGACCTGCCGGGATGAGAAGGACGAGATGCATGAAGACATTGATCTCTCCCTCCACCTGGCCGACCACGACCTGCGGGTCCAGTACTGGCCGCAGATGGTCTCTGGAATGTCCGCCCGGCGGCTCGAGGACTCACCCCGTGACTACCGCTACTACGTGACCCGCTTTGACCGCACATATAAGGCCCACAACGTCAAGAAAATGGCCCTCAAGGCCCCTATGGTGGTCTTCTTCTCCGTGTACTTCCCTGCGAAGCTCCTGCGAGCCATTCACACGGTCAACACCAGCCAGCCAGCCCGCCGCGGCGGACAGTAGTCTCAGCGCTGGAAGCCGGCCCTTAGCGCCGGCCCAGGCGCCGCGGCTCCGTCAAACAGCTTCAGCGCCTGCCGGGGGCGGGAAACTTTCCCCCTCAGTCCGTCCCCAGCTCCGCCAAGGGCCGCTCCTGCGGTGTTTTGCCCCGCCCGGCTTTGCCGGTGCGCTGACCTGTGACGACGACGGCGAGCCCCACCAGGATCAGTGCAAGGCCGCCATACGTACCGGCGGGCAGGGTCTCGTTCAGAAAGATGGCCGCAAGCAGTGCTGCGCCGGGAATCTCAAGCAGGATGATCATTGAGACGAGCAGTGGACTCATGGTTGCCAGCAGGTAGTTGAAGGCGGTGTGCCCCACCAGCTGCGCACAAACGGTGATGGCTACGATCCCCAGCCAGCCGCCGGCGTCGAACCCCAGGAGCGGCTGCCTGGTGATGAGCGCCAGCAGCGCCACCAGCGCCGCGCACATGCCGTAGCAGAGCGTGGTGTAGGTTCCCGTTGTCATGCTCTGCCGGGCACGGCCCCCGGCCAGCGTATAAACCCCTGCGAGGAGCCCGCCAGCTACCGCCAGGAGGTCGCCGAGCAGCGCCTCGGGCGATGCGCCCATGTCAAAGCCCGTAATGGCGACGACGCCGCCGAAAGCGATGCCGAGCCCCACGAGGACCTGCCACCGGTGCCTCACGCCGCGGAGCATCTGTATGACGGCGATCCAGGCGGACTGGAGGCAGACCAAGGCGGTTGCCGCAGCAACCGATGTCAGCTGCAGGGAGGTAATGAAGCAGGCGAAATGCAACGCGAGGGCCGAAGCCGCCACGAGCGACCAGCGGAACTCCCGGCCCGTGATGTGGCCGAACTGCCGCGGTTCCCTGATCAGGGTGGGTGTGGCCACGACCGCAGCACCTATCGCGTTGCGCCAGAAGGCGATAGCGAGGGCACTGACCGTGGTTGCACCGAGTGTCGCAGCGATGAGGGGCCCGGAGGAGGCCACCCCCAGTACGCCCAGGGCCGCGAGGAAGAAGTTCACGACTCCACAGTAGTGTGCCCGGGCGGCCCTCCGATTCGGCCAATACGGGCCGCTCGCCGCCCTGTGGCAAGGTCCGAAGGGCCAGATCCCTGTGGCAAGGTCCGCCGGGCGGGGCTACGGCAACCCGCTAAACAAAAAAGTCCCGGCCATCTCTGGCCGGGACTTTCCTTATGGTGGAGGCACGGGGACTCGAACCCCGAACCCCCTGCTTGCAAAGCAGGTGCGCTACCAATTGCGCCATGCCCCCATAAGAAGCAACCCGTCAATCATACCCTAGTTCCGGAGGCCGTCTGACCAGCCTCCGTACCGGGGATCCGGACTATTCAACCGTATCGGTTGACTTACTCCAGACCGTTTTCCGGGCCTCGGATTCCTGCACTTTCCTGTAGAGCAGGACGCCTGCGATCGCAGCTGCAAATGCCAGCAACTTCTTCACACGCACCCCGTTCCGGTCAGTCTTACCTGATCCTTTACTTGAACCTGTGCAGGTTCCGTGGGCGTACCAGGACTTGAACCTGGGACCTCTTCGTTATCAGCGAAGCGCTCTAACCGCCTGAGCTATACGCCCCGATGCCTCATCGGGCCGAGACATGACTTTACAGCACATCCCGGCCCGATCTCAAATCGAGGCATTCCGCGGTGCTAATTCCGCGGAATCACGGGTTTTTTAGTCGTCCGTCAGCGTGACGCCGATGCCGCCCACGAGGGTGGCGGAGATGTTGTACAGCACGGCGGACAGCATGGACAGGGCCGTCAGCAGCACAACGTTGACTACGGCGATGATGACGGCAAAGGATGCCACCTGGCCGAGCGACGCAACCTTCTTCAGTTCAAAACCGCCACCCTCGGAGCCCGCGAGGGTGCCAAGGAGGCTATCCACCTGGTCGAAGATGCCTGTCAGGTCCAGGACGGTCCACAGCACAATGGCCGCAACCACGGTGACGATGCCGAGTGCCACGGAGAGCAGGAACGCCATCTTCAGGACGGACCAGGGGTCCACCTTGCTTACCAGCAGGCGCGCACGGCGGACCTTGGCCTTCGGGGCCGGCTTCACCAGTCCCGGGGCACTCTGGCCCGGCCGCTGGCCGGGTGCCGCGGGCCTCTGGCCCGGGGCCTGGGGCCGCTGCCCCTGGACGGGGCGCTGTCCCGGCGCCGCCGGGCGCTGGCCCTGGGAGGGCAGTCCCGGGGTTGACTGTCCAGGCAGTGACTGTCCTGGCGCCGCGGGGCGTTGCCCCGGAATGCCCGACGCCGTGCCCGGACTCTGCTGCGGACGCACCGGGGCATTCACTCGTGGAGCGGTTGCCGGCTGCCGCATCCCGCCGGGACCATTACTGCTCGGCTTGGGAAATGAGTCGGAATTACTCACTCGTTACCTCCGGTGTTGTCTTCGTTCAGCTCGGTGTCGCTGTCGGCATCCTCGGATGCCGCGGGCATCGCCGGCTCTGCCTCTGCTGTTTCTGCCTCTGCGGACCCGTCTACGGATCCCGTATCTTCAGCCAACGTTACGTCATCCTCCGGAGATTCCTCTCCCTCAAGGCCACGTTCGCTGTTCCGCGCCACCTCAATGATGCGGTCGTTCTTGTCAGGTTTTGCGAAGATGACGCCCATGGTGTCCCTGCCCTTGGCGGGAACCCCTGCCACGGACGAGCGGACCACCTTGCCGCCCTCCATGACCACCAGGACTTCATCCTCTTCCTGGACGATCAGGGCGCCAACCAGGTCACCGCGTTCCTCGGCGAGCTTAGCCACCTTGATGCCCAGCCCGCCGCGGCCCTGGAGACGGTACTCCTCGACGGCGGTCCGCTTGGCGTAGCCGCCTTCGGTGACGATGAACACGAATGATCCGTCGGTGACCACGTTCGCGGCGAGGAGCTCATCATCCTCGCGGAACTTCATGCCCGTCACGCCTGAGGTGGCCCGACCCATGGGGCGGAGTGCATCATCAGTCGCGGTGAATCGGATGGACTGGCCCTTCCGGGATACCAGCATGAGATCGTCTGTCTCGGATACCAGCTGGGCGGAAACAAGCTCATCCTCGTCGCGAAGGTTTATCGCGATGACGCCGGCGGAGCGGTTGGTGTCGTAGTCCTCCAGCCGCGTCTTCTTGACCAGCCCGCGCTTCGTGGCCAACACAAGGTACGGCGAGTGCTGATAGTCCCTGAGGTCCAGCACCTGGGCGATGTGTTCGTCCGGCTGGAAGGCCAGCAGGTTGGCCACGTGCTGTCCCTTGGCGTCCCGGCCGGCCTCAGCCAGTTCATAGGCCTTGGCCCGGTAGACGCGTCCGAGGTTGGTAAAGAAGAGGAGCCAGTGGTGTGTGGTGGTAACGAAGAAGTGTTCCACGACGTCGTCGCCGCGCAGCTGGGCGCCCTTTATGCCCTTACCGCCGCGCTGCTGGGAGCGGTAGTTGTCACTCCTTGTCCGCTTGACGTACCCGCCGCGGGTAATGGTAACCACCATTTCCTCTTCGGGGATCAGGTCCTCCATGGACATGTCACCGTCGTAGCCCATGAGGATCTTGGTTCGCCGGTCATCCCCGTGCTTGGCAACGATTTCCGCCAGCTCGGTGCTGATGATCTCACGCTGGCGCTCCTCCGAGGCAAGGATCGCGTTGAACTCTGCGATCATCGCTTCGAGTTCGGCGTGGCGGTCCTGGATCTTCTGGCGTTCCAGGGCTGCCAGGCGACGGAGCTGCATGTCCAGGATCGCCCTTGCCTGAAGCTCGTCGATATCCAGCAGTTCCATTAGGCCATCGCGTGCGGCTTCGGTGGTGTTGGACGCACGGATGAGGGCGATGACCTCATCCAGCATGTCCAGGGCCTTCAGGAGCGCGCGCAGGATGTGCGCTTCCTCCTCGGCCTTGCGCAGGCGGTAACGGGTACGCCGCGCGATGACGTCCATCTGGTGCGTCACCCAGTGGCGGATGAAGGCGTCTAGGCTGAGTGTGCGCGGCACACCGTCCACGATCGCCAGCATGTTGGCGCCGAAGTTTTCCTGCAGCTGGGTGTGCTTGTAAAGGTTGTTCAGCACCACCTTTGCCACGGCGTCCCGCTTAAGGACAATCACCAGGCGCTGGCCGGTGCGTCCCGAAGTTTCATCACGGAGATCGGCGATGCCCTGGACCTTGCCGTCCTTGACGAGCTCGGCAATCTTGATGGCGAGGTTGTCCGGGTTGGCCTGATAGGGCAGTTCGGTGACCACCAGGCACGTGCGGCCCTGGAGTTCCTCAACGTTGACCACGGCGCGCATGGTGATGGAGCCGCGGCCGGTGCGGTACGCGTCCTCAATCCCCTTGTGGCCCAGGATGGTGGCGCCAGTGGGGAAATCCGGTCCCTTGATGCGGAGCAGCAGCTCTTCGAGGAGCTGCTCGCGGCTGGCGGTGGGGTTGGACAGGTACCACTGGACACCGTCGGCAACCTCGCGGAGGTTGTGCGGCGGAATGTTGGTGGCCATGCCGACGGCGATGCCCGAGGAGCCGTTGACCAGCAGGTTCGGGAACCGGGCCGGCAGGATGGTGGGTTCCTGGTTCTTGCCGTCGTAGTTGTCCTGGAAGTCGACGGTTTCCTCGTCGATGTCCCGCACCATCTCCATGGCGAGGGGAGCCATCTTGGTTTCGGTGTACCGCGGTGCTGCTGCGCCGTCGTTGCCCGGGGAGCCGAAGTTTCCCTGCCCGAGTGCCAGCGGGTAGCGCATGGTCCAGTCCTGGATCAGGCGCACCAGCGCATCGTAAATGGCGGTGTCACCGTGAGGGTGGTACTGGCCCATTACCTCGCCCACGACGCGCGCGCACTTGTTGAACGAACGGTCCGGGCGGTAGCCGCCATCGAACATTGCGTACAGCACGCGGCGGTGCACGGGCTTCAGACCATCCCGGACGTCGGGCAGCGCGCGGCCCACAATAACGGCCATGGCGTAGTCGAGGTAGGACCGCTGCATCTCCGTCTGGAGGTCGACCTGCTCCACGCGGTCAATCAGCAGATCGCCCTCCAACACCGGCTCGGGGAGATCTCCGGAGTCCGCGGGAACCTCAGGGGTTTCGTCACTCATAGTGTGTATTTTCCGTTTCAGGTATATGTCGGCTCGGGAATATCAGTGCGGTAAACCGCTTAGATATCGAGGAACCTGACGTCCTTGGCGTTCTGCTGGATGAAGTTGCGGCGTGATTCGACGTCCTCGCCCATCAGCACGTTGAAGATCTGATCCGCGGCGGCGGCGTCTTCCATGGTGACCTGGAGCAGTGTCCGGTGGTCCGGGTCCATGGTGGTGTCCCACAGTTCCGTGTAGTCCATCTCGCCGAGTCCCTTGTAGCGCTGGATGCCGTTGTCCTTGGGGATGCGTCGGCCCGCAGCCTGTCCGGACACCAGCCTGGAGTCGCGCTCACGGTCGCTGTACACGTAATCATGCGGGGCGTTGGACCATTTGATCCTGTACAGGGGAGGCTGTGCCAGGTATACGTAGCCATTTTCGATCAGCGGGCGCATGTAGCGGAACAGGAGCGTCATGAGCAGCGTGGTGATGTGCTGGCCGTCAACGTCGGCATCGGCCATGAGGACGATCTTGTGGTACCGCAGCTTGCTGAGGTCGAAGTCCTCACCAATTCCCGTGCCGAAGGCGGTGATCATGGACTGGACCTCGTTGTTGCCGAGGGCCTTGTCCAGCCGGGCCCGTTCCACGTTCAGGATCTTGCCGCGCAGCGGCAGGATGGCCTGCGTTTCCGGGTTGCGCCCGCGCTTGGCCGAACCGCCGGCGGAGTCGCCCTCCACGATGTAGACCTCGCACTTCGAAGGATCCTTGGAGGAGCAGTCGGAGAGCTTGCCGGGCATGCCGAAGGATTCCAGCGGGCTCTTGCGGCGGGCGTTGTCACGTGCCTTGCGGGCGGCCATGCGAGCCTGGGCAGCCGAAATGGCCTTGCGGATCACGTCCCTTGCCGGTCCGGGGTTGCGTTCGAGCCAGTCTCCGAGCTGGTCAGTGACCACGCGCTGGACGAATCCCTTGACCTCCGAGTTGCCCAGTTTGGTTTTGGTCTGGCCTTCGAACTGCGGCTCGGCGAGCTTCACCGAGATGACGGCCGTGAGGCCCTCACGGATGTCGTCGCCGGTAAGGTTCTCTTCCTTTTCCTTGATGATGCTCTTCTCCCGCGCGTAGCGGTTGATGAGTGAGGTCATCGCGGCCCGGAACCCCTCTTCGTGGGTTCCGCCTTCATGGGTGTTGATGGTGTTGGCGTAGGTGTGGACGCTCTCTGAATACGCGCTGGTCCACTGCATGGCCATTTCCACCGCAATCTTGCGTTCGGTGTCCTCGGTTTCGAAGGCGATGACGTCCTCGTGGACCACATCGACTTTTTTGCCGGAATTCAGGTGCTTGACGTAATCCAGCAGCCCGTCGTTGTACTGGTAGACAACGGTGCGGTGGTCCGCGTTGACTTCGCCTTCGGTGGCGACGCTGTCAAGGTCCAGATCATCGTTCTCGCCGGAAGCGGTAGTGACGCGCTCGTCGGTGAGGGTGATGCGCAGGCCCTTGTTGAGGAAGGCCATCTGCTGGAAGCGGGCGCGCAGCGTCTCGAAGTCGAATTCAACCGACTCGAAAATGCCGGTATCGGGGTAGAACGTCTGGGTGGTGCCGGTGGTGTCGGTTTCCTCGCCCTTGTCCAGCCCGCCCTGGGGCTTGCCGCCGTCGGCGAAGGACATCCGCCAGACGTGGCCCTGCCTGCGCACCTCGGTGTTTACCCTGCTGGAGAGTGCGTTGACCACCGAAATGCCCACACCGTGGAGGCCTCCGGAGACGGCGTATCCGCCGCCGCCAAACTTTCCGCCGGCGTGCAGGATAGTCATGACCACCTCAACGGTGGGCTTGCCCTCACTCGGGTGAATGTCGACGGGGATGCCGCGGCCGTCGTCCACCACTTTGACGCCGCCGTCGGCCTGCAGGACGATTTCAATATGTGTGCAGTATCCGGCCAGGGCCTCGTCAACGGAGTTGTCCACCACTTCGTACACGAGGTGGTGCAGGCCGCGGAGGCCGGTGGATCCGATGTACATGCCGGGCCGTTTACGCACAGCCTCAAGACCCTCAAGGACGGTGATGTCACTGGCGCCGTATTCCCGTTTGGTCACCGCTTCAGCCGGCGTGTCAGGCGTCGGGGCATCCTCCATTGCGGGTTCCACTGCCTGGATATCTGCATTGTCGTTAGCCACAGGCGCTTTCGACTCCTCTGTAATTGATAGTGGCTGGCCGATGCCGTCTCCCAGGGGAAAGGCGCCCGCCAACAGGCGCGTCACTGATAACGCCGTCTACTTGGTTGGCTTGCGGAACCGTCTTCCGGCCGCTGGAAAAGCGTCGGAAAACGGACTCAGTCAACGTTTCACCGGCGCCCAGTTATCTACAGAGATTCTATCGTGAAAGAGGACCGATCCCCGCATTCCAGGGCGGCGAACGGCGAGCAGTGTGCCTCTCGCAGGCCATTGGCCCCGCCTGCAAGGCCCCAGCGGTACCGTCTTCGGGTTCCTATACGGCTCACGGCGGTTTGAACGCCCTACACGCCGTTTGTGCATTTTTCAATAGATCCGGCCGCGGGCTGGCCGCTGCCACTTGCGGACGGGCTCTATCCGTAGGTGTCCCGGGGCCCGCGGCCATTGACGGTGCGGCCCCCCTTGCGCCAGCTTGGCGCGGCCGGACCCAGCACCTGGATGCTGGTGACGACGCCGTCGCCAAGTTCAGTGCGGAACTTCTCCAGCAGGCTGATGCTCAGCAGCCGAAGCTGCGTGGCCCAGGCCGTGGAGTCGCACCTCACGTGCAGCGTGGTGTCCGTAAAGCTTTCGGGTGTGCAGTGTGCAGCGATCTCCGGCCCCACCAGCGTGCCCCACTCGGCCATGACCGATCCGACCGCCACGGGTGAGGTCCAGCCACGTTCGGCAACAAGGCGACCCACCACCTTTCCCAGTCCCAAGGGATCGCGTCCGGTGGCATGGAACTGGCTGAATCCGCGAGTGTTCCGCGCCGCGGTGCGCTGTTTTTGGGCGCTGCTTCCGGCGCGGGGCGCCGCCCGGCGCACCTCGCCGCGGGCAGCCGCAGCGTCGCGCATCCTGTTCAACGCGGCCTGGGCGGCATCGATCTCATCAGGGTCACGGCCTGGCTGGAGGCCGCCGTCCTTATCCCTGTTCATCGATTCCTCCCGGGATAACCTTCACCCGCCGCCCGGTCAGTTCCTCAGGAATGTCGGCGTCAACAGCGGCGGTTACGAGGACCTGTTCGGCGCCGGCTACTATTGCGGCCAGTTTACGCCGCCGCTGCACATCAAGCTCGGCAAAAACGTCGTCCAGGATCAGGATGGGTGCCGAACCGCCGGTGCGCGCGTCATCGAGCATGACGTAGTAGGAGGCAAGACGCAGGGAGAGGCACATGGACCAGGTTTCACCATGGGAGGCATAGCCCTTCGTCGGTGCCTGTCCGAGGACAAGTTCAAGCTCATCGCGGTGGGGACCGACAAGCGAGATGCCACGCTCGAGTTCCTTGCGGCGGGACGCTGCGAAGGCCCTCACGTAGCGCTCGGTGAGCTCGTCAACGGAAAGCAGCAGGAGGTCTTCCATCTGGTCTCCACCCGCGGAAGGTTCCACGTTCGTTCCGGTGGGTGCGCCGTCGTCGTCAATCATGTTTTGAAGTGTTGACCGGTACACCGCATCGGCGGCCTTGGACCCGTCGGTCAACTGGGCGTAGGCGCTGTTGAGGTGCGGACGAAGCCGCTCTACGAGCTCCAGCCTGGCATGCAGCAGCTCCGCGCCTGCGCGCGCCATGTGCTGGTCCCAAACATCCAGGGTTGTCTCATGGCCAGCCGTGAATTTCCCGGCACGGGCCGACTTCAGGAGGGCGTTACGCTGTTTGAGGACGCGGTCGTAGTCACTCCGCGTGGCGGCGTGCCGCGGAACAAGGCTCACGAGCAGCTCGTCAAGGAAACGCCGCCGGCTGGACGGATCTCCTTTGACGAGGGCCAGATCCTCAGGGGCAAAAAGGACGGTGTGGCAGATGCCCAGAAGATCCCGCGCCCGGACAGGGTTGCTGCGGTTGATGCGTCCGCGGTTGGCCCGGCCGCCGTTGATCTCAAGTTCCAGCACGGTGGACTGTTCGCCGCGCACCAGTTTGGCCCGGATCAGTGCGCGTTCGGTGCCGAAACGCAGGAGCGGCCCATCGGCGCTCACCCTGTGCGAACTCAGCGTTGCAAGGTAGCCGATGGCTTCCATCAGATTGGTCTTGCCGATCCCGTTGGAACCGACCAGGACGGTGACGCCGGGTTCCAGCCGGAGATCCACTTGCGCATAACTGCGGAAGTCGGTCAGTGACAGGTGTTCTAGGTACACGCGCTCTTCAGGATTCTCGGGACACTGGTTCCGGGACTCACGGCCCCGGTGCGGGTGCTACTTTGCCGGACGGGTGGCATGCCCGCCGAACTGGTGGCGCAGTGCGGACACCATCTTCATGGCCGGCGAGTTGTCCTCGCGGGAGGAGAACCGGGCAAAGAGCGCGGCGGTGATGGCCGGGGCTGGAACCGCGTTGGCGATGGCCTCTTCCACGGTCCAGCGGCCCTCGCCGGAGTCCTCGACGTAGTCGTCGATCGAGGCCAGGCCAGGATCCTCATCCAGCGCCTTCACCATGAGGTCCAGCAGCCAGGACCGGACAACTGTTCCCTTTTGCCAGGCGCGGAAGGTACCGGGAAGATCGGTGACGATCTCCTTGGCAGCGAGCAATTCATAGCCTTCGGCATAGGCTTGCATGAGGCCGTACTCGATGCCGTTGTGGACCATCTTGGCGTAGTGGCCCGCCCCGACGCCGCCCACATGGACGAAGCTGTCTGCCCGCTCTCCTTCAGGACGAAGGGCGTCAAAGACCGGCAACGCGCGTTCGATGTCCGCGGCCTCACCGCCGGCCATGAGCCCATAGCCGTTCTGCAGGCCCCAGACTCCACCGGAGACACCGCAGTCCGCGAAGCGGATGCCCTTGTCGGCCAGGGCGGCGCCGTGCTTCTGGTCTTCTGTGAATCGAGAGTTGCCGCCGTCGATCACGAGATCGCCTGGCTGAAGTTTGTTGCCGAGTTCGCTGATGACGGCGTCCGTAATGTCACCCGACGGGACCATCACCCAGATCAGGCGGGGCGAGGGAACGGCGGCGATGAGTTCATCCACGGAGGACACGTCGGTCACGTCCGGATTGCGGTCAAAGCCCGTGACCTCCACGCCTCCCTTGCGCAGCCGTTCGCGCATGTTGAAACCCATTTTGCCAAGGCCGATCAGTCCGATGTGCACGGTGGGAACTCTTTTCTGCGCTGGGGTGGTGGTGGGTCTGTGCAACTGGGTCGCAGCAGATGTCATCTTTAACACTCAAAACGGCGTTAAGTGCGACCTGGTTGGGAAAGTGGCTAGTTGGGAAGGCGGACCGGCATCACGAGGTAGCGGTAGTCATCCTGATCTTCGCCATCCGCATCCATCTGGGCCGTGATCATGGCCGGCTTCGGGGCGGTGGTGAAGGAGAAGCGGACGTACTTTGTTTCGATCACGCTCAGGCCTTCCACGAGGTAGTGCGGATTGAACGCCACGGTGATGTCATCGCCGGAAAGCTGCGCTTCAAGTTCTTCGGAAGCCTGCGCGTCCTCGCCGGTTCCGGCGTCGAGGTGAAGCTGGCCCTGCGTGAAGGCGAGGCGCACGGGGGTGTTGCGTTCGGCAACGAGCGACACACGGCGGACGGCTTCTACGAGTTCCTGGGTCTGCACCGTCGCGTGGATCGGTGTGGAATCCGGGAACAGGGAGCGGATCTTGGGGTAATCACCGTCGACAAGAAGCGAAGTCGTGGTGCGTCCGCCGCTCTCGAAACCGATGAGCCGGCTGTCGTCATCCGCAATGGCCAGGTTGATGTCGCCGCTGCCGCCGAGTGTCTTGGCGACTTCGTTGAGGGTCTTCGCCTTGACCAGGGCGCTGGTGGACATGCCTGGGGTGACTGGTTTCCACGGGACTTCCCGCATGGCCAGTCGGTAGCGGTCGGTAGCAAGGAGGGTGATGAGGTCATCCTCGATCTCCATCCTTACGCCAGTAAGGATGGGGAGGGTGTCATCCTTACTCGCAGCGATGATCACCTGGGACACCGCTTGTGCGAAGGAGTCGCCCGCGACCGTTCCGCTGATGGTGGGAAGTGCCGGCAGCGGCGGGTATTCGGCTTCCGGCATGGTGGCGAGGTGGAAACTGCTGCGGCGGCAGGTGAGCGTCACCTTGTTGCCTTGGGTTTCGATTTCCACCGGGGCGGACGGAAGGCTCCGGCAAATGTCCGCGAGCAACCGGCCAGAGACCAGGATGGTGCCCTCATCCCTGATGTCGGCAGGGATTTCAAGTCTCGCTGACGTTTCGTAATCGAAGCTCGAGAGGCTGACCGTTCCGGCCTCGGCCTTGAGCAGCAGGCCCGAGAGGACCGGTACTGGCGGCCGCGGGGACAACGACCGGGCTGTCCAGGTGACGGCTTCTGCCAGGACGTCCCGTTCGACTTTGAACTTCACGGAAGGGTGCCGCCTTTCATTGCTGCTGCCATTTTCTGAACGGGAACTCCCGCAGGGAGTTCACAAAACCTTTGCGTCCGGACACCGGAACCTGCATGGTCCGCGCTTGCTGAACCACAGACAGACCCGGGGATGGGAGCGCTGCTGACAGCTTAGCCGGAACATTGAGGATTTCCCCATCCCCGGCAAGGACGCTGGCCCTTTGGGGCCATGGCCGCGGAGTCGGGTGAGTAGGGAAACGAGATTGTTGTTTGAGGGATTTCAATTTTTTGGGATTAGTAGTGTTAATAACTGCTGTGGAAACTGTGGATAACTCTATTTCACGGCAGGAATCCGGGGTTAAGCCCTGTTCACGGACTGTGGGCGGGGCAGGTTTTAAACAGGCTGTGGATGGGGATAACATTTTTGGCCGTTTCGGCGATCCACAGACACCTTAAGGGTTTTAAGCCCATTAACCGCGGTTGTCCCCTTAACTGTCCACAGGGTTATCCACATGCACCTGTTAATAAGGTAAGGAAGTGCGGCCTACGAGTCCCGCTGCTGCTGCTTGATCCGGTTGGTCAGCTCAGTCACCTGGTTGTAGATCACACGTCGCTCGGCCATGAGCTCACGAATCTTGCGGTCCGCGTGGATCACCGTGGTGTGGTCGCGGCCGCCGAGCTCCTGTCCGATCTTCGGCAGCGACATGTCCGTCAGTTCCCGGCAGAGGTACATGGCGATCTGCCGAGCCGTGACCAGGGTCCGGGTCCGTGACTTGCTGCAGAGCTCTTCCATGCTGAGCTTGAAGTAATCCGCGGTCTGCGTGAGGATCTGGCTGGATGTGATTTCCTGCGCACCGTCGTCGGTGATGAGATCCTTGAGAACCATCTCGGCCAGCGCCACGTCCACGGGCTGGCGGTTCAGGCTGGCGAAGGCCGTGACGCGGATGAGGGCGCCTTCGAGCTCGCGGATGTTGCTGGAAATCTTGGAAGCGATGTACTCCAGCGCGTCGTCCGGAGCGGAAAGGCCTTCGCTGAGGGCCTTCTTCCGGAGGATGGCGATGCGGGTTTCCAGTTCCGGCGGCTGGATGTCGGTCAGCAGGCCCCACTCGAAGCGGGACTTCATGCGGTCTTCGAATCCTGCCAGCAGCTTGGGCGGCTGGTCCGAGGTGATGACAACCTGCTTGTTGTTGTTGTGCAGGGAGTTGAACGTGTGGAAGAACTCCTCGAGCGTCCGGTCCTTGCCGGCGAGGAACTGGATGTCATCGATGAGGAGGACATCCACATTCCGGTAGGTGGTCTTGAAGCTGGCGCCTTCATCGTCACGGATGGAGTTGATGAAGTCGTTGGTGAATTCCTCAGAGTTCACGTAGCGCACGCGGATGCCGCTGTAGAGACGGCGGGCGTAGTGGCCGATCGCGTGCAGCAGGTGGGTCTTGCCGAGTCCGGAGTCGCCGTAGATAAACAGCGGGTTGTAGGCCTTCGCCGGCGCTTCGGCCACGGCCACGGCTGCTGCATGGGCGAACCGGTTGGACGAGCCGATCACGAACGTGTCAAAAACATACTTTGGATTCAGCCGGCCGAATTCGTGGGAGGTGCTCGGCAGCATCGGCTGCGGCTTCAGTTCAACTGACTGGTCACTTGCGAGGGAAAGTTCGACGGCGGGTTCCGGCTCCTTGTGGAGGGGCACCAGATCTGTGTCCACGTCGATCGCGCACCGGATGTCGTCAGAGAAGACGTTGTGAAGCGCGTCGTCGAGTGCGTCCTTGACCTGGGTCTGGAGAACTTCCCGAGTGAGTTCGTTGGGCACTGCGACCAGGAGCGTGGAACCGATGAGGCCCTGCGCCTGGGCGAGGATAACGAAGCCGCGCTGTCTTGGGGATACCCGGTCGTCCTGCTCAAGAAGAGTCACCACGCGCCGCCAGGAACTTCCGACAGTATTGGCGTGGTTGGCTTCGTCTACTGTCATCAATCCGGTTCCTCAAAGCTTGCTTACCTGCATTACATGCAGCCACAAGCCCGGATCCGGGGTACCGGCCCGGCTTAATCCACAGGTTTATGCACAGTCCGTGGATAATTGGCTACTGAGCCACTCTAGGGGATGAAAAGGCTAGAAGATAGCTGGGAAGTAGCTTGTGGATAATTACACCGGTGTGGTTCGAAAAGGGGCCCTGTGAGCCACTTCATCCACAGGTTGGGACAAGGAGTTAGCCACAGCTGGGGAAAGATGGCGGCAACCCATCCGGTTTGACTCAAGGACGCGGTCTGGCCTAACGTTGTGGAGTCCTTTGTGCCTGCTTTCTGACCCCATTTTTGGATCTTTCGAACGCCCAGCGTTGCGGAAAACCGGGGGAAGCAGACATATACAAAACTTAGCGTCGGCCAGTTCTTCCCCTTTGATCGGGTGGGCGCACCTTTGATCCACTGGAGTAACTAACGTGAGCAAGCGGACTTTTCAGCCGAATAACCGCCGTCGAGCCAAGAAGCACGGCTTCCGCCTTCGTATGCGTACCCGTGCCGGCCGCGCCATCCTGGCTGCCCGCCGCGGCAAGGGCCGCGTCGAACTGTCGGCCTAAATACTGACTCGTCGGTAACTTTCCTTTGCGAGTTTAACGGTGCTGGCCACCAGGAACCGTCTGAGGACCTCAACCGATTTTTCAACAACTGTACGTTCCGGCGTCCGCAATGGACGCCGGAACGTAGTGTTATATACGGCAACTATCGGAGCCGATGAACCTAGCCGGATCGGGTTCATCGTTTCCAAGGCTGTCGGGAACGCTGTTGCCAGGAACCTCGTTAAGAGGAGACTTAGGGAAGCCGGTGCTGTCTCGCTACGCGAGTACGGTACCGGGTTCGCTATTGTGGTACGGGCGTTGCCCTCATCGGCGACCGCCAGCTGGCAGGAACTGCTGACGGATTACAACGCTGCCTTGGAAACCACCACGAAGCGGTTGGAAAGCCGCCATCAACGGTCGGCTGGAACTGGTTCGAACGGAACAACACGGGAAGGGACACAGCGTGCTTGACCTGACTGCCGCCGTCGTCCGTTCGCCAAAGTCCGCAGCAGCGGCTGCCGGCAGATTCGTCTGGAACCTGCCGCGCAACATCCTCATTCTTCTGCTGATGGCCTACCGCAAGGTGATTTCGCCCTTGTACGGACAGGTCTGCCGCTTCTTTCCTTCGTGCTCGGCCTACGCGCTTGAAGCCATCACCGTCCACGGCGCGGTAAAGGGAAGCTGGCTCGCTGCCAGGCGCCTCGCGCGCTGCCATCCATGGAATGCCGGCGGTGTGGACCACGTCCCCGCCGGCCACCGGGAATGGCCGGAAGACCAGACCCCCACAATTGTTGTGCTGAACAATCCGGACAAGTACCTGGCTGCTCAGACTGATGGAGAAGGCCGCCTTGCGGCCTAACGAATAGGGATATCGCATGGACATCTTTGGAACAATCATGGCTCCGTTCAAGTGGCTGGTTTCAGTCATTATGGTCGGCTTCCATGACGGACTGAGCTTCATCGGCCTGCCAGCCGCGAACGGCTGGACGTGGACGTTGTCCATCATCGGGCTGGTGCTGGTGATCCGTGCCGCCCTGATCCCCGTGTTTGTCAAGCAGATCAAGGCTCAGCGAGGCATGCAGCTGCTGCAGCCCGACCTGAAGAAGATGCAGGACAAGTACAAGGGCAAGACGGATCAGCTCTCCCGCCAGGCCATGGCGCAGGAGCAGATGGCCCTGTACAAGAAGCACGGCACCAACCCGTTCTCTGCCTGCCTTCCGATGCTGATCCAGATGCCGTTCTTCTTCGCGCTGTTCCAGGTGCTTTCCGGCATCAGCTCGGCCAAGGCGGGTGGCCAGGGCATCGGTGCCATGAGCATCGAGCAGGTCAAGCAATTCGACGAGTCAAGCATCTTCGGTGCACCGCTCTCCGCGTCGCTGCTACACGGCAGCACTGCCGGCGGTGAGGTTGCCGTTTGGATCCTGTCGATCGTGATGATCCTTGCCATGACGGCCTCGCAGTTCATCACGCAGAAGCAGATCATGGCCAAGAACATGTCCGAAGAGGCCATGGCGAGTCCCTTCATGCGCCAGCAGAAGATGATGCTCTACATCCTGCCTCTCGTCTTTGGCGTCGGCGGCATCAACTTCCCCATCGGTGTCCTCATCTACTGGACCACCACCAACCTGTGGACCATGGGCCAGCAGTTCTTCGTTATCCGCCGCATGCCCACGCCGGGATCCCCCGCCGCCAAGGCCCTCGCCGAGCGCCGTGCCGCCAAGGGCCTTCCGGCCCTCCCCATTCTGGGAGGCAAGAAGGTCGATGCAGCGGCAGAGGCCGCCGCTGCAGCTGCGGTCGCGGAGGCCAGGAGCCAGCGCGTCCAGCCACAACGTAAGAACAGGAAGAAGAAGTAATGTCTGTTGAAAGCTCCGAGCACGCACTTTCCGCTGAAGTCAGCGAAGACCAGGACAACGACGCCGAGGCCGTGACCGCCGAGGGCACGAATGCCGGGGCTGCGGCCGCCGACAAGGGCACGTCCGCGAGCCGTCTGGAAGAAGAAGGCGACGTCGCAGCTGACTACCTCGAAGAACTTCTCGACATCGCCGACATCGATGGCGACATCGACATTGAGGTCCGCAACGGACGTACCTACATCTCCATCGTCGCCGAGGAAGAATCCGCCGGCCTGGAGAGCCTCGTGGGTCGCGACGGTGAAGTCCTCGAGGCTCTGCAGGAACTGACGCGTCTGTCCGTTCTGTCCGCGACGGAAAACCGGTCCCGCCTTGTGCTCGACATCAACGGCTACCGCAAAGAACGTGCCGGACACCTGCAGAAGATCGCCGAAGACGCCGTGGCCACCGTCAAGGAAACCGGCGACGCCGTTGCCTTGGAGCCGATGAGCGCCTATGAGCGCAAGATCGTTCATGACGCCGTAGCCGATCTGGGGTTTGTAAGCGAGTCCGAGGGCGAAGGCGCCGGACGCCACATCGTTGTCTCCGCCGACTGAACCGCCGGCTGACAGACTGATGGTTGAAATTACGGAAGCTGAGCACCGGGCGGCGGAGAAGATCTTCGGCGACCGCCTGGGCCTGGCCGAACGGTACGTCGAACACCTGGCGACGTCGGGAACTGAACGAGGACTGATCGGGCCGCGGGAGATTCCGCGCCTGTGGGGACGGCACGTACTGAACTGCGCTGTCATCGAAAGTGAGATCGCCCAGGGAAGCCACGTGGCCGACGTTGGCAGCGGCGCCGGGCTGCCCGGCCTCTGCCTGGCCATTGCCCGTCCGGATCTGGAACTGACGCTCATTGAGCCCCTGGAACGCCGGGTCATCTGGCTCCAGGAAGTGGTTGATGACCTCGGTTTGGACAATGTCACCATCATGCGCACCCGCGCTGAACTTGCCGTCGGCATGGTCAAGGCCAACGTTGTCACGGCGCGAGCAGTGTCCGCCCTGAGCAACCTGGCCGGACTTACCATTCCACTCCTTGACGGAGAAGGCGAAGTTGTTGCCATCAAGGGACGCAGCGCCGCTGAGGAACTTCAGAAGGCCGCTAAATTGATCCGCAGGCTTGGCGGCGTGCAGACGTCGGTCGTCACAGTCGGGCAGGACCTGCTTGACGAGCCCACCACCGTGGTGCGCATCGTAGTGAAGAAGTCCCGAAAGATCGCCTAGTCCAGGCCCGGTGCCGCAGGTCTTGATGATGGACCGGTTAGGCTAGAGAGCGGCAGCGAAAGCCGAACGAGAGTGAGTGTGTCCCAGTGACCAGTAGCGAAACCTCCACACAGCGGATCCCCCCGTTTGTGTCTTTGGGGTCGGCACGGGCCGTTGCTGCGCCCATCGCTACGGCCTCAAATCACCTGAATCCGTTTGCAGGCAAGGCAAGTGTCGCCAAGGTTTCACGTGAAACACCGGGTGCATCCAATGTTCTGGACACCATGGATGACTCCAGCCCCATAGCCCGCGAGCTGGCACACGAGAACAAGCGCCGCGAAAGGCTGCTGGGCCGCAACCTTCCGAAGCCGGAGAAGACGCGCGTCTTCACAGTGTCAAACCAAAAAGGTGGTGTTGGTAAGACCACCACCACCGTCAACATCGCTGCTGCCTTGGCTGCGGCCGGACTGAACGTCCTGGTTATCGATATCGATCCCCAGGGCAATGCCTCCACGGCGTTGGGCATTGAGCATCATGCCGACGTGGACAGCATCTACGACGTTCTGATCAACGATGTCGCGCTAGAGGATGTTGTGGCACCCTGCCCTGACATCAGCAACCTCATCTGTGCGCCGGCCACCATTCACCTTGCCGGCGCTGAGATCGAACTCGTTTCCCTCGTTGCCAGGGAACAACGGCTCCGCCGTGCGATCGACGTTTATGCGAAGGCCCGGGAGAAAAAGGGCGAACCGCGCCTGGACTACATCTTCATCGACTGCCCGCCGAGCCTCGGGCTGCTGACGGTCAACGCGTTCTGCGCCGCCGGTGAAGTGCTGATTCCCATCCAGTGCGAGTACTACGCTCTTGAGGGGCTGAGTCAGCTTCTCAAGAACATCGAGATGATCCAGAAGCACCTAAATGCCGACCTGGTTGTCTCCACGATTCTGCTCACGATGTACGACGGCCGCACCAACTTGGCAGCGCAGGTGGCTGCCGAGGTGCGCCAGCATTTCCCTGAGCAGGTGCTGGGTGCGGTTGTCCCCCGCTCCGTGAGGATCTCCGAGGCGCCGAGCTACCAGCAGACTGTCATGACTTACGATCCGTCCTCCAGCGGTGCACTTTCCTACCTGGAAGCCGCAGCGGAAATCGCTGAGCGTTAGAATTTTCCAAACACTGCAACAGCCGGAGCCGGGCATAGCCGGGCTCTTCCAATGGAGGGATTTATCCATGAGCGATAAGCGACGCGGGCTCGGTCGCGGTCTTGGCGCACTCATTCCAAGTTCCGCCGCAAGCGCTTCCGGTAACGGAGCGGCTCCGTCGCGTCCAGTGGACCTGTTCTTCCCGGAAGCACGCAAGACTGCCCGCGCTGACACGCCGGTTATTTCTGACGCCGACGCTCCTGCCGTCTCTGAGTCTGTCTCCGCGGGGTCCGCTGCCCCTGAGTCCGTTGCTTCTGAGACCGCTGCTAAGGGGGTAGCTTCCAGGCGCACCCCCGGTACCACGGCCGCTGCTGAGCCTGCGGCGAAGGCTTCTCCCGTAAAGCCTGCCGGCGCACGGTCCGCCGGCAACAAAGCTGGCGTGAAGGACACCGAGGCAGCTGACAAGGAACAGGGTGCTACGTCTGGCACAAAGGCTGAGTCTCTTTCAGCCGAGTCCCGCGCGAAGACTGACGTGACTGACGTTGACTCCGGTCCGGCTGCGAACGGCGGTGGCGGATCATCGGCTTCAAACGTTGTCGAGCTGGTTGAGGTCCCCGGAGTGCGGTTTGCCGAAATCCCCGTCTCTGACATCCATCCGAACCGAAAACAGCCCCGGACCGTCTTCGATGAGGACGACATGGCGGAGCTTGTTCACTCCGTACGTGAAATCGGCGTCCTCCAGCCAATTGTGGTGCGTACCTCAACCGAAGAAGGTGGAGAACCCTACGAACTGGTGATGGGCGAACGCCGGTGGCGTGCCGTTCAGGCTGCCGGACTGGAGACCATCCCGGCAATTGTCCGCGACACCACGGACGATGACCTCCTGCGCGATGCACTGCTGGAAAACCTTCACCGTAGCCAGCTGAATCCCCTGGAAGAAGCGGCGGCGTACCAGCAGCTGCTCGAGGACTTCGGAACCACCCACGAGCAGCTGGCAGATCGAATCGGCCGGTCCCGCCCGCAGGTGTCCAATACGCTTCGGCTGCTCAAGCTGCCGCCGCTGGTTCAGCGACGGGTGGCTGCGAATGTTTTGTCCGCCGGTCATGCTCGTGCGCTTCTCGCGTTGCCGGACGCCGCCGCCATGGAACGTCTGGCGCAGCGGATTGTTGCCGAGGGAATGTCGGTGCGCGCCACCGAGGAAGCCGTGACGCTACACCGGGAACCGGCAACTGCGCCGAAAAACAACATTCCGCGGCCGGGGGCGCGCCACGAACGCCTGGACTACCTCGCGTCGTCGCTGTCGGACCGGCTGGATACCAACGTGAAGATTTCGCTGGGCGCGCGAAAGGGACGCGTCAGCATCGAGTTTGCGAGCGTTGAGGACCTCAACAGAATCATGGATGTTTTGGCTCCTGGCTCTGAAAGCTAAGTTAGAAAGAACTTCGGGGTCCGTTTCACGTGAAACGGGCCCCTTTTTTTGTCCCAAGGCGGGTTGGCGCTCCGGTTCGGTGGCTCGCGTGCATCACTTTTGACTGTCGGCTTCGTGGAGCCGCGTGAGGCAACTATTATCTTGGCTTGTCGGCCTCTTTACGGTCCCGGGATGGACCATATCCAGAGCTAGATAGGGTCAAACATTTGGCGTAGACACCCCTGCCGCTGTCCCGGTCGGGGGTCGAACTGTCGGACAAGACTGTTCGATTTGATGAACGCCGGATCGTGGGTGGCAGAAGACTTTGGCTTCACGTTGTGTAAGCCGATGCCTGGGAAGAATGGTCCCTGTCCGCGGGCGCGATTGAGTTCGAATTCAGTTCGTTCGTTAGCCCTACGTCTTGGACCAAGTTTTCGGCGCCCAGCGAAGCTGCTGCCCAACCCAGCCTCGCACGTTCCGGACTGGTTCGGTCACCCGAAAGGGCGAAACGGCGTTTTAGTGGCCCATGGCTGGTCTGCGGAGCCGCAAAGGGCTCAATCGAGCACTCCTAGGGCTCCTAGGGCGCAGGCCCTCGTGCTGTCTCAGATCGCGGCGAATGTGGTGGGTATGCCGTCTATAAGGGTGCGGCCGTGTGGCTCGTGGGGATCCCTTTGGGCATCGTGTGGACAAGGGACTGTCCGGTAGGACGTCTTTCGTCTGCTGGGGCCTGCCGGGGCCCGCTCAAACGACTCCCTGGAGCAGTTGGCCGCGCGCTCCCGATGGGCATTCAGGAGCCCCCTAGCCGTTGCACAGCCTGAATCAAGAGCAAGGGCGAAGTGTCTGCCCGGCCATGGGTTCCGGGCCCCTCAGCGGCTCGGGATGAGCTTGGTGCCGTCCTGGGGACGCCGCGGTCCTCAAGGAACAGCAGCTGATGGCCAGACAATGATCGGCTGCGACGCACCCGCTTGAACTGCAGCCCGCGGCGACCATCGGCAGGTCGCAGGCCCGAAGGACGTACGGACCCGATCCGAGACGAACGGACCTTCCGCGTGCAGAAGAGGTGTTTCACGTGAAACGATCTGTTGGCTGTGCAGTTCGGGGTGCCATTCACTGCACGGATCGTACTCTGCGGGTCATGGTCGGTCAGGTGTGAGCGGGGTATCCAGAATCGCGACGTATCCAGAGCGGTGTATCTAGAACTGAGTCCACCGAGATGCCCCCGTATTGTTTGACCACCCCGATCACGGCCATGTTTCACGTGAAACTTCCGCGTACGCCCGACATGAACTTTAAGAGGAGATCCAGTGTTCCACCTCCTTTGCTCCACCTCTTGCCGGGCTCCGACCCTCTGCCGGCTGGCGGCCGGGGTTGCGCAGTGGTTCCGTTGACTGCGGCGCGCAGGATGAGCAGCAGGAAGCCCCGCCCCATCGGAGCGATGCCGTGTCGCGAGGCAGTGCCGAGCGGAACCCTCTCCCTTGGGCGCCAAGCCTTAGCGATTCGGGGGTTGGCATTCGATTGGGACTCAGCGGACGAGCTTTCTTGAGAGCTAACTGTCAGCGTGGCGTCCGGCATGACCACTACTTTCCCCACCATCACTGTCACCGAACGCCCGATCCTGTCAGAATCCTAACCTTATTGGAATCCGTACACTGGATGAACGTGTTCCGGTGAACTCCAACAATGGCCTCAACTATCGTTGAACAGTTTGTCGGCGACTCAGAAGGCGAATGCCGCCAAATGGTCGAGATATTTAGATTGTCCAGGCCACGGGCCCCGGGCTCGCATGTAACGACAACTGAGAGGCGAGTGGGCATCACTCCCCACAAGGAAGCAGGCGACCTAAAAAGCAGGCTCCCTGGAGTGGCGGAGTACCGGCCTTCCCTCACCACCCTCCCCCTGAGCACCTTCCCGGACCACCTGGTGAGTACCGCGGCGCACAACGTCTCAAGTGCAACTCTGCCGACGTCGTTTCACGTGAAACATGAGAGGGGGCGGTGGTGGCCCGTGCATCGAATATAGCGGTGGGCCAACGATGGGTCGTTGTCCCCCATTCGCACAGGCTCCGCCAAGGGCCCTGCCGATATCACCAGGCTAGGCTGGTTACATGGCTCTGAGGCGCAAAGCGTCGGTTGCGTATGGGAAGCGGGACCTGTGGCGACCAGTTGTCCGGCTTTCTGACAAGCCAGGTCCCCGCGAGCCGGCGGAGGCGTCTCGACAACGCACAATACGGAGCAGGCCAGCAGCGCCCTGATTGTTGGGCCGTTTTCTCTATCTTCGGGCGAGATCTCCGTGATCGACTGGCGAGCGTATCGACCAAGACGAGCGCGGCCACGATCAGGATGTCGATAGCGACCAGAACTATATCGGCACTGCCCCCAACGGAAGGCCCTTCAGGGTGCCTCCCTGGCCAATGATTTCCCACCGACGGCCCGCGGAGACCACAAGTTGCCCAGTCGGGGGCAGCGGTCTGTGTCGTTCCCCGTCAGACCGTTCCGGTCTCACTGCATCAGACTCGGCGAAGGGTGACCCGTCTCGTATCCCCATAGGCGAATGGGATTCCCTAGCGGTGGCACCCACGATAGTTGGGGCCCGTTGGTCAGACCCGGCTGACAACTTCCCGCACGTCTGTGAATGCCCCAGGGTTGACGCCGGTTGATCCCTTGAGCGAAGGTCCCATCCAGGAGGGGCGTGACTGTGGATACACCGGTGGATACTGCAGTGGAAAACCCTGTGGATAACTCTGGGGATACATGGCTTCCTTTCGCCGACCCCAACGGCGGCTTCCCTGATTCGTTTCGGTGGGTCGCACCGTTCCATGGCGACAACGGGCCAAGAAGAAGCGCATCGTTTCACGTGAAACAATGCGCAGCCATTCGCGTTGGTGTGGACACGGCGAAAGATTGCGCTATTTTGCGCGTGATTAAGCGAATTTGGTTTAGCATGATCACTGTTCGGCGGACACATATTGCTGTGGCATTCGGTCGCCAGGCTCTGCCCCGCGCTTCTCTGAAAGATGCCATTCGTCGTCGGTGATCGACAAGACGGCATGCATTCCGAAATTTCAGGCTGATGTCCTACGCTACTGTGGAAAAGTCTGTGGATTTCGATGTGGATAACCATGTGAATAATCTCATGTCTCTTCCGCCAAAAGTTGGCGGATTAGTCACGTTCGCCACGTCCCCGCTGCTTCAATGCGTCTTCGGTGGATGGCTTCAGGACGGTGGATGGGCTCGCCGCCAGCGGCAATGAAGTCACGTGGAAGTTTCGTGGGGTGCCGGATGCCCCGGGGCCCAAGGCGTTCCAGAGGAGCTTTTGTACCCGGCCGGCAAGCCGGAGCCGGGCGGTATCTTCATCGAGTGGCTCAGTGGCCATCCTACGTTGGGGGCTCCACAGACATCCCGCAACGGCTAGGAATGGGGCCGTGCCCGAGGAACACTGGCTCCGGCTGGCAGCAGGAGGCGCCTCGAAAGCAGGACCGCGCTGTGGCCGAAGCTTGGCCTGGTGCGATGACGCATTCTGCTGTAAACGTGCCTACAGCGACTTCGGCCTGTGCAGTTCCATGAGCGTACGTGGCGCGGCCTCGTCCGTGAGTTTCGCGAATGGCCGTGGGGTCGGTGCCACGCACATGGTGGGTCATTGCAGTATGCCGCGGCTGCGCTGTCGAGGCCGGGATGCTGCACTGCCGTCGCATGGTCCACCGCGTCGTAGTACGTCGCCAGGCAGGGTCCTGAGGTTCTTCCGAGCTGCGCCTGCTCACTCAGGTGGCGACGTCGTGGGGCAGCGACGGCAGACGAGTCGCGGGAGCCGGTGACGGTGAACGAGTCTTGGGGGGCGGCGACGGTATGCGCCAGGGTCTGCTGAGCCATGTCGTGGCTGATGGGGCGGGCAGCGCGAGTGCATTCCACCTGGGCTTGTGTTGTGTATAGATTGGCGCTGGCTGTAGATCTGCAGGCTGTTGGACTGCCGGTTCCTTTCCCCGCCCGTCTGCCTGACCCCAAGCCAAGCGGCTGGTAGCTAAGCGCACTCGTAGCTAAGCGCGCCAGAAGTACTCATGCGGATGTCCGCACTCGCCACAATCTTGGGCGACGCGAACGGACACTCACACGTGGTCTCCGTTGGTCTGTGGTGCACCGTCGGCGCTTCGGTGCCCGCGAGTAGAGGTTTCACGTGAAACACCTCGTGCGCGACGTCGCCGACGGAGCTTCGTTAGGCCGGTCCGAATAGACCATTCTGAATTGAGTCGAATCGACGGCCGCTGCCTTGGTCCACTCCTCTGGGGCCGCGGAGCAGAAAGATATGTCAGCCTGGCAGGCTACTTCGTGCGTTAGTGCGTCCATCCACTGTCCGAGTTGCAGTCTTGTCCGAGTTGCAGGCTCCGCGCGAGACGTCCTTGGCTGTGGCCGAAAGCAATGATCTCTTCACGGGAATAGCAGGATTGACGGGACATGCCCACTAACAACAACCCAGCGACCCGATCACTCGCTTGCCCAAGGATCGCCGGGCGGCGGAACAGTTGGGCGCTGTTTCACGTGAAACATCGTCCATCATTCGTCCTCATCACCACCCCCGAGGTGGGCAGGGGCATCCGACAGCAGGACGGCGGCGCAATCGGCCAGACATCATTGAGCCTGTTGCCCCGTGGGATGAGCCGCCTTGAGGAGCCGGGCCCTGTTCAGACATCCCGGCATGTACAACACGGATCGCTAGGGCGACTGACTGCGCGATCCCAGCACGGTGTGGATGGGACAGTCCGTTGCGAGGGTGTTTCACGTGAATCAACGTGCACGGCGAACCCTCCCGTGCGGATCGCCAGTACAGGTGCGGCAGCCAAAGTGCTGCACTATCGGGTTTCGGGGCTGCGTATACGTGGATGCCTGGGAACTCAACGGTGTTTGGCCGGCACTAGCACTAGCCCACGTCATCTTTAGTGCCCCGCAAGCTTGCTCGGACGCCTTCAGGCTTGCCTCAACGGGACAGCGCTAATACTCACGTCTGCGCTCCACTTTCCCCCGTCTTCTCGGTCTTCATCAGATTCTGCAGGCTTCTGCGTGTCAGAACTGGCCCTCAGCAAGCTGTGGGACTCAGCAAGGTGCAGGTTTTCCCCGGGCCTTCTTCGGCCCCGGAAGCCGGAATAATGAATCACAGGAGTCGTCTTCTGAAGTGGTCAGAAATGTAGGGCTCGTCGAGCTGAGACATCTAGGGGCAAGTTTTCGCTTCGGTTCCCTCCTCTCCGGCGAGTGTCTGCAGCGCGCGGTCGGTTTTCAGCCAGCGTGCCGTTCGCCTGTCCTGCGGGCGCTCGTTCTCCCCACGTCTCCTGGCCTGAACACCCAGGCGGTTCTTGTTTGGCCGACTGTCTCAAGGGACGATGGCGATTTCTTCCCGAAGCACCGTTGGATCCCTCGGCGGTCTCGATCGCCCGGTCGCGTGCTGGCGTTGACTGCTTGCAGTGGCAGTTCGGCGACAAAAATTGGGCCTTCAGGGGGAAGGTAGAGAGGAGGTCCATAGCGCTTCCGCCAGTTCATTCGCGTCCGTGGGTTGTTTTGTCATGTGCTTCTAAGCTGCCGAACGACGATTGTTGCGCGTCCACCGACATCGGATCGTCTTCTTGCGCAGTGGACCAGCTAGGCGGCAGAGGTGCAGTTCGCCGGCAGCGGAAGGCTCATAGGCGCAAGAGTGCATGGTAAATGCAGAATGAGACGATTAGGGCTCCTGAGAGTGAAGGCACGCCGTACGAGGGTTGTGGGTTGATAGGGCTTGAGCCTGCGAGCAGACGGGTTTGTCGGGCAGCCGGCGCCTGGGGACGGACGCCGTTGCGTCGTCAGGCTGCTGGGTCGCCAATCCGCTGAGTCGCGGGCATGGAGGCCGGAAAATGCAATGACGTGTTTCACGTGAAACACGACATCAGGCTGGCCAGCAACTCAGTGCGCGTGAATCCGGGCAGGCATAGCAGTATTCGGGCCTTGGTCCCCCATTGCCCAGCAGACCCTGGTAGTCGGCAAATTCACTGCCAAGTCGAAAAGCCGCATGTAGCCCGCTGGAACCGCGCGGCATACCCGGTCCCCGCAAACAAAGGAAGGCAGTCGATTGCCCCGTGATCCGATCCTCTGAATCCCAAGCGATATTCCGGCCAATGGCTGTCGAGAGCAGTTCCAAGTACTTCGGGGTGTTGGTGCGTATTCTTGCAGAAGACATCCCGTTTGGGCCAAAGGGTTTCACGTGAAACATGCGGCGTCAGGCACAGCTTGGTGCTACCTGAATAGACACCCGGGCCCTACCGCCACGTCGCAAGCCACGTCACCGGTCACCTACGACGCAGGGGTCCTACGACGGCGCCCGCGTCCACCGTCCGAGGCAGTGAGCAGACGGGGAAGGGTGCAGCCTTCTGTCGGAGTACTCGATCCGCTCTGCGCTGACGAGTGTCCTACAGCCGGCGCACATCCTGAAGCAAGTGTCCGGCCAGCATGGCAGGCAAGAGATCAATGGGGCCAACCTGTGATCGACTCCCAGCGGGATCGATTCCCAGGGATTACTGAGCCGAACGACGTAGGTCCGCCGCTGCAGCAGTGCTGCCTCGTCCCACAGAAGATTTGAGGGAACAGTGCCCGTGTTTGGTACGGATGTCGGTTGTTATGCACACTCGAGGGTATGCGGACAGTCGCTGGTGCGGACCACTGCACCTCTCTCCTTGCGCAACTTTGCCTAAACACGCTCGCCGACCGCCGCAATCGGACGCCGGCACCAACAAACGGCTAAGGATTACCTGCAACTGCGGCAAGCAGTCCACACCGGGGTAAAGAGCGCGAGGCAGCGATCGACAAGGGCCATTCAGGCTGCAAGCAAAACAAAAGTGGCCACCGCTCCCCTGGAGTGGTGGCCACCGGTTTGCCGTCAGGCGGCAGGCGTCGTGCTCTTGTCAGGACAGAACGTCCGCGAATTCCTTCTCGAAGAACTGCTTCGGCTTGGCGCCGATGACGGTGCTCTTCACTTCGCCGTCCTGGAACAGGTAGACGGCAGGAATTGAGGTGATTCCGTATTGGGCTGCGATGTCGGGGTTATCGTCCACGTTTACCTTGACGACGTTTACCTTCTCCCCGTACTCCACCGAGATTTCGTCCAGGATGGGGCCGAGCTTACGGCAAGGACCGCACCATTCAGCCCAGAAGTCCACGATTACCGGCTTGTCAGCAGCGAGTACGTCCGTGCTGAAGCTTGCGTCTGTTACATCTTTTGCGTTGCTCATAACCCTTGTCTCTCTCTTCGAATGGTGTTCAGCGCCGGTCAGGCGTGAAGGTCAGCGAGGTAGTGCTCTACGTCGATCGCCGCGACGCAGCCCGAGCCGGAGGCCGTGATGGCCTGGCGGTACGTAGGGTCCACGACATCCCCGGCCGCGAAGACCCCCTTGATGCTCGTTCGCGAGCTGCGGCCCTCGACGGCGATGGTTCCGGCGTCGGTTATCTTCAGCGCGTCCTTGACTAGTTCGGTCCGGGGATCGTTGCCGATCGCCACAAAGATACCCGTTACGGGCAGCTCGGATTCCGTACCGTCGAGAAGGTTTTTCAGTTTCAGGCCGGTGACCTTGTCGTTCCCGAGTACGTCCTCCACGGCCGTGTTCCAGACGAATTTGATCTTCTCGTGCGACTGCGCGCGGTCGCCCATGATCTTTGACGCCTTCAATGTATCGCGGCGGTGAATCACCGTTACGGACCGGGCGAACTTGGTCAGGAACAGTGCCTCTTCCATCGCGGAGTCACCACCGCCAATGACGGCAATGTCCTGGTCCTTGAAAAAGAAACCGTCGCAGGTTGCGCACCAGCTAACGCCATGGCCGGAGAGACGCTTCTCGTTCACGAGGCCAAGCTCCCGGTACGCGGAACCGGTGGAAAGAATAATCGACCGGGCGCGGAAGGTCTCCCCCGTGGCGATGGTGACAGACTTGACGTCGCCGTCGAGGTCCAGCGCCGTGACGTCCTCAAACTGGACCTCCGTGCCAAAGCGGACAGCCTGCTTTTCGAAGTTCTCCATCAGGTCCGGACCCATGATGCCTTCGGGGAAGCCAGGGTAGTTCTCGACGTCGGTGGTGTTCATCAGCTCGCCGCCCGCGGTGACGGATCCGGCCAAAAGCAATGGATTGAGGTTGGCGCGCGCCGTGTACACGGCGGCCGTGTAGCCTGCCGGACCGGAGCCGACGATGATGACATCACGTACTTCTGACGCGCTGTTTTCTGCGTTGCTCACTGAACGGTGAACCTCTTCCTTAGTCGATGCGCCAGCCTTGCGGCCGGCCACATGGCACAACTGATTCGTGGTGCCGAATATTCCAGACGTAGTGGGAGGCCTGGTGCAGCCGGTTCGGGGCTGCACGCACACGCCATCACAAGACGTCCCCCAAGGTTACCGTCTTGGGCTGTGTCAGGGCGTGCGCGTTACCTTGCAGCGACCGTCCAGGGGAGGCCCGTGCCAACTGGATCTCATGCCGACAGGCCCTGCCAAGAGCAGGCGGCAGCAGCTCTGTGACTCGCTGCTACTGAACCTTGCTGCTACTGAACCTTGATTTCTGCGAGGCGCAGGCCGAAGCCGTAGCGGGTCTTCGGGGCAGCGAGCCGGGGTAGGTTCTTGATGGTGACGATCACGTACTGGGCGGTGACGGGTTCAGCCAACGGCATGGTGAGGTCAGTGGACGTGAAGCTGTTGGTGCCGACCTGCTTGGCGCCGTCCAGGGAAGGACGGTCGTTGGTTAGGACGCTGATGCTGCCGCCTGACGCCCCCAACTGGTTCAGGGTGATTGAAGATACCTTCGACGGGCCCTTCAGCTTGACCACGAGGGGAACGCCGTCCGGAGCCAGGCCACCCCAGTCCTCGGTGGCGAACTCCATGTCAGACCAGTAGCTGGCCGCGTTGCCGTCAAACGTCTTGGTGAGGTCGTTGTCATACGTGGAGGCAAAATCGAAGGTGCCGAGACGCGTAACACCCTCCACGGCGGGCGGACCCGCCGCAGGGGCCGTGCTCTGGGTCGGCGAAGGCTTTGCGGTGCCGGACTGCCCAGCGGCCGACGAGGCCGCTGACCCGGGGGTTGCCTCGGCTTGCGGGGCACTCTTGAAGAGGCTGCCGAGGTTGGTGACGGCGAAAATGAGGCCGACGATCAGCACGGCTGCCAGCAGCCCGCCAACGAGCCAGCGCATGGAGCGCGGTTCCCGCCGGGGCTCGTCATCTTCGTCGTAATAGTCGCCTGCAGCGGCAGGGCTGCTGGTCTTGGCGACGGCAGGGAAATTACCGGCCCGCCGGTCCGTGGGCCGAAGCTGGGTGTCCCCATCGTCGGCAAACTCGTCCTCGGCGAACCCGTCGTCGGCGAACTCGTCCCGGTCCCCGGTGTCCTGGTCCCCGGGGCCGTAGCCGTAGTCGTCCTGAGACCACAAAGACACCTTGGGCTTCTCCTGGCCGCCTACGACGCCGGCAGCTGCTCCCTCCCGCGAGCCGGCAGCCACGTTTGCGGAGCGGTTGCCTTCGCGCTGGAGCAGTGCCTGTTCAACGTTCTCACGCTGGACGGGCTGCGGTGCCGTGTTCTCGGGGGCTTCAGTCTGCTGTCTGCCTTGGGCGGCTGCTGCGGTGCCGGCTGCAACACCGGCACCTGCCGCGATACCGGCGCCTACGCCAATGTTGCGGGCACCCGCGGACGGCACGGCAGCCGGGCGGCTTTGCGGAAGCGGCGGAACAACGGGTGCCTTACGCACCGGTGCACCCGCAGCGTTGGCGCCGGCCGGTTGGTCCGATGAGCGCTCACCGGGCGTACGATCACCGGAACCGCGCCCGGATGCAGGACTGTCTGCAGGCGCCGGATAAGGGTCAACCTGCCGCGCTTGGGTGCCGCCGTAATTGATGTAGCCGGCGTCAACCTCTTCCTCGTCGTCATAGACTTCCGGCTCGTGGGAGCGGGCCTGGCCGAAAATTTCGCTGCCCAGGGTGTCCGTAAAGAACGGCTCGACGTAAGGAAGGTTAGAAGCGACCACCAGGTCCAGCAGGTCAGCGGCGGACGTGTGGTTGGTGATGAGGTACGTGGTGGCTTCGCTGACGCCAAGGTCGAGGATCTGCACGCTGCCCGGGCGTTCGCCGGTGGCCACCTCGCGCGCACTCTGGGCCACCTGGTCCGCGTTGTGGGGACCGGCCACCAGGATGCTGACCGGCCGGTTGAGCACCTGGTCCACACCGTCCAGCACCAGATCCTGGTCATGTGAGGTCAGTACTGTGGCCGTGACCTTGTAGCGGCCGCCAAGTACTGATCCGACATCGATCGGGTGGGACACGTGTTCCTCCTAGGCTGTCCGGGAATTGCGCGGGCCGTGGTGATTTCGTCACCGCGGGAAGACCTCCGGCAAGCCGGTTGACCCTGACCTGCAACTACCCTTGTTCTTTTTCGATCCTAGCCGATGCTGCGCAACGGCCGTGTGAGACGGGGCTGGACAAATCGGGTAGGCGGTTATTTTCTCTTCTTGCGTCCGGACTTGAAATACGGGTTTTGCCCGGTCTTTCCCTGGAACGTCCTCCGGCCAGGGAGGGGGATCTCGTCGCGCAGGGCGTGGCCGCGGGCCGTGCTGGGCACCTCTTCCTCCGGCAGGTAGGAAACAACATCGCCGGAAGGGTGAACGTCCGGTTCCGGCAGCGGTGCCGGTCCCGCGCGGAAGGAAGCGGAATCGAATTCGCCCGAGATCCGTGGAATCAAGCCGGTGTCCATCGACACCGTGGCGCGTTCCGCCGTCGGACGCCCTGTTAAAGCGTTGGCAGCAGGGGCGCCGGCCGCCGAAGCCGTTCCGGCGGAAGCTCCGGCCGGACGTCCGGCCGGCGTCGCGGGCGGCGCAGCAGCTCCGCGGCCGAGCCGCCCGAGCAGCGGCCGCAAAAGGTCCCGCAGTTCGGTGACACGGAACAGCTTGAGCAGGAGCAAGTAGACGGCCAGCATGACCGGCCCGACGACGACGATGGTCACCAGTGCGGCAGGCCGGCTGCTCCACGCGAAGCCCACCGGACTGTAACTGCCCAGCAGCCAGAGAGCGCCGACACCTGCCACAGCTGCGCCGAGTGCGGCGTAGCCCATCCGTATATATGAGTTGGCGATCCTCGGCCCGTCCAGATGGCCCAGGAGGCGGCGCAGGAAGGACGCACTCACGATCACGGAGAGGATGTTTCCGCCGGTGTAGAGGATGGCGATGGCGAAGATGATCTGGTCGAACGGGAGGAACTGGATGAAGAACGCCGACACGACATTGACCAGCGCCAGGACCAGCTGGATGTAAAACGGAGTCCGGGCGTCCTCGTTGGCGTAGAAGACCCGGGACATCATGAAGTTCGCGCTCATGAACGGCGTGCTGAGAGCCAGGATGGTGAGCGTCTGGGCCAGCATGACACCGTCCGTCCGCAGCCCGCCGGAGAAGAACATGCCCAGCGGCCCCGCCAGGGCGAAAAGCGCCAGGGCACCGAACACGGTGGCCACCGCCATGGTCCGCAATCCCTGTGACAGGGCATCGCGCAGTTCGTTCCGGTTGCCATCCTGCGAGGCGCGGGTCATGCGGTTGAACAGTACTGTGGCCAGGGAGAGGGCGATGATCGAGTGCGGCAGCAGGTACAGCTGGCTGGCCACCTCAAGCACGGCATTGCCGGGCAGCATGGCCGCGCCGGCGAGGTCGCCGGCTTTCTCCAGCCGGAGCCGCTCGGCGCCGGGGATGGTGGCGATGCGCATGACGTACAGGAAAGCGAGCTGCCCGACGGCGGCGGTCAGGAGCGTCCAGACGCTCAGCTTTGCCGCCTGGCCGAGTCCCACTCCCCGCCAGCCGAAGCGCGGACGGAGGCCGAGTTTCAGCCGGAACACCGGGATCAGCAGGATGGCCGTCTGGGTCATGACGCCAATCGTGGAGAAGCCTGCCACGAAAAACGTCTGTGAGGCGCCCCAGTTGTCCAGGGAATGCGGATTGGCGACGTTGGCACCGAAAAGCCAGATGAACATGCCCAGGCCGGTGATGGCCACCACGTTGTTAAGGATGGGTGCCCACATGGCCGGGCCAAAGGCGCCGTTGGCATTGAGGACCTGGGTCAGCAGGGCGTACAGGCCGTAGAAGAATATCTGCGGCAGGCACCAGAAGGCGAAGGCAACGGCCAGCGACTTCTGCTGCGGCGAGTAACCCTGGGTGGTCAGTTCGATGACCGATGGTGCGAGCAGGGTCACCAGCAGGGTGAGGGACAGCAGCACCAGCACGGCCAGGGTGAGGAGCCGGCTGATGTAATCCGCTCCCCTGTCCGGCGCCTTGCTTGCCTTGATAATCTGCGGCACCAGCACAGCATTGAAGACACCGCCCGCCACCAGCAGGAAGATCAGGTTTGGCAGGTTGTTGGCGTTGATAAACGTGTCGTTGACCGTGGAACCCAGGCCCAGCGCGGCGCCCAGCATCCAGGTCTTGCCGAAGCCCAGGATGCGGGAAACCAGCGTTCCGGCAGCCATGATGGCGCTGGAGCGGGCCTCCCCGGGCTGTGCGCCACCGGAATTGGCGGCGCCGGAAGCAGCCCCACTGGCGGGCACCACACCGGAAGGTGCTTCGCCTGGCTGCGCGGGCTGTTCGGACGCTGGATTGGCTGCTGACATCGTCTTCATCGTCTCACCCGCGCGCGCATAATGCCGCAATCCGCGGGGACCAGGCACGGGTCCGTGGGCCGTCAGAGGTGTTCGGGGAGGACTTCGCGGGCCAGGTCCGCGATACGGCGCTCATTGGGAAAGGACAGTTTCCGGGCGAGCTCGTGGATCGGTACCCAGGCAACATCCACTGCTTCCTTGTCAGGATCATTTTCGATGGTGAGCTCGCCACCAGTGGCGCGCAGCAGGTAATGGTGGACGGTCTTGTGCACACGGTGCCCGCTGACGGTGAACCAGTAGTCGATGCTGCCCAAGGGGGCCAGGATGTTGCCGTCGATGCCGGTCTCCTCGGCGATCTCGCGCACGGCGGCTTCCTCGTTGTTTTCCCGGCCTTCCGGATGGCCCTTCGGCAGGCACCATTCCAGCCGTCCGCCCCTATTAAGGCGGGCGATAATCGCAACCCTCAGTTCGTCGTCGGACGTGTCCACCACGACGCCGCCGGCGGAGATCTCCTCGACCGTGGGGAGGGAGGCCGGAGCCGAGTGCGGGGCAGGCGCGATATGGGCACCGATTGCCGACGGCAACGGTGGGTTTGTCCTCCTGCCGGGGGCGCTCGGTACGGGATGGGCCATGCAGTCCACTCTAACGACTCTTGCCCCGTGGTGATGACCGGAACATGGCTTCAAGATGGACTGCATGTGACGCACTTTGCATCCTCATCCCTGCAATCCCCGTGATTTGGTGTGGTTGGGAGTGGTTTTCTGACAAGCTTAAGTAACTATGGCGCACGCACATGAAAAGACTGATCTCCACACCGTTGACTTCCAGGTGGACCCGGTGGTCCTGGAGCTCGGCCAGCGCTTCGTGGACGCCGGTCATGAGCTGTCGCTCGTGGGCGGTCCGGTAAGGGATCTGTTCCTTGGCCGCACGTCCCCGGACCTCGATTTCACCACCGACGCCACGCCTGACCAGACGGTGGCGCTGATTAAGAAGTGGGCGGACAACTTTTGGGAGATCGGGCGCGCCTTCGGAACGATCGGGATGCGCAAGGCCGGCTTCCAGATCGAGATCACCACGTACCGCGCCGAGGCATACGACCCGGAATCCCGGAAGCCGGTGGTCGCGTTCGGATCCTCACTGACGGATGACCTGCTCCGGCGGGATTTCACCATTAACGCGATGGCGCTGCGGCTGCCGTCCATGGAGCTGATCGACCCTTTCGGCGGTGTCCGGGATCTGCACGCCTCCGTCCTGGCAACCCCCGGTGCCCCCGAGGCCTCCTTTTCGGACGACCCCCTGCGCATGATGCGTGCGGCGCGCTTTGCGTCCCAGCTGGGCGTGGCCGTCCATGACGACGTCCGGCTGGCCATGACCCAGATGGCCGAGCGGATTACCATCATCTCCGCCGAGCGGGTGCGCGATGAACTCGTCAAGCTGATCTGCGGGCGCCACCCGCGCGTCGGCGTGGACCTGCTGGTGGACACCGGCCTGGCCGAGTTCGTGCTTCCCGAGGTGTCCGCACTGCGCCTCGAATCCGACGAGCACCACCGTCACAAGGACGTCTATCAGCATTCCCTTCAGGTCCTCGAGCAGGCGGCCAGCCTGGAGACCGACGAGGAAGGCCCCGTGCCGGGTCCCGATTTTGTTCTGCGGTTCGCCGCCTTGATGCACGACGTCGGGAAGCCGGCTACGCGGCGTTTCGAACCGGGCGGCGCGGTCAGCTTCCGCCACCACGACATGGTGGGCGCCAAACTCACCGCCAAGCGGATGAAGACCCTTCGCCTCGACAACGACACCATCAAGGCCGTCGCCCGCCTTGTGGAACTTCACATGCGCTTCTACGGCTACGGCGAGGCCGGGTGGACCGACTCGGCCGTCCGCCGCTATATCACCGACGCCGGACCCCTGCTGGAACGCCTGCACCGCCTGACCCGCTCGGACGTCACCACCCGAAACCAGCGCAAGGCTGAGCGGCTGGCTTTCGCCTACGACGACCTTGAAACCAGGATTGCCGCCCTTCGAGAGCAGGAATCCCTGGACGCCGTGCGCCCGGACCTTAACGGCGCCCAGATCATGTCCCTGCTAGGCCTAAAACCTGGGCCCGTGGTGGGCAGGGCCTACAATTTCCTGCTGGAGGAACGGATGGAGAACGGTCCGCTCGAACCGTCCGACGCCGAGTCACGGCTTCGCGTCTGGTGGGCGGCCCAGCCCGAATCAGCAGCTGAAGCACCTCAGCCCACGGCGACCGACTCCGCAAAGTCCCCCGCCGACGTCGAACCTTCCCCAACCGAGGAGTCCTAAGTGAACGCTGCCAACATCCCCCGTCCCCAGCTCTGGATCCTGCGGCACGGCGAAACTGAGTGGTCCAAGAGTGGTCAGTACACAGGGCTCACCGACCTCCCGTTGACCGTGGAAGGCGAACAGCAGGCGGTGGAGGCCCGCAAGGTCCTGGACAGTGTGGATTTCGACCTCGTGCTGACCTCCCCGCTGCGGCGCGCCCGCCGGACCGCCGAACTCGCGGGATTCCCCGACGCCGTCCACGAGCCCCTGGCCGTCGAGTGGGATTACGGCGACTACGAAGGCATCAGCTCGGACCTGATCCGCAAGGACAACCCGGATTACCTGATCTGGACCCACGGGGTTCCCAACGGGGAGAAACTGCAGGACGTGGCGGCCCGCGCGGACAAGATAGTGGCCCGGGTCTTGGAGTCTGGCCTCGACAACGTCCTGATCGTGGCGCACGGCCACTTCTCCCGCATCCTCACCGCCCGATGGCTGGAACTCGACCCGGAGGAAGGCCGGCACTTCATTTTGGGTACCGCAAAAGTGTGCACCCTTGGCTGGGATAAAAGGACACCGGCTATTGTCCGCTGGGGGCTCTAAGAATGCTTTGTTCGGGATTCTAAAACTTCGTTTGAGAATTAACTAGTCAACTGCATCATTCCTGGTGTATTTTTATTTCTGACCCCAGAGCGACTTTGCCAGGGTCACGGCGCGCGTTGTCCGGCCATTCGGCTTGTACACCGGCAGAGCAGAAAAGGAGGTTGGGACAATGATTACTTTGACTAGCGGATGGACGTTGACCATCACCGCGTTCCCGGCCTTCGTTGCTGGCCCGCGCCCTCATCACGGACTCGCCGTCTCCTGACCCTTCGCTCCCGGTGCCCGCACCGGCGCTGCGATAACAGGACGATAATCCTGCTTCTTCGGAGGACTTTCTGACCTCGGCGGTCTGATATGGCGGAGCCACGCGCTTGCGCCGCACCCCCATGATTCAGAACCCTGGCTTCTTGTTGGGGGGTCTGCCTCGCCACCGCTTCGGGGCCACTCACCCGCTTTTACAGATTTCCCTTCATTAGCCCGGGCATTTCTTTGCCCATTTATGGCCATTCTCTGACAAATTAGATGGCTCTACTTGTCATGCCCGGAATTCTGCTTGATTTCCCTGTCTGAATTTACCGAACCCGAATCAAAGGATCCACCGTGACTCCCAGTAGTAGCAGCGCCGCCCCCGCCGGCGCGGCGTCCCCCGTAGCGGCCCCGGCTGCGAACGTGTCCGCCAGGGGAAGCACCCGCCCCCGCCTCACCCGCCGACTGATCCGACACCGAAAGGAGGTGAATGCCATGCTTCGCCAGCTTCAAGAGCTTCTTTCCAGCCGAAACGAAGAGCTGGAGCAACCGCAGTTCAACGGCCAGCTGCTGGACCAGAACCGGGAAGACGTCTACACGCTGATGCATCAGCAAATGAGCAGCATGCGCTGAGTCCACGTCGGCACGATCCCTCCAATACGTTTCCGGTAAAGGGAGGTACTGATGGACTGCACTGCCCACAGCATTCGGCAGAGAGCCCGCGCGGCCACGCGCGGGCTTTCGCAGTTAAGCTTCACCCGCTCTTGAACGATCCGCTAAGAGGTACACGGCCCCGGTAAGCTCGAACCCATGCAGGAGACACAGCCGCCGCCCCATCGAAAGCGTGCGCGCGTGGTGGTACCCAGCCGCAGCGACCGTCTGCTGAAAAATTTCACTGAACTTGTCGGCGGCCCCTTAGGACAGCGGTCAGCACCGGGTATCGTCTCCCCCGGCTTTTTCACGGTGGAACGCGTGCTGATCATCCTCACCGTGGTGGCAGCCCTCGCCGGGATTCTCATCAAGGACTATTGCCGGGTCAACGGATGGGCAACCCCATCGCAGTTTTACTCCACCTGCTATTCCGACTTTCCGGAGCTGTTCCGCAACCGAGGACTGGGCGACGGCGCCTTCCCCTTCTTCACCCAGGGCACCCTTTTTGAGTACCCGGTCCTGATGGGACTCATCGCCGGAGCAACGGCCTGGCTTGTCCCGGGCAGAGGGGCTACGGATTCGCGCGTCCTGGGCTACTTCGATGTCAACGCGACGCTGATTGCGGCCGTTTGGATCGTCACTGTCCTTGCAACGGCCCGGATGACCCGCCGCCGCCCGTGGGACGCCGCCATGGTGGCCTTGGCGCCGGGAATCGTCTTGGCCGGTGTGATCAACTGGGACATGTGGGCCGTGGCAATGCTGGCTCTCGGCATGTACTTCTTCTCGAAGGAGCGGCTGGTGCTCGCCGGGATCCTGATAGGCCTGGGGACTGCCACCAAGCTGTACCCGGTGCTGGTCTTCGGTGCGATCCTTCTGCTGGCCCTGCGCACCGGAAAGATCCGGGCTTTCGTCATTCCCGCAGCGGCGGCCGCGGCTGCCTGGCTGGCCGTCAACGTTCCCTTTGCCGTGAAGGACCCCGCCGGCTGGAAGTATTTCTTCGAGTTCACGCAGGACCGCCCGGCCGGATTCAGCTCTCCCTGGTTCGCATACAACCTCGTGGCAGAGCGTGTCCGATGGACCATACTCACGCCCGAGGCCATCAACACCCTAGCCCTGAACCTGTTCCTGCTCGCCTGTGTTCTCATCACTGTTCTGGCGCTCACCGCACCCCGGCGTCCGCGTATCGCGCAACTGACGTTCCTGATCGTGGCCGCCTTCATCCTGACCAACAAGGTGTATTCCCCCCAGTTCGTGATCTGGCTGGTCCCGCTGCTGGCCCTGGCTCGGCCCCGTTGGCGGGACTTCCTGGTCTGGCAAGGGATCGAAGGGCTGCACTGGGCTGCCATCTGGATGTATCTTGGCCAAGTGACCAGTGGCGGCGTTTCACAGCACAACATCGACATGCCTTACTACGTTCTGGCCGTGGCGGGACATATGCTTGCAACGGCATATCTTATGGCGCGCGTGGCAATGGATGTCTGGGACCCCCGATACGACCCTATCCGCCGCCATTTCATGGATGACCCTCACGGCGGGCCTTTCAATAACGCCATTGACCGGCTTCGGCTGGATCCCCTGCGTCCCTCAGTATCTCTGCTGCCTTGGCGGACGGCTGCGCGCGATGCCTGACGTCGCCGTCGTCGGTTCCGGACCCAACGGCCTCGCAGCAGCCGTGGTGATGGCCCGCGCCGGGCTGAAAGTGCAGGTCTACGAGGCTGCGGCGGAGATTGGCGGCGGAACCCGGACATCGCAGGTGATTGAGGCCGATCACTGGCACGATGTCTGTTCTGCCGTCCATCCCATGGCGCTTGCTTCCCCGTTTTTCAAGGCCTTCGAGTTGCCACGCCGCATCGAGCTTGCCCTGCCCAAAGTCCAGTTTGGCTCGCCGCTCGACCGCGGGCGGTCAGCGCTGGCCTACCGCTCCCTGGACCGTACCGCTGACGAACTGGGCCGAGATGGCCACGCCTACCGCCGGCTCATGGCTCCGCTGGTCCGGCACCTCGACGGCATCGTGGAAACCACCTCGGACCAGTTGCTGCGCATCCCGGCTCATCCATTTTCCGCCGCAATCCTGGGTCTTAGGACGTTGGAACAGGGCTCACCGCTGTGGAACCTGCGGTTCAGAGGGGATCTGGCACCTGCTTTGGTCAGTGGTGTGGCGGCCCATGCGGTGGCGCGGCTGCCGTCCCTAGCCGCGGCGGGCGCGGGCCTGCTACTGAATGCCCTTGCGCATGCGGACGGCTGGCCCATTCCAGTGGGCGGATCAGCGGCGATTGCCGCTGCCATGGCCGAGGATATTCGCGCGCACGGGGGCGAAATCCATACTGGGGTCACGGTGTCCTCACTGGCGGAGCTACAACCTGCCAAGGCCGTCCTGCTGGACGTGGCGCCACCGGCCCTGTCCAGACTCGCGGGCAGCAGGTTGCCGGCATCGTATCGCCGCGCCCTGGAGTCCTTCCGCTTCGGCAACGGTGCCTGCAAAGTGGACTTCATCCTCTCAGGACCTGTTCCGTGGGCCGCCCCGGGACTGGCCGACGCCGGCACAGTCCACGTAGGCGGCACGCGGGCCGAGACGGCACAGGCTGAACACGACGTCGCCGTCGGCAGGCATCCGGAGCGGCCGTACTTGCTCGTGTCACAACCCTCCCCCTTTGACTCCAGCCGTGCCCCCGGCGGCCGGCAAATCCTGTGGAGCTATTGCCACGTTCCTGCAGGCTCCACGGTGGACATGGGCGAGGCCGTGATAAATCAGCTGGAGCGATTCGCGCCGGGGTTCAGGGACGTGGTGCTCAAATACAAGGTGACTACTGCCGCCGAATTGGCCGCGTATAACGAGAACTACGTCGGCGGCGATTTCAGTGCTGGGCTTCTGGACATCCGCGGACTGCTCCAGCGTCCCGTGGTGTCACCGGTCCCGTGGCGGACCCCTGCCCGCGGCGTCTACCTGTGCTCCTCGTCCACGCCGCCTGGCCCCGGCGTCACGGGGATGCCCGGTTTTCATGCAGCAAAGTATGCCCTCAAGGACATATTTGGCTTGGATGTACCGGCGCTGGGCGTCTGACAACGCTCACCGCGCCTCACGCGCGCCTTGGGGGTCGAGGGTTGAGTCGACTCCTGCCCGCCCACCGGCGGTGTGACAGGCGGTGGGCTGCCGGAAGGGGCATAATGGCGCAGTGGGGAACTCAAAAAAAATTTCACTTGCTCTCATCGGTCTTATTCTTGGCACGTCGTTGGTGGCCTGCGATGACGGCCGCGGCGGTGCCGAAGCGGCCGCAAAGCAGCTGGCATCGGCCGTGGCGGGGCTGGATCTCCGCCCCGTTGCATTCGATGGCCGGGACTCTTCCGTGGCCAACGACCAGCTGAAACAGGTATTCAAGGCCCTCGAGCCTGCCAAGCCGTCCGTGGAAGCGGGAGAACTCAAGCTTGACGGAGACACGGCCAGCTTTCCGCTGAGCTACAGCTGGAAGATCGACTCCGGCGAATGGAAGTACACCGTTTCTGCCGGGCTCCGGAAGTCCGCAGACAAGTGGCTCACGGTCTGGTCCCCGGGCATGCTTGTGCCGGACCTCGTCGAAGGGGAGATCCTCAGCAAGTCCACACAGTCCCCGCAGCGCGCGGACATCCTGGGCGCGCAGGATGCTCAACTCGTCACCTACCGGCCCGTGGTCAACGTCGGCATCGACAAACCACAGCTCGGCACCGCGGCTGCGGCCGATTCAGCCACCAAGCTGGCCAAACTCGTGGGTATCGACCCCGCGGCCTACGCCCAGCAGGTTGAGGCCTCCGGACCGGAAGCCTTTGTTCCCGCCATCACCCTCCGGGACACCAACAGCCGCACCGTCACCGACGCCCAGATCGAGGCCATTCCCGGCGGCCGCGCCATCCCCGACAAGCTGCCGCTCGCCCCCACCCGCAACTTTGCCCGCGCCATACTCGGCACCGTCGGCGAGGCCAGCGCAGAACAGATCGAAAAGTCCGACGGCGCCCTGACCGCCGGCGACGTCACAGGCACCGGCGGTTTGCAGCAGCAGTACGACGAGCAGCTCCGTGGAACGGCCGGCCTTGCGATCAGGGTGCAGCGCGCGGATCTCACGAGGGAAGAGATCCAGGCCGCCCCGACCGATCCGCGCCGCACCGTCTTCGAGATCAAGGCGACCGCCGGAACGCCGCTCAAGACTACTCTCGACCCAAAGCTGCAGCAGCTCGCGGAAGACACCCTCGCGGACATCAAGCCTGCCTCCGCCATCGTGGCCCTCCGTCCGTCCACGGGAGCCGTGCTGGCCGCGGCGTCCGGCCCCGGGAGCAACGGCTACAACACCGCAATGCTCGGCCAGTACGCACCCGGCTCCACCTTTAAGGTGGTGGACTCCCTGGCCATGCTGCGCAACGGGTTCACCCCAGATTCAACGGTGGAATGCACGCCGACGCTGACGGTGGATGGACGCAAGTTCAAGAATGCGGAAGGCTATCCCGCCGATTCGCTGGGCTCGGTGACACTGCGCGACGCCTTTGCCCACTCGTGCAACACGGCCTTCATCTCAGTACGGGAGAAGGTGTCGCAGGCGCAGCTTGAATCAGCGGCAACGTCCCTGGGCGTGGCGGTTGAGGCCCCGAAGCTGGGGGCTGATGCCTTTCTTGGTTCCGTTCCCGGTGAGGCCGAGGGTACCGAGCACGCGGCGGCCATGATCGGCCAGGGCAGGGTGCTGATGTCCCCGCTTTCCGCTGCCATCATGGCCGGCTCAGTCGCCAAGGGCGCACCGGTGTCGCCGGTGCTGGTCCTCAACCCGGACGCCACCCCGGGTGCCTCACCCGCCGCCAGCGGAGCGGCAGGCACGCAACCCGCAGAAGGCGCGTCGCCGTCGTCGACCGTCACGGCAGAGGCTCCCGCGAAAAATGCGCAGACTCCGGTGACCAAGGTGGAGGCCGCTTCCCTCGCCGACATGATGCGCGCGGTGGTGACCTCCGGACATGCGGGCTTCCTGGCTGATGTGCCGGGCGAACCCGTGGGCGCCAAGACCGGCACAGCGGAGTTTGGCGACGCCAAGCCGCCGAAGACGCACGCCTGGATCATCGCAGTACATGGTGACCTGGCTGTGGCGGTCTTTGTTGAAGACGGCGGGCTGGGCGCCACCACGTCCGGGCCACTCCTAAAGAAGTTCCTGACTGCCGCCGGCTGATCCGAACGCTCCCGCAGCTCCCGCAACGTTCCGCGAAACCCTCCTGCAGCGAACGCAGGAGGGTTTGGCCGCCTGGTGACGGGACGTGCGGGAGCGTAGGAGTCAGCCATGGGAAGATTGCCGGGTGGCCCATATTGACGTTTCCGGCATCGACTACTTCCTCTCCGACGGCACCCAGCTGCTCAACGGGGTGACCTTCAAGGTCCCCGACGGCACCAAGACAGCCCTGATCGGCCCCAACGGCACCGGAAAAACCACACTGTTCCGCATCATCGCCGGCGATCTCATTCCGGACGAGGGCGTGATCGGCCGATCCGGCAACATGGGCATCATGCGCCAGTTCGTGGGCCAGGTCCGGGATGATTCCACGGTCAAGGACCTCTTGGTTTCTGCCGCCCCGGCGGCACTGGCGGCCGCTGCCCGCGCCGTGGACGACGCCGAGCTCGCTATGATGGAGCACGACGACGAACCCACCCAGATGCGGTACGCCCAGGCGATCGTCGACTGGGGAGACGCCGGCGGCTACGACGTCGAGACCGTCTGGGACGAAGTCTGCATGGCCGCGCTGGGACTGCCGTTTGACCGCGCGCAGCACCGCCCGGCGTCGAGCCTTTCCGGCGGCGAGCAGAAGCGCCTGGTGCTGGAGGCGCTGTTCGCGGGCCCTGATGAGCTGCTGCTCCTCGACGAACCGGACAACTACCTCGACGTCCCGGGCAAGCGGTGGCTCGAGGGAAGGCTCAATGAGTCGAAGAAGACCGTATTCTTCATCAGCCACGACCGCGAGCTGCTGAACAACGCTGCCGGCCGCATCGTCACCCTTGAGCCGGGCATCAACGGTGCCGGTGCCTGGGTACACGGCGGCGGCTTCGGGTCGTACGTGGAGGCACGCGCCGACCGCAATGCCCGCTTCGAGGAGCTCCGCAAACGCTGGGACGAGGAGCACATCAAGCTCAAAGAACTCGTCAACATGTACAAGAACAAGGCGGCATTCCGCTCGGACATGGCCAACCGGTACCACGCCGCCCAGACGCGCCTCGCAAAGTTCTTGGAGGTCGGGCCGCCCGAGGCGCTGCCCATCGAGCAGAACGTGCGGATGCGTCTCAAGGGCGGCCGCACGGCCAAACGCGCCATCGTGGCCGAAAAGCTCGAACTGACAGGCCTCATGAAGCCGTTCTCCACCGAAATCTGGTTCGGGGACCGGGTGGGCGTGCTGGGCTCCAACGGCTCCGGTAAATCCCACTTCCTGCGGCTGCTCGCCACCGGGGGCACCGACCCGGAGCGCGAACACCTGCCGGTGTCCGACGTCGAAATCGCCGAAGTGCCCCACGAAGGAACCGTAAAACTCGGCGCCCGCATCCGCCCCGGCTTCTTCGCGCAGACCCACGTGCGGCCGGACCTGCTCGGGAAGACCCTGCTGCAGATTCTGCACCGCGGCGACGAACACCGCTCCGGACTGGCGCGCGAGGCCGCCGCCGGAGCGCTGGACGGCTACGGGCTCGCAGGCCAGTCCGAGCAGAAATACGAGTCGCTCTCCGGCGGGCAGCAGGCGCGGTTCCAGATCCTGCTGCTGCAGCTCTCCGGTGCCACGTTGCTGCTGCTGGACGAGCCCACCGACAACCTGGACCTGCATTCCGCAGAGGCCCTCGAGCGGGCCATCGACCACTTTGAGGGCACAGTCCTCGCTGTCACCCACGACCGCTGGTTCGCCCGGACTTTCGACCGCTTCCTGGTGTTCGGTTCCGACGGGCGCGTCTACGAATCCGCGGAGCCGGTCTGGGACGAAAAGCGCGTGGAGCGCGCCCGCTAAGCACGACGCTCTCTCACTTTCTGCACGTTTTGTGCCAACGCTCTCTCACACGGTGAGGGAGCGTTTGGCGTTATTTGCGACAAGTGAGAGAGCGTTGGGGATGTGGCTGCAGGGAGTGAAAGAGCGTTGGGGATGCGGCGGCAGGAAGTGAGAGAGCGTTGGGGATGGGGCGGCGGGAAGTGAGAGAGCGTTGGGCACCTGCTGAATCCCGAGGTGGACCCGGGTTTCGGCACGCCCAGCCAGCGACCTTTGGCTAGAGTTGTCGAATGACTTCCACCCAGCAGATCGCCGACCGGCAGGTCTCCGCCGCAGCCGTTGCCACATTCATTATTTTCGGCGCCAACGGCCTGGTCTTCGCCAGCTGGGCGGCCCGGATTCCGGCGGTCACCGAAATCCTGCACATCTCGTCCGGGCAGATGGGCACGCTTCTGCTGTGCACCGCCGTCGGCTCGCTGATCGCGCTGCCCACCGCCGGGCATGTCATCAGCAGGATCGGCACGGCCAACAGTGTCCGGGCAAGTGGCTTGCTGGCGGCGATGGCGGGTGTGGGCATCGCGATCGCGCTGCTCGCGGAGTCTGTTCCGGGTACTGCCGTCGCGCTCTTCTTTTTCGGCATGGGCGTCGGTCTGTGGGATGTTTCCCAGAATGTCGAAGGGGCCGACGTCGAGCATCGCCTCCGCCGGACGATCATGCCCAAGTTCCATGCGGCTTTTAGCGGCGGGGCTTTCTTGGGTGCACTCATCGGTGCGGGGCTTTCCGGAGTTGGCGTGGGCCTGCCCGAGCACCTCCTGGTCATCGCAGCCGCCGTTGCCCTGCTGACCTTCATCACGCCGCGCTACTTTCTTCCCCATGAAGCACCGCAGGTGCCGGACGCCGGTGAATCCAAACCGGCCCGCGGTCCGTCCGCCTGGCGAAATTCCCGCACTTTGCTGATCGGGGTAGTGGTTCTCGGTGCCACTCTGACCGAAGGGGCGGGCAACGACTGGATCGCCAAGGCATCGGTGGACGGCCTCGGCACGACGGAGTCCACCGGGGCGCTGCTCTTCGCACTCTTTGTGCTGGCCATGACAGCCATGCGCTTTTTCGGAGGCGGCGTCATCGACAGGTACGGGCGGGTGGCCGTGCTCCGGGCGAGCATGGCCGCGGCGGCTGCCGGCCTCGCGCTGTTCGTCTTCGCGGGCGACGTTTGGCTTGCCGCCGTGGGTGCCGCCCTGTGGGGAGTCGGGGCAGCCTTGGCGTTCCCCATGGGAATGTCCGCCGCCGCCGATGACCCCAAGCACGCCGCTGCGAGGGTTTCGGTGGTCTCCACCATCGGCTACGTGGCGTTCCTCGCCGGCCCTCCGCTGCTCGGTTATCTGGGCGACCTCACCGGTATCCACCTGGCGCTCCTTGCCATCGGCGCACCGATCCTGGTGGCGCTGCTGCTGGCCGGAGCCGCGAAGCCGTTGTCCTCGAGGTAATGAACCTCGAAGGAGCGAACCGCGACCCGGGCGGGCCAACGCCCAGCCCCGCACCCCGGCGGTAGGGTGGGCTGATGCGAAGAATGCTGCGACGGGGCCCGGGCTGGGTGGCGGGGATGGACCGCGCACTGATGCGGGCGGTCTCGGGATTTCCAGGCGGGCATCATGACACCTTCTTCCGCCGGCTTTCCGCGTCAGCGAACAAGGGCAAGCTCTGGTTCGGTGTGGCCGCCGTGGCCGCCCTTGTTCCCGGACGCACAAGGAGGGCCGCCGTTCACGGGCTGCTCGCACAGGGCGTGGCTTCGGCCGTCACCAACATCGTCTTCAAGACCCTGCTGCCCCGCACGCGCCCGCTGCCCGAGCACCTGCCGGTTTTCCGTTTCGTCCATCCCCAGCCCACCAGCTCCTCCATGCCGTCCGGCCATTCTGCGTCGGCAGTCGCTTTCGCCCTCGGGACAGGACTCGTCCAGCCGGTTCTGGGCGCGGCGGTGGCGCCCGTTGCTGCCGGAGTTGCATACTCCCGGGTGCATACAGGGGCCCATTGGCCGTCAGACGTCCTCTTCGGCTCGGCCATCGGAGCCGGGGCCGCCCTCATCACCAGGAAATGGTGGCCCGTCCGGCCCCCGTTCCCGCCCACTACCCGCACGTGGATCAAGACGGCCCAGGTGCCCAGCGGCGAGGGCCTGAGCATCGCGGTGAATTCGTTGGGGGGTTCTTTCACGGAGGAGACCGCGGAGGCCCTTCGGGAAGTATTCCCGCTTGCACATATAACCACGATCGCGCCGGACCAAGACCTGGCCGAACAGATAGAAACGGCGGCGACGCGGCCCGGGACGCGTGCGCTGGCGGTGTGGGGCGGTGACGGAACCGTGGGCACGGCCGCTGCGGTCGCCGTCGGACATGACCTTCCCCTGCTGGTACTGGCGGGCGGCACGCTCAACCATTTCGCCAGGGACGCCGGAACGCCCTCGCTCCAGGAAGCGGTCGAAGCCGCGGGAAAGGGCGAGGCGGCGCAGGCCGACGTCGGGATCGTGGCCGTGGAACGAGGGCTGGCGGACGACCCCGAAATGGTGGAGCTCATCATGCTCAACACCGCCAGTATCGGGCTCTACCCCAACCTGGTCCGCCGCCGCGAACAGCTGCAGCCGGCCTTGGGAAAGCCGCTGGCAGGGGTCGCGGCGATGTTCCGCACGTTCGCAGTGGAAAAGCCCGTCACGCTGATTGTGGACGGCGTCCGCCACAAACTGTGGATCATGTACCTTGGCCGGGGCCGCTACTACCCCAGGGACCATGCCCCGCTCTTCCGCCCGGTGCTCGACGACGGAGTGCTGGATGTCAGGATGATCACCGCCGACGAATCCTTTGCGCGCCTCCGCATGCTCTGGTCCGTGCTGACAGGCACCGTGGCCACCTCCAAAATTACCCACCTCAGGGAGGCCAGCCACGTGCGGCTTGAATGCGGAACGGTGCCCATGGTGCTCGCTGTGGACGGTGAAACCATGCCGGGTGTGCGAGCAGTTGAAATCACTCTCAAGCGCGGCGCACTGAAGTACTACTCGCCGCGTCCGAAGGACTAGGGGCTCATCCGTCCGGACTACGCCGGACAACCCTGATTCGCCCCTGAATCATCCCTGAGACCGGCGAATTCGGCCGTCCGCATCGGTAGCGTGGAACGTGCAGACCAATCAGCACTCCGCAGCTAGGCAAAGGACCGCTCCATGATCGAGGCACAAGGCCTGACGAAGGTCTACGGCGACAAAACCGCCGTCGGCGGCGTCGACTTCACCGTCCAGGCCGGACGGGTCACCGGCTTCCTGGGCCCCAACGGGGCCGGCAAATCAACCACCATGCGCATGATCATGGGACTGGACCGCCCGACGGCGGGAACGGTCACCGTGAACGGCGTCCCGTTCGCCCGGCACGTGGCCCCGCTCCGTGAGATCGGCGCCCTCCTGGACGCGAAGGCTGTCCACACGAGCCGGTCGGCCTACAACCATCTCCTGGCCATGGCCGCCACCCACAGCATCCCCAAGAAACGTGTTCACGAAGTCATCGAGATGACGGGCCTGGCCGACGTGGCCCGAAAAAAGGTCAAGGGTTTCTCACTTGGCATGGGGCAGCGCCTGGGCATCGCCGCCGCGCTCCTGGGCGACCCGCAGACCATCATCCTGGACGAACCGGTCAATGGCCTCGACCCCGAAGGCGTGGTGTGGGTCCGCAATCTGGTCAAGTTCCTGGCCTCCGAGGGCCGCACGGTGTTCCTGTCCAGCCACCTCATGAGCGAGATGGCGCTGACCGCCGACCATCTCATCGTGATCGGCCGCGGCAAGATCATCGCCGATGCACCCATCAAGGACATCATCACCGGCAAGGGACAGACCCGGACGCGGGTCCGCACGGACCAGCCCGACCAGCTTATGAACGTCCTCGCCGGAACCGGCGTCTCCGTTGAAGTCCAGGACCACGAACTGCTCGAGGTCAAGGGCCTGGACCCCCGCCAGATCGCACGGGCGGCGCTCGACAGCCGCGTCATGATCTACGAACTCACTCCGCTGCAGGCCAGCCTCGAAGAGGCGTACATGGAGCTGACCAAGGATGAGGTCGAATACCACTCGCTGATTACCACGGGAGTCCCCGTCCCCGTCCAGTCCGGAGGCAACTAAAGCCATGAGCACATCAACCGTCGCCCAGCCCGGCCCCCGCAGCGCCGGCCCCGCGCACTCCAGCAACGCCCGTACCGCCAGCCCGGGTCCTGGACCCAGTTTCTTCCGCGTGCTGAACTCTGAATTCATCAAGTTCCGGACGCTTCTGTCCACCCTGATCCTGCTCGCCGCCACGGCCGTGGTGATGGTGGGGTTCGGCGCCCTGTCCGCCTGGGGAACCGGCCAGTTCGCTGATGCGGCCGGCTCCGATCCCCAGGCGGCGGAAGCACTGGCGGCCCAGGGCGGGGACCTCGCAGTCACTGTCCCCACGTCCGGCATCGCCTTCGCCCAGCTCATCCTTGGCTCGCTGGGCGTGCTGCTCATGAGCTCCGAGTTCACCACAGGAATGGCCCGCTCCACGTTTGCCGCCGTGCCCAAACGGATCCCCGCGTTCGTCGCCAAGCTCGCCGTGGTGATGGTCAGCGCCTTCATCCTGACGGCCGTATCCACCTACGTTGCGGGCCTGGTTGCCGTGCCGATCCTGGACAACTACGGCCTGAAGCTGGATCTTGCCAGTTCCCAGTCAATCAAGCTGCTGCTCGTCAACAGTGCCTATGTGGCTGCCGTGGCCGCGATCGGCATGGCCCTCGGGACTCTGGTGCGGAACTCGGCCGGAGGCATCATGAGCCTCGTGGGACTGTTCTTCGTGGCACCCATCGCCTTCCAGCTGATTCCGGGCGACTTCTTCGTGGAAGCCCGCAAGTACCTGCCCGGCAACACGCTGACGCCCCTGACGGCCGTAGAGCACGTCCCGGACACCCTCGAAGTCTGGCAGGCCGGACTTGTCCTGGGCGCCTGGGTAGTGGTGCCGCTGGCCCTCGCCACGATCCTGCTGAAAATCCGCGACGTCTAGGGTCAGAGCCTAGGCTCGTTTCATGACTGAAGCTGTTCCACTGAAGGACGCGCCGGCCGGCCAGGGCGGCGCGTCCTTCGCCGAGATAGCGGCCAGGCGCCGCGGCCGCCTGCGCCGCTACCTGCACCAGCATCCGCGCGTCATGGATGCCGTGGTGGTTCTCTGCTATCTCCTGCTGGTGACACCCACCATGGTGGACGCCGTACGCGCCGGGGTTTGGCTGGCAGCCGGGCTGCTCACCGCCGTCGCCCTGTCCTTGTTTCTCCGGCGACGTTATCCGGTTCCTCTTGTGGCGTTCATTGCGGCCGTGGAGGTGGCTGTCACCGTGCTGCATCCCTGGGGGACCAACGTTTCCGCCGGGCTCTGGTTCTCGCTTTACGCCCTCGCCGTGGTGCGCACCAGGCGGTTCGCCCTGGTTACGCTTGCGCTCGCGACGGCACCGCTGGCGCTGCTCTACTTCTTCGCGGCTGTGGGTCCGCTGGAGAGGGAACTGCCCGCCTCTGCAACGTCGCCCGAAGAGTTCCAGCTGATCTCAAGCATCGCGGCGGGCACAACCATCGCGCTCTCAAACGTTCTCGCCACAGGCATCGGAATATCGGTTCGCCAGCGCCGGGAACACGAACAGGAGATTGCCGCGTGGGCGGCCCAGGCGGCCAAGCTCGGCTCCGTCAACGAACGGAACCGGATCGCACGGGAAATGCATGACGTCGTGGCGCACTCGCTGACCGTCATGGTCACACTTTCGGACGGGGCCGCCGTGGTGGTCCGGAAGGATCCCGAACGCGCGGCAGAGGTCTTGGCAGAGATGTCCCGGACCGGGCGTACCGCCCTGGCGGATATGCGCCGCGTTCTCGGGGTCCTGCGCGACGACGCGTCCGCGGGGCAGGCGCCGCGCGAGCCGCTGGCTGCCGGGGACAACCTCGCCAAGCTCCTGGACGGGTTCCGTGCGGCAGGGCTTCCCGTGCACTACTCGCACACCGGACCCGCGCTGCCGGCGGATGCCGCGTTCCAGCTGACCGTCTACCGCATTGTTCAGGAGTCGCTGACCAACGTGCTGCGATATGGCAGGGCGCTGAGCCGCGTTGACGTTACGGTGGTCCGTGACCCGTCCACGGTCACCATCGAAGTAGTGGATGACGGCCGGGGCACCGGCTCCGCACCCACCGGCACAGGCGCGCTTGGTTCGGGGCAGGGATTGACGGGCATGAAGGAACGGGCCGGGATCTACGGGGGTACCGTGGAGGCTGGGCGGACCACCAGCGGCGGCTGGCGGGTGAAGGCTGTCCTGGCACTCAACGGCAACAAGGGGGAAGAATGAGCGACGCCGGACGCATCCGGGTTTTGCTGGTGGATGACCAGCCGCTACTGAGGATGGGCTTCCGGCTCATTCTGGAGGGCGAAGACGATCTGGAAGTGGTGGGCGAAGCCTCGGACGGGGCCGAGGCAGTCCGGGAGGTCCGCGAGCTCAAGCCCGACGTCGTTCTCATGGACGTCCGGATGCCGGTCCTGGACGGGATTGAGGCCACCCGCGCCATCACCGTCTCCGGCTCGTGCGCCAGGATCATCATCCTGACCACCTTCGACCTCGATGAGTACGCTTTTGCCGGGCTGCAGGCCGGAGCGTCGGCCTTTCTGCTCAAGGACGTGGCGCCGTCCGAGCTGGTCCAGGCCGTGCGGGTGGTGGCCAGCGGTGACGCCGTCGTCGCGCCCCGCGTTACCCAACGGCTCCTGGAAACCTACGTCCGTGGTGCGGCTGCCAACGCGCCGGCCGCGGCTGCCGCCACCCCCGCCCACCGGGATCCGCTGCTGGAAGCTCTGACTCCGCGGGAAACCGAAATGCTGGAGGCAATGGCCGAGGGCCTGTCCAATGCCGAAATCGCGCACCGGTACTTCCTCTCGGAGGCCACGGTGAAGACCCATGTCCGGCGGATCCTCACCAAACTCCACCTGCGGGACCGGGTCCAGGCCGTGGTCTATGCCTACGAAACAGGACTCGTGACCCCCAGCAACCCGGACTACTGAACCGGCCGCCGGCAGGTACCGCCAGGCGCCCCGCGCACAGCTTCCGCACAGGATTGCCCTATGCGGGCCATAGCTGCCTGGCGTTTCATGGATCCATGAGCACATCACCCCGCACCCCCGACGTGCAGCACTCCCCGCACAGGCCGCATCCCGACCACGACCGTGGCCTCCAGTTCGACCTCACGACGCTGATGAGCAGGCGATCCCTGGGCATGTTCTTTGGCGCCGGCACGGCGGCTGCTGCGCTGGCTGCGTGCACGCCGGGTGGGTCGTCCGGTTCTGCGGGCACCACCGGAACCTCGGCGTCCGCGCCGGCCGGATCCACGGGCACGACGACGGCGCCCGCGGCTTCCGCCGCATCCTCCGCCAGTGCATCCCCCACAGCTTCCCCTACGGTGACCCGGGCGATCGCCGAGTGCGGTGTGGAGATCCCGCAGGAAACGGCCGGTCCCTACCCGGGCGACGGGTCCAACGGCCCGAACGTCCTCGAGGCCTCCGGCGTGGTGCGGCAGGACATCACGTCCAGCTTCGGTACGTCAGCCACGAAGGTCGACGGCGTACCGCTGACCGTCACGCTGACCCTGCTCGACAACGCCAACGGCTGCGTTCCGCTGGCCGGCGCCGCCGTCTACGCCTGGCACTGTGACCGGGACGGAAAGTACTCCCTGTACGATTCCGGGTTGGAAAACGAGAACTACCTCCGCGGCGTGCAGGAAGCGGACGCTAACGGGCAGGTCACCTTCAAGACCGTCTACCCGGGTGCCTACAACGGCCGCTGGCCGCACATCCACTTCGAAGTCTTTGAATCCATGAATAACGCCACAGCGGCCGGGCAGGTGCTGGCGGTCTCGCAGATCGCGATGACCGATGCGGCCTGCAAGGTGGTCTACACGTCCCCTGGCTATGAGACCAGCGCCCAGAATTTCCCCAACACCACCTTGCAGTCGGACAACGTCTTCGGCGACGACGGCGGCATCTACCAGCTCGCCACCATGTCGGGTTCAGTATCGGCCGGCTATACCGCAGGTCTCAACGTCACTGTCTAACGCGGCGCTAGACTCGGAGCCATGCCTCTCCACACCTCTGCCGCAGACCACATCCGGGACCTGGGCGACTATGTCAGCGCATCGCCGTCGAGCTTTCACGCCGTCCACGAAGCGGCGCGGAGGCTGGACGGGGCGGGCTTTACCGGGCTGGACGAGCTTGAGCCGTGGGAAGCGGCGGCAGGCAAGTTTTATGTGATCCGCGACGGCGCACTGATCGCCTGGGTGACCCCCGATGGTGCCGGCCCCACCACCGGCTTCAACATTCTGGGCGCGCACACGGATTCGCCGTCTTTCAAGCTCAAGCCCAAGCCCACCACCGGCAGGTTCGGCTGGCTGCAGGCCGGCGTGGAAGTCTACGGCGGACCCCTGCTGAACTCGTGGCTGGACCGCGAACTGCAGCTTGCCGGACGCCTGGTCATGCTCGACGGCACCCAGCACCTCACCGCCACCGGTCCGCTCCTGCGCTTTCCTCAACTCGCCATCCACCTCGACCGTGCCGTGAATGAGGGCTTGGCCCTGGACAAGCAGCAGCACATGAATCCGGTGTTCGGCCTCGGCGATCCAGCCGGGGAGGACCTGCTGGGACTCCTGGCCCAGCGTGTGTCCGGCGCCGGGACTGTTGACCCTGCGCAGATCGGGGGATACGACGTCGTCATTGCGGACACGCAGCCGGCTGCCGTTTTCGGGGCCAAGGGCGAGTTTTTCGCCTCCGGCCGGCTGGATAACCTCTCCGCGACGCACGCCGGGCTGATGGCCCTTATCGCCCTCGCGTCACGGCCGGGGGGCGGTTCCTCCACCACCGTACCGGCCCCGATTGCCGTGCTTGCTGCGTTTGATCATGAGGAAATCGGTTCGGCGTCGCGCTCGGGCGCCTGCGGGCCCGTGCTCGAGGACGTCCTGGTCCGCATTTCGGACGGGCTGGGGGCGTCGGTGAGCCAGCGGCGGCAGGCGTTTGCGGCGTCGTTCTGCGTTTCCGCGGATGCCGGACACGCTGTCCACCCGAACTATCCCGAGCGGCATGATCCCGTCAACCATCCCCTCCTCAACGGGGGGCCGTTGCTCAAGATCAATGCCAACCAGCGCTATGCCACGGACGCCGCCGGTGCCGCCCTCTGGGCACGGCTCTGCGGCGAAGCCGGCGTTCCCTACCAGGAATTCGTGTCCAACAACGTCATGCCGTGCGGCTCCACCATCGGGCCGCTGACGGCCACCCGGCTGGGCATCAGGACCGTGGACGTGGGGGTGCCCCTCCTGTCGATGCACTCCGCGAGGGAACTGTGCGGCGTGGAGGATCCGCACCGTCTTGCTAAGGTGACGGAACGGTTCTTCGCGGTTCCGGCATAGATGTGCCCGCTGGGCGAAGATTTCCGCTCCGTTACAAAAGTCCGCCCCAGAAAACTTGCGTTGACTATTAGTACTTCCCGTTGGAAGTCTGCCCGTTTTCCGGCGAGGCAAACTGTGCGACTGCATAAGTCTCTGCCCTTGGCTGCTCGCCTAGTGTGAAACGCATCATGTGGGACGCATCATGTGGGACGCGGCACACGCTCCTGCCGGCTCCGGCCCACACCCAAGATCTGAAATCAACAAGAGGACGGCGCATTCATGCACGCTGACCAGCAACTCTCGAAATCCCTGAAACCCCGCCACCTGTCCATGATCGCCATCGCCGGGGTCATTGGCGCAGGGCTGTTCGTCGGCTCCGGTGCCGCAATCCAGCAGGCAGGACCGGGCATCCTGCTTGCCTACACGGCCGCCGGAATCGTGGTCATCCTGGTGATGCGGATGCTGGGTGAGATGGCTGCCGCCAATCCCGAGACCGGATCCTTCTCCACGTACGCCGACAAGGCTCTGGGCAGTTGGGCAGGCTTCAGCATCGGCTGGCTCTACGCCTGGTTCTGGATCATCGTGCTCGGAATCGAGGCGACCGCCGGTGCCGCCATCATGCACCGCTGGGTTCCCGGCATCGACCAGTGGATCTGGGCCCTGCTCCTCATGGTCCTGCTGACACTGACCAACCTTGGCTCGGTGAAGTCCTACGGTGAGTTCGAGTTCTGGTTTGCCTCCATCAAGGTCGCGGCCATTGTCCTCTTCCTGCTCTTTGGTGTGGCAGCCATCCTGGGCCTGGTCCCCGGCGTTCCGGCACCGGGACTGAGCAACCTGACCGACAACGGCGGCTTCCTGCCGAACGGGCCGGGAGCGGTGCTCGCCGGCATCCTCGTGGTGGTCTTCTCCTTCTTCGGCGCCGAAATCGCCACCATCGCCGCCGGCGAGTCCGAGAACCCCGTGGATGCCGTGAAGAAGGCCGTGAAGTCCACGGTCTGGCGCATCTTGGTCTTCTACATCGGCTCCATTGCCATTGTTGTCACCCTGCTGCCGTGGAACTCAGCCAACGTCGCCAAAAGCCCGTATGTTGCGGTGATCGAACTGTTCGGCATCCCCGGCGCCGGCACCATCATGGACATCGTTGTGCTCACGTCCGTGCTGTCCTGCCTGAACTCCGGCCTCTACACGGCCAGTCGGATGCTCTTCTCACTCTCCCGGCGCGGGGATGCCCCGAAGTCCTGGATGAAGATCTCCCGCCGCGGCGTGCCGGCCGCGGCTGTTCTGGCCTCCACCGTGGTGGGCTTCATTACCGTGGGCCTGAACTACATCGCTCCGGACACCGTGTTCCTGTTTCTGGTGAACACCTCCGGTGCCATCGCGCTGTTCGTCTGGCTGGTCATTGCCGTGTCGCAGCTGATCCTGCGCCGCCGGATGGGTTCCGCCGCCAAGGACCTTGCCCTGAAGATGTGGCTGTTCCCCTACCTGACGTGGTTGGCCATCGGCAGCATCGTCGCGCTCATCATCGGCATGGTGATTCTCGAATCCACCAGGGAGTCACTCCTGCTGTCAGTCGGCCTCGCTGCGGTCGTGGTCGGCATCGGCGTATGGCGTTACCGCAGGGGCAACGCGGAAAGCGGCCCTCTGGAAGCCGCCGTTCCGGAAACCGAAGCGGCCAGCGTGGGCGCAGAGCCGACGTCGTAGTCCGCGGTTGCAACGCGCAGCTTGAATACCCGAACCGTCCGCCCGGTGTGCCGTTAAGGCCCGCCGCGCGGACGGTTTTGCGTTGCCGTCGGCGGGTGAACAGCAGTCAGCCCTGTCGCGGCGCGAACATGATCAAAGCCACGCCCGCGAGGCACACAGCGGCGCCGATGAGGTCCCAGCGATCTGGCCTGAAGCTGTCCAGGATCACGCCCCAAGCCAACGAGCCCACGATGAATACGCCGCCGTAGGCAGCCAGGACACGGCCAAAATTGGCGTCGGGCTGGAGCGCGGCCACAAATCCGTAGATCCCCAGGGCCACGACGCCGAGTCCGGCCCACCACCATGCCCTGTCCTCCCGCACAGCCTGCCAGATCAGCCAGGCGCCACTGATTTCCGCGGCCGCGGCAAGGGCGAACAGCAGGACCGATTTCAGAGTCGTCATGGCTCCAGTATTTCCTTGGGCGTGATTTATCCACAGCCGGCCGTCATGTGGCTGGAACCGTGGCCGTCTTCCCCGGGTGCAGCGCCGGTCAGTACCGGCGTCACGTTTTCCACATAGGAGTCTCTGCTGCTGCACCCGCCGGCAGCAGCACGTTAGCCTCGAGTCAGAGCACGAATCGCGGAATCCCTCCCCGATGCACTAAGATATTGAAGTCTGTGCTGCGCCCTGCCTCCGTTTTGGAGCCTGGCCTGCACGGCACCGCAAATGAACCTCCTGTTACGGAAATGCCGTAACCGCTTAGCCCAAAGGAGGTGGGTTCACATATGCGTCCTTACGAATTGATGGTAATCATCGACCCCGAGGTCGAAGAGCGTACCGTAGAGCCGTCGCTTCAGAAGTTCCTGAATGTCATCACCAACGATGGTGGAACCATCGAAAAGGTCGACATCTGGGGCCGCCGTCGCCTCGCTTACGACATCAAGAAGAAGTCCGAGGGTATCTACGCCGTGGTGAACTTCACCGCCAAGCCGGAAACCGCCAAGGAACTTGACCGCCAGCTGAGTCTCAATGAGACCATCATGCGCACCAAGATCACCCGCCCCGAAGAGCAGAAGGTCGTTGCTGAGTAATTTCAGCTCCCGGCATTCATTCTTTACCCCGCAGGAACGAACAAGGAGGCAGTAGATGGCAGGCGAAACCACTATTACGGTCATCGGTAATCTCACCAATGACCCCGAACTGAGGTTCACACCGTCAGGTTCGGCAGTAGCGAACTTCACCATCGCTTCTACGCCCCGCACTTTTGACCGCCAGTCCAATGAGTGGAAGGACGGGGAAACCCTGTTCCTCCGCGCATCGGTGTGGCGCGAAGCAGCTGAAAACGTCGCCGAGTCCCTGACAAAGGGCATGCGCGTGATCGTTTCCGGCCGACTGAAGAGCCGTTCCTACGAAACAAAAGAGGGCGAAAAGCGCACCGTTATCGAGCTCGAGGTCGATGAAATCGGCCCGAGCCTGCGCTACGCCAACGCCAAGGTCAACCGCACCCAGCGCTCCGGCGGTCAGGGTGGACAGGGCGGCTTCGGCGGCGGCAACAGCGGCGGTGGATTCGGTGGCGGCCAGGGTGCAAACCAGGGCGGCAACACCGGCGGAACCTGGGGTGGCAACCAGCCCGCAGCGCAGGAAGACCCTTGGGCCACGCCCGGGGTCAGCAATGCAGGCGGCGGCTGGGGCAACGGCCCGGATTCCGAACCTCCCTTCTAAATAAACACATCAAAGGTTCTACGCCGGCAACCCCTGAAGCGTGCCATATGGCACGTTTTGGTCACCGCCGCCGTCGGACCACCACCATCCCGTGGATCAATGTCCACGGGCTCCAAAGAATAGGAGCTCCACGATGGCTAAGGCTGAACTCCGTAAGCCCAAACCAAAGTCCAACCCCTTGAAGGCCGCTGACATCACCGTCATCGACTACAAGGACGTAGCATTGCTGCGCAAGTTCATCTCCGACCGCGGAAAGATCCGCGCCCGTCGCGTCACCGGCGTCACGGTGCAGGAACAGCGCAAGATCGCCCAGGCAATCAAGAACGCCCGCGAAGTTGCTCTGCTGCCTTACTCCGGCGCTGGCCGCGGCTAAGGAAGGGATTAACTAACATGGCAAAGCTCATTCTGACCCACGAAGTAACCGGTCTCGGTGCTGCAGGCGACGTTATCGAGGTCAAGGACGGTTACGCACGTAACTACCTGCTGCCCCGCGGCTTCGCTCTGACCTGGTCCAAGGGTGGCGAGAAGCAGGTTGAGTCCATCAAGGCTGCCCGCGTCGCCCGCGAGCACGCTTCCCTGGAAGATGCTCAGAAGCAGGCCGCTGCGCTGTCCGCCAAGCCGGTCAAGCTGGTCGTCAAGGCTGGCGAAAGCGGCCGCCTGTTCGGCACGGTCAAGCAGGCCGACGTTGCTGACGCTGTTGAGGCCGCTGGCCTTGGCCGCATCGACAAGCGCAAGGTTGAACTGCCGACGCACATCAAGTCGGTCGGTTCCTACCAGGCGAACGTCCGTCTGCACGACGACGTTGCCGCTGTGATCGAACTCGACGTAGTCGCAGGCAAGTAGTCTTTCCGGCTCTAAGCCAGATTGCTGCGCAGTCCTGAACTGCTGAAAGCCCCCGCTGTCGGTTCCCCCGGGAACCCGACAACGGGGGCTTTCGCTTTCCGTCACGGTCGGTTCAGTGGCGTTGGACCACGGTGGTGTAGTAGCGGTAACCCGCCCGGATCAGTTCAGCCAGTGCGGTTTCATCGATGTCCTCGAGCTTGTTGACGTACACGCAGCCGGCACCCATCTTGTGGTTGCCCAGCCTCGCGAGGAGTTCAGGGGCTTCCGGTGCCGCGCTCAAACCGTACAGGGACAGGCTGGCTTTGCGCGGAGAGAATCCGACCGCCGCGGCATCGCCTTCCCGCCCGCTGTCGTATTTGTAGTGGTACCTGCCGAATCCCACGATGGTGGGCCCCCACATCTCGGGTTCCTCGCCGGTCAGCTCCGCCATGAGGGCCCGCAGCCGGAGGGCGTCCTGGCGCCGGACAGGATGTTCCACACCGGCCAGGAACTCATCCACCGAGGCGCCGGTTACTTGCGTCTTGTTTTCCGCCATGGAGGCAGTGTACGTCGCCTTGCTGCCGGCGCTGATAGTTCGCGAACTGAACGGCCCGCACTCCGCAGCGCCGCCACCAACTCCGAAGTCCGGAATAAACACGGAAGGGCCCGGGTTGAGGGAGTAGATGCAAACGCATGCACTGTCGCAGACAGTCGACCCTGAGGAGATCACCGTGGAGACCCGCCGCATAACCGTTCTGTCCGCCGGCCTGGGGGTTCCGTCGTCGAGCAGGCTGCTGGCCGACCAGTTGGCCGGCGCCGCCAGCCAACAGCTTGAGGCAGCCGGGTACGAGGTGACCGTTGATGTGGTGGAACTCCGCGATCTGGCCGTGGACATCGCCAACAACTTCGTCACCGGCTACGCGGCTCCGCGCCTCGCAGAGGTTATCGCCGGGGTGGAGGCGTCCGACGGAATCATCGCGGTCACGCCTGTCTTCAGCGCCTCGTACAGCGGCCTCTTCAAGTCCTTCATCGACGTGCTGGACCCCAAGTCACTGGACGGGAAGGCTGTGCTGCTGGGCGCCACGGGCGGAACCGACCGCCACCAGATGGTCCTCGAGTACGCCATGCGCCCACTGTTCAGCTACCTCCGCACCAGGGTGGCTCCGACAGCCGTCTTTGCCGGCCCCCAGGACTGGGGGAACACGGACGACGGCGGCTCTCCCCTTTCGGCGCGAATCGGGCGGGCGGCGGGCGAGTTTGCCGGCCTGCTGGACGGGGTGCAGCCCGGCAGGAAGCAGGCGCCCCTGGAGTCGCTGCCTTTTGAACAGCTGCTGGCCGGGATATCCGCCGCGCGGTAGTGGTGCGGACCGGTGAACTATTCCCGGGACCCGCTCGTTGTGCCGGTCATGAAGTGTCCTGTTGATTCCGTAGACCTGATCATGAGCGAACGCAGTGGAGTGGAGATTGATTACTGCCCCCAGTGCCGCGGCGTATGGCTTGACCGAGGGGAGCTGGACAAGATCATTGACCGTGCGGCCGACTCGTTCGGGGGAGCGGGCGCGCCTGCGGCGCCGCCAGTACCGGCCCCGCCAGCTCCGGGCATGGTCCCGCCTCCCCTGTACCAGAACCACGAGGCACCGCGGGAACGGCCCCGGTATGAGCAGCCGAACTATGACAAGCCCGGTTACGACAAGCCCCGTTATGACGACCGTGGCTACGGCAAGGGCTATGACCGCGAGTACGACGGCCGGCGGCCAAAAAAGAAGGAAGGATGGCTGGGCGACCTCTTCGATTTCTGACCGTTCGCGGGTTCTGCGCGACGTTGGCCCGCGCAGGAAGACTCAGCGGTCAGACGCCCCAGAAATGCGGCGTGTCCTCCACTTGGACGATCAGTCGTCCAACAGCGCGATGAATTCGCGGGCCTGCTTCATGGTGATGTCCGAATGCCTGGAGAGGGCGGTGGCCGCCGCCTCCGTGTTACCGCTTTTGGCCAGGGTCCGGATACGGCCGTAAATCTCGTCGTTCAGCATGTTGCTGCTGACTTCCCGCGTGACGTCGCCCTTGCTCGCGATTGCCCGGTACCGGTAGGGGAACCGCTGCGGCGTTTCGTCGTCGGGGTCTGGTTCGCTGGCCTCCGCCGCCGGGGTATGGAATGGCTGGGGGTGGGCAGCCAAGGCCGCCACGGCGTCCCGCGAGGCCCGAAGGCCGAGACCTGACACCTCGTAGTAGAGCTTTATGGCAGCCATGGCCTGTCCCTGCGCGATCAGCGCATAAAGCCTCCGGTGTTCGTCCTCGGACAGCTTGGTCGCAGCCGCCCTGGCCAGTTCGACAGAGTCCGGCGGTGCTTGCGCCGGCCCGACGGCAGTCCGCTGGCGGCGGTTCCATGCCCGGACGGCGAAGGCCAGGGCGACGGCGACGGCCACGAGGATCAGGACGGGGATCACGAGCGGTTCCATGGTTCTAAAGCCGATCTACGTATTGCTTGGCGGTCAAAAGGTCGGAGTGCGTTGCCTGGCGCAGGAGCTTGATGGCCTGGAGCTTTTGCCCGTTACGCGCCATCGACTGCAGCTGGAGCGCCAACTGCGCGTTGACCTGCCCCCCGGGCAGGACGTACCCCTGGTAGCCAGGGTGGCCTGAGGCGGGACCAGAGGCCGCCTGAGCCAGAAGCGCGGCCCGGGCGTGATCGTTCTGTTGGGTCTGCTGCTGCTCGTTCTGGCTGGGACGCGTCGCCGCATCAACCCGTGCACGCGCGGCCGTCGCAGCCTGCACCTGGGCCGCATAGTGGGCCTGTGAGCGCCTGGCCAGATCCAACTGGTAGCGGTCGGCCTCCGACATTCCGGTGTCGCGCGGCTTCAGTGCCGTGGAGAGGGCCCAAAGGACCGCCGCCAGAACGAGGACAGGCACTATGGCTATCAGAACGTCGCCCATAGATAGAGCTTAGGCCAGTTAGTCGTTATCCACAGCATACGCAGCGGTACGCATGCGGCGGTCCTGTCGGGCCGAACGTGGCCGAACGTCGCAGCCCGGCGTGGAGCGGTTCGGGGAGCGTTCGCGATAATGATCACATTCCGCCCATCCCCGGCGGTCAACACGCGGAAATTACCGGCGAGTATCCCCAGTCGCGGCGTTCCGGCTGTGGATGAAGGTTCAAGAAAAGAATTTTGAGTCCACAGGCCTCGACGGGCGTTTCCGCAGGTCAGGCCGCATATAGGCGTGAAAGAAATTTGATATCCACACCTTCGCCCACAGACTGTGCACAAGCAGCGGCCCATTGTGCACAGGTTATCCACAGACGTGCAAAACTCCGGGCTTTGTGCGTTGCCCGGCGGGCGCTAACGTAGCGGAGACACCGAATCGGGACATGCGCTCCACATCAGCCAACCGGACCGGGGCCCCCATTTCAGGGTTTCGGATAATCCGCGGTGCCCTGTGGAAAACCTGTGGATGAGGCGTCGGCCGAGGCCACGGCTTCCGGCTTAAATTGTCAGGGCTGGCTGGTACAACTTTTCATTAGCCGGCGCTGCAGCTTTCGCGGAAACGCGCGTTCAACGGCACACGGCAGACTTGCCGCAGGCCTCCATCAGGGGACTGCGGACACTATGGAGGACGGCAGCTTTGTCAGTTACGCACCTGGACTCAATCGAGGGCACCCGCGGATCCGAAGGCAGCCGCAAGCCTCCACAGGACATTCCTGCCGAACAGTCCGTGCTTGGCGGCATGATGCTCTCCAAAGACGCCATCGCTGATGTGGTGGAGATCCTTCGGGGCCAGGACTTCTACCGCCCCGCCCACGAGACTATCTACGAGGCCGTCATCGACCTCTATGGCCGCGGCGAACCCGCGGATGCGGTGACGGTTTCGGACGAGCTGACCAAGCGCGGCGAGATCAACAGAATCGGCGGTCCGGCCTACCTGCACGAGCTCATCCAGACAGTCCCCACCGCTGCCAACGCGGGATACTACGCGGAAATCGTGGCCGAGCGCGCAGTCCTGCGGCGGCTGGTCAACGCCGGCACCAAGATCGTCCAGCTGGGCTACGGATCCGACGGCGAAGTCGAAGACCTTGTCAACCAGGCCCAGGCTGAGATCTACGCCGTAGCCGAACGGCGCACTGCAGAGGACTACGTGGTCCTCAAGGACGTCATGGAATCCACGGTGGACGAGATCGAAGCTTCGGGCCACCGCGGCGAGGGCATGACGGGCGTGCCCACGGGCTTCTACGAACTGGATGAGTTGACCCACGGTCTGCATCCGGGGCAGATGATCGTCATCGCCGCCCGCCCTGCTGTGGGTAAGTCCACGTTCGCCCTGGACTTTGCCCGGTCCGCTGCCATCAAGAACAATCTGGCCACCGTCATGTTCTCCCTGGAAATGGGCCGGAACGAGATTGCCATGCGACTTCTTTCGGCGGAGGCCACCATCGGCCTGCAGGACCTCCGCAAGGGCACGATCAAGGACGAGCAGTGGTCCAAGATCGCCACCACAATGGGCCGGATGAATGATGCCCCGCTGTTCATCGACGACAGCCCCAACATGTCCCTGATGGAGATCCGTGCCAAGTGCCGCCGCCTCAAGCAGCAGCATGACCTCAAGCTGGTTATCCTCGACTACCTGCAGCTCATGAGCTCCGGCAAGAAGGTTGAGTCCCGCCAGCAGGAAGTCTCGGAGTTCTCCCGTGCCTTGAAGCTGCTGGCCAAGGAGCTCCAGGTCCCCGTCATTGCCCTGTCCCAGTTGAACCGTGGTTCCGAGCAGCGACAGGACAAGCGGCCCATGGTCTCGGACCTCCGTGAGTCGGGTTCCATCGAGCAGGACGCGGACATGGTCATCCTGCTCCACCGCGAGGACGTCTATGACAAGGAGTCGCCGCGCGCCGGCGAGGCGGACATCCTGATCGCCAAGCACCGTAACGGCCCCACCAAGGACATCGTGGTCGCCTTCCAGGGTCACTACTCCCGCTTCGCCAATATGGCAGCAGACGCCGGAGGCGGCGGGTTCTAGCCGGAGCGCCTGCTACGCCCTCTGCTGCAGGAGGTGGTTCGGCAGACGGTTTCCCGGCGCCGCTGCACGGATTTCCAGAAGGTGGCGGGCATGCGCCTGGAGGCGCTTGTCCTCGTCAGAGACCGGGACCCATTCGGGGATGGGTACCGAGGTGCCCTCGGCGTCCCGGGCCACCATCACCGTGAGGCAGTAGGTGGTGAGGTTGAGTTCGCCGCTTTTGGGATCGCCCGAGCGGACATGTACCGCCACGTGCATGCCTTTGGTGCCGGTGTAGACGAGCCGTGCCTCCACTTCCACCACATGCCCTATCAGCAGCGGGCGGTAGAACCGCACCCCGCCGGAGAACACTGCCACGGTGTCCTTGCCGCAGTAGCGCGATGCGCAGACGTACGCGGCTTCGTCGATCCACTTCATGACGATGCCGCCGTGGACCTTCCCGCCCCAGTTGACGTCAGTGGGTGCGGCCATAAACCGCAGCACAACGCGCTCCGCGGTGCCTGCGTCCGTATATTCCTGTGCGTTCATGGCTTCCACGATCTGTTCACGGATCTTGATCCGGGCCAGGGCGTGGTCGCGTCGTTCGAGTTCCTCCGCCGTGGTGGGCTCGAACTGCTTGACGGGGGTGGGTTTTCCGTCCTCGCCCACGGCCACGAAGATCACCATGCACTGACTCCGCATGGTGGCCGGGCCGCCCTTGGGATCGCCTGAGGAAACAACAGTGCGGATGTGCATGGAGGACCGGCCGGTGTAGACGATAGTGGCGGTGACTTCCACCATGTCGCCGCTGTTCACGGGGTCCGCAAAGTGGATGTTGCCCACGTAGGCGGTGACGCAATAGGACTTGGCCCATCCGACGGCGGCTGCGTAGGCAGCCTTGTCCACCCACTCCAGGACCGTTCCGGCGTCCACGGAACCGCTGTGGCCGACGTCGGTGGGGGCCGCAAGGAATCGGAGGGTCACGGAATTCGCCGCAGTCTCGCTCATGCTGCGATCTTACTGACGCCGGGCGCCGCGCAGCAGCCGGACCGACACAAACGCTGCACCGCACGCCACAAGCGGACCGGGCAGCGCCGGTGGGCATCTCTAAAACGCCACTTAGCTGGATGCGGCCACTCTTGAGTCTGTGGGCGGGGTGGAGCTCGAAGGCTGCCCGGACAGGCGGGCTGGAACACGCTCCGGACGAGCTGACTGGCGTTACGGGCTAAGGCTCCAGACCCGTTCCTCGAGGAGGTCCAACGAAAGACGGCGGCTGCGCACCGAAGTGCGCAGCCGCCGTCGCCCTTTTTCGAAGAAGACGTTTTGCCGGGGAAGACTAGGCGAGGACGTTCAGCTTCGAGCCGGGGCGGCCGAAGAGGGCGCGGTCAAGCGAGAGGCACCCCGCACCGGCGAGTGCTACGGCGAGGGCGGCCGCGGCCAGCAGGAGGACCAGTTCGTAGCCGCCGTTGGCAGCGAAAACGCCTGCCGGGGCGTGAACCAGGAAGAGCGCGCCGAGCATGTCCAGGGCCAGCAGTGCAGCGAAGACCCGGGCCAGGACCCCGAGGATCAGTGCGACACCGCCCACCAGTTCAAGGGTGGCCACGATGGGGGCAGCGGCCTCAGCTGCAGGAATCCCCATCTTGGTGAATGATGCCTGCGTGCCGGCGATGGTGAACTCGTTGAACTTCTGCCAGCCGTGGGCTGCGAACAGGAATCCGACAATGACGCGCAGGATCGTGAGGGCTGTGGTGGCAAGGGTGGACTGGTTCATGGAAAATTTTCACCGTTCGTATCGGTTGCGTTCGGTCGTATGAGCGGGCGATCGGATCGCCGGCTTCCATTCCACTGTCTCGTGTCATTGGTTGAAGTGTCAACTAAATGTGACGCGCTGTGGCTTTTCCCACATTCTCTAAGCCCGCCGCGCAGCGGAAGTCCGCCCCGTCAGCGCATCTTCCGGAGCCACGGGCCCAGCAGCCGGGTGGTGACGGGAAGGAAGATGTAGGTCATGAGCGGCGTCAGGAGGCAGGTGGCCAGCAGCACCTGGAAGACAAGCGGCCAGCCCTGGGTCACCGGGTGAAGCAGGAAATTAGCCAGCAGGCTGAGCGGAAAGAACGGCAGGAAGATGCTGACCATCTGCTTCCACCGGGGAGGCACCACGGTTTCGGGAACGGCAAGGTGGACGTCGCCCTGTTGCGCGAACCAGCCCTCAATCCCCGTGCGGCGCTCAACCCGAGTGATCTCCACGAGGCCTGAGGCGCTGTCGATCCACCAGCGCCGTTCCTCGGACTGCTCCCAGTCGTTGAGGAGGTCGGCATCGGCAAAACGGTACAGCATGTGCCACTCATCCGAATCGGCCGCCGAGCGGACCCAGCCGGATCCGAGGTAGCCGGGCCATTCGCGGGCGAGTTCCTGGCCGGCATGGGCCCAGGCACTGGCCTGGCGCGTACGGCCGGGGAGCACAGTGCGGGCAACGGAGACGGTAACGGGCTGGGGGAGGGACTCAGTCAGGGGCACTGCAGAAATCCTACCGGCAGCCTGCGGCCGCCCCGCCGCAAGGCAGCCTGCGGCCTGCCCGCAGCGCTCCGGGGGACCATTCGTTGGGGCGGCCGCTAGGCTGAAACCGTGCCTGACTCACCTGCGACCGCTGTTTCGGACCTGAAACCAGCGAGCCATTCCCGCGAAATCCTGCGGCTCGCCGTGCCCGCATTCGGAGCGCTCATCGCCGAGCCGCTCTTCCTGCTCGCCGATTCGGCCATCGTGGGTCACCTCGGCGTGTCCCAGTTGGCCGGCGTGGGTCTGGCCTCCGCTGTGCTTCACACGGCGGTGGGCCTGATGGTGTTCCTTGCCTACTCCACCACCCCCGCAGTGGCGCGGGCGGTTGGCGACGGCCAGTTCGCCAAGGCACTCGCCGCCGGACGAGACGGCGTCTGGCTCGCCCTGCTGCTCGGCGCCGTCCTGGCCGTGGCGGGCTTCCTTGCGGCCGAACCCCTGGTGGGGCTCATGGGTGCCGGCGGCGACGTCCGGCAGTTCGCCGTGGACTACCTGCGCTGGTCCATGCCCGGGCTGGTGGCGATGCTCCTGATCTTCGCAGGAACGGGGGTCCTGCGGGGACTTCAGGACACCCGCACCCCGCTGGTGGTGGCCACCGCGGGCTTCACCGTGAACGTTGCGCTGAACCTCGTACTGGTTTACGGCCTGGGCTGGTCGGTGACCGGATCGGCTGTGGGCACCAGCATCGCGCAGTGGGCCATGGCTGCCGTGTACCTGGTGATGGTCCAGCGCAGCGCCCGAAACCACGGCGTTTCCCTGCTGCCCGACTGGCACGGGATCCGGTCCATGACGAGGGTGGGCTCCTGGCTGATGCTCCGGACGCTCAGTCTGCGGATCGCCATCCTGGCCACCGTGCTGGTGGTCACCGCCCAGGGTGCCGTGAACCTCGCGGCACACCAGCTGGCCATGACCATGTTTACGTTCCTGGCTTTCGCGCTGGACGCCCTGGCGATTGCCGCGCAGGCTCTCATCGGCAAGGAGCTGGGCGCCTCCAAGCCGGCGAAGGCACGGCTGCTGACCCGCACCATGATCCGCTGGGGCACCGGTTTTGGCGTGGTGACCGGCGTGCTGCTCGCGGTGGCGGCCCCCTTTGCCGGCGCCCTGTTCACCTCCGACGAAGGAGTCCGGTCCGTGCTCACGCTCGCACTCTGGGTGCTGGCCGCAGGGCAGCCGATCGCCGGCTACGTGTTCGTCCTCGACGGCGTGCTGATCGGGGCCGGCGACGCGAAATACCTGGCGATTGCCGGCGTCATAAACCTTGCGGTGTACGTCCCGTTGCTCCTGGCGGTCCCGTTCGCGGGCGCAGGCGGTGCCGCGGCGCTCGTATGGGTGTGGGCTGCCTTTTCGCTGGGGTACATGCTGGCCAGGGCTGTGACTCTTGGGCTTCGGGCCCGTACGGACCGCTGGATGGTGCTGGGCTCCTGAGCCCCGTTCCCCACAGGTTCGACGCCGCACAGGTTCGACGCTGCACAGGGGCGCACTAAACTGGAGCGGTGACTTCCCCCGTGAACCCAGCCGAGCCGGCATCCGTGACTGCCCACCAAGCGGAGCTGTGGAAGCCCGTGCTGCTCCGCGCGGCGGCGGCGCTGGCCTTCGGTGCGGTGACCGTTTTTTGGGCGGCGCCCTCCGTGGCCGGAATGGGATTCGCCGGCGGGCTGTACCTTCTGGCTACCGGTGCCGTGCTGCTCTGGGGCATCCCCCTGGCCGGCCTTCGCCGGGACGTGGCTCCCGGCAGGACCATGTCCGCGGCGGCATCCATCCTGATCGGCGCCGGCGTCACTCTGCTGATCCTGCAGGGGAGCCTGCTCTTCGGCGTCATCGCGGCCCTCGGAATCGGCCTCGCGGGCGCCGCTGAACTATACCTGGGCCTGAGGTTCCGGCGCCGCCACACCCTGGCCCGCGACTGGGTCACCTCCGGCTTTGTCGGTCTTGGGACTGCCGCCGCACTGCCGTTCTTTATCCCGCTTGGTCCCCACGCCCTGCTGGGGGTTGCCGGCGGAGGCGCCATCATCTCGGGCGTGCTTTGGATCCTTGCGGGCCTTTCGCTCAGGCACGATGCGAGGACGGCCACCGCGAAGGCCGTAAACTAGAGGTAAGGGTTCTACTCCTTGTAGAACAATCACACATCAAAACGGGTGGGCCGTGTCGCTGCCGCCCGCATGGGAGGACACACCGTGGCAAACCAGATGCCAGGACAACCGCGCAATCCGCGGACCTCGGTTAAGGGACCGCTGATGTTCTCAGCCTTCTGGGGTGTTGTGGCCTTTTTCGGCGTGCTGATCTTCGCCTCGGGCGGCAGTGCCCACTCGCCGCGGTTCGACCTCGCTTTCACGGGCGCCGGCATCGCATTCATTGTCACCCTTGTCATCGCGGCCATGCTGTCCATGAGCTACAAGGACAACGCCGCGCACCTGGGCAAGGGATCCGGCGTGAACCTCAGCTCGGCCAAGCGGCCGTCCCATGGCTACGGCGGCCCCGGCCCGCAGACGCCGCCAAGTACTCCCCGCTCCGCTGACAGTTCAAACCCCGACGGCGAAACCCCCTAGCGCCGCCGTCGCACCTATCCGCCTACTCCCCTGCCGCCCGGCGCGCCCGATAGGCTGCCACATGCGCCCTGTTGGCACAGTTGCCGGTGTCGCAATACCTCTTTGACCGGTTGCGGCTGAGGTCCAGAACCACGGCGTCACAGTCATCGGCCGCGCACAAGAGCATGCGGTCCATTTCCTTGCTGCGGATCACGTCCACCAGTGCCATGGCTGCCTCCGTGCCCATTCTGTACGCCAGCGGCGCCTCGCGTGTGGTGGCGTGAAGGTGCCAGTCCCACTGGTCGTGCTTAAGGAGCTGGGGCAGGGCATGCGCCTCGCGCAGGAGGCGGTTTACCCCCTCCACGGCTGTATCTTCGTCGGCCGTCCAGAGCCTTGCGAGCTCCGTCCGGAGAGCCTGCACGCTCGCCAGTTCGGCAGCGTCCTTCGTCCGCGACCCGGTGAAGCCCTCCGCCGCCAGGAACTGGTCCAGGTCCGTCACGGTGGCGAGCTTTTCCTCCCCGTTTGCCGCGCTGTTAATCAGGTTCACCGCGGTGCGCAGCGCCACCTCCGTGTCAGGGGCAAAAACCATCTTGACTCCTTACAGTGCCCGGCGTAATGTCATGACCAATACCCCACTTTACTCCTGACAGGAGGCAGCTGTGCCTGCAGCCAGCAACCGTGCCAAGATGCCGCTCCAGGCAGGCCCCTCGATCTCTCCGGCCGCCCCGGCAGCCGCCCGCGCGCGGGGCTTCATGGCGTCAGGCCTCGGCACGGCCCTCTTTTCCTCGGCCGTGTTCGGGCTTTCCGGATCATTCGCGAAAGCACTCCTGGAAACCGGCTGGACCCCTGGCGCCGCAGTCACGGCCCGGCTGACCGGCGCAGCCATCATCCTTGCGATCCCTGCCATCCCGGCACTCCGCGGACGCTGGCACCAGCTGCGGGAGAACTGGCTGACCATCGTGCTGTTTGGCCTGATCGGCGTGGCGGCGTGCCAGCTGTTCTACTTCAACGCGGTTTCCCGGCTCTCCGTGGGCGTGGCTCTGCTGCTGGAGTACCTCGCCCCGGTGCTCATCGTGCTGTGGCTCTGGGCAGCGAGCCGGAGGCGCCCGCGGCCCCTCACCATCGCCGGTACCCTGCTGTCGCTCGGCGGACTGGCCCTGGTGCTGGACCTTACCGGTGCCGTGAAGGTTGACGTCGTCGGCGTGCTCTGGGGGATGGCGGCAGCCGTCTGCCTGGCCATCTACTTCTTCATCACGGCAAAGGAAAACGACACGCTTCCGCCGATCGTGCTGGCCTCGGGCGGGCTTCTTGTCGGGGCCGCAGTCATGTGGCTGGCGGCAGCCACAGGCCTGCTGCCCATGGCCTTCAGCACTGCCGACACGAAACTGGGACCCTGGACCACGCCGTGGTGGGTTTCGCTGGGTGGTCTCGTGGTGCTCGCAACCGTCGTGGCCTATGTATCGGGAATCATGGCGGCCCGCGCCCTGGGCTCCAAGGTGGCCTCCTTCGTCTCCCTCACAGAGGTGCTGTTTGCCGTGATCTGGGCGTGGATGCTGCTGGGGGAACTGCCGGGAGCGATCCAGCTGGTCGGCGGGGTACTCATCGTCGGCGGCGTGGTGCTGGTCCGGCTCGACGAGCTCAGGGGATCCGGCCGCCAGACGGAACCAGGGGCCGCCGTGACCGCGCCGCTCGACCACGCGAACGACGTCGAGCCCGTCCGCTAGGACGTTTTCCGCCAAGAGTCCGGCACGGCGCCCTCGGCGCATGCTTATACGGCGGGAGGGCCGGACGCCATGGCGTCCGGCCCTCCCGTGAATCCTGCCTTAGCGGGAAGCTTCTTCCTGCTGGGTGGCGTTGCGGGAGGCCTGCTTGCCGGCCTCTTCCAGCGCCTGCGCAACCTTGGCAAGGGCGGCGGCGTGCTGTCCGGACCATTCGCTGCGGAACTTGTCTGCGTCCGGGCCCTTCCAGTCGGTGCCCTGGAGCACCTTGGTCAGCAGGGACTTCTGCTTTTCGATCTCAGCCGAACCCGCCTGAAGCTTGGTGCCCAGGTTCTTCAGCTGGGCAATGTCTGCACCCCAAATAGCCATTCGATATCTCCTTCAATCAACGGACCCGATCCAGTCGGCATCCCCAGCGGCCTCCGGCTCGTCCGGAAGATCCATTGCCTAAAAGCTATCCTCCAACCCAAAACGGTGTCGATGGGCACCGCTCCCCATGCAGCCCTCCCATGGGTGCCGCGCCCCTCCCGAATGGTGCCCGGAGGGTCGATCCCAGGCGGTCCAGAGCCTAGCATGGGGGTATGTGCCGGAACATCCATACACTTCACAACTACGAACCGCACGCCACGTCGGAGGAGGTGCACGCCGCGGCCCTGCAGTACGTGCGCAAGATCAGCGGCAGCACCAAGCCCTCCAAGGCCAACGAGGAAGCCTTCGAACGTGCCGTGCATGAGGTGGCGCACGCAACGCAGCACCTGCTCGACGCCCTCGTGACGCACGCGCCGGCGAAGGACCGGGCCGAGGAAGCTGCGAAGGCCAAGGCCAGGGCGGCGGTCCGCTTCGGCGCCGCCTGACCCCGCCGCTACTTCCCAGGCCGGGCGAACCTGCGAAGCCGGAGCGAGTTGGCCACCACCAGCACTGAGCTTGCGGCCATGGCACCGCCGGCGATCATCGGGTTGAGCAGCGCCAGCGCAGCTACCGGGATGCCTACGGCGTTGTAGAAGAACGCCCAGAAAAGATTGGTCTTGATGGTGGCCAGCGTGCGGCGCGAAAGCTCGATGGCGGTCGCCACCTGGCCGAGGTCGTCGCCCATGACCGTGAGGTCCGCTGCCTCGATGGCCACGTCGGTGCCGGAGCCCATTGCGATGCCCAGGTCCGCCTGAGCCAGCGCAGCGGCGTCGTTCACGCCGTCACCCGCCATGGCCACCGTTGCGCCGCCGGCCTGCAGTCGGCGGACTGCGTCCACCTTGCCCTCGGGCAGGACGCCGGCGAATACGTCGTCCGCGGGAATCCCGACGGCGGCAGCCACCTGCGCGGCGACGGCGCCATTGTCACCGGTCAGCAGGATGGGCCGCAGCCCAAGCCCCTTGAGCCGGCTGATTGCTGCCTCGGAGCCGGGCTTGATGGTGTCGCGCAGACAGATGATGCCCGCGGCCCCGCCGTCCACCGCGACCCAGATGGCTGTGGCCCCGGAGTGTTCGGCGGAGCGGAGTGCGCGGTGGTTTTCGGGGGTCAGGCCGACGCCGTTTTCCTCGAGCCAGCCGGTCCGGCCGGCGACCACCGGCCGCCCTGCCACGGTGCCCACCACTCCGCCGCCCGGTGCTGAACGGAAGCCGACGACGGCGGGGAGCCCGGCGCCGTCGTCCGTCCGGAGGCTCATGGCAGGGACGTCGGCCCGTGCGGCAGCGGCGATGGCGTGCGCTATCGGATGCTCCGAGGCAGCTTCCACCGCGCCGGCGAGCCGCAGTACATCGGCGTCGCTGAACGGGGGAAAGGAAAGGGTGGCGTCAACGGCAAGCTGCCCGCTGGTGACGGTGCCGGTCTTGTCCAGCAGAATGGTGTCCACCGTGCGGGTGTCCTCCAGCACCTGAGGGCCCCTGATGAGAATGCCCAGCTGCGCGCCGCGCCCGGTTCCGGTCAGAAGGCCCACCGGAGTGGCCAGACCCAGGGCGCAGGGGCAGGCGATCACGAGGACCGCCACGGCTGCCGTGAACGCCGTACGCAGCTCTTGACCGCTGACGTCCGGGCCGGCAACCAGCAGCCAGCCGGCGAACGTGAGGACGGCTATGGCCAGGACGACGGGCACGAACACCGCGCTGATGCGGTCCGCGAGCCTGGCGATCGGGGCCTTGCCGGTCTGGGCCTGGGCCACGAGCCTGCCCATCTGGGCCAGCGTGGTTTCAGCGCCGACGCGCGTGGCACGGACCAGCAGCCGGCCGGAGGCGTTGATGGTGGCACCCGTGACGGGGCTGCCGGGGCCCACTTCAACGGGTACGGATTCTCCGGTGACCAGCGACGCGTCGATGGCGGAGGAACCGCTGACAACGACGCCGTCGGTGGCGATTTTCTCACCGGGCCGCACCACAATGACGTCGTCCACGGAGAGCTGAGCGGCCGGAATTTTCACTTCTGCGCCGTTGACGAGCACCGTGGCATCCTTGGCGCCGAGGTTGAGCAGCGCCTTGAGGGCGTCCCCGGCTTTGGCTTTGGCGTTCGCCTCAAGGAACCGGCCCAGCAGCAGGAATGTGGTGACGACGGCAGCGACCTCGAAGTACAGGCCGCCGGAGCCTGTGCCTTCCATCCGTTCCATGGCTGGATTCCCGGTGATGCCCGGGTCCGCGAGGAGCTGCGCGAGCGAGAAGGCGTAGGCGGCGATGACGCCGAGGGATACCAGCGTGTCCATGGTGGATGCCAGATGCCGGGCATTGATGGCCGCCGCCCGGTGGAACGGCCACGCCGCCCAGCTGACCACCGGCAACGCCAGGGCAGCCACCACCCAGGCCCAGTTCGGGAACTGGAAGGTCGGGAGCATCGAGATCAGGAAGACGGGGACCGTGAGGATGGCCGCGGCGACCAGGCGCGGCTTCAGTGCCGAGGCCGTGCCGCCGTGTGCCATGTGGTCTTCGTGGTCGCCTTGGTGCTCCGCCGCGGCGGCCGAAGGTTGTAAGGCTGGCTTAATCCGGGCCTTGTAGCCTGCTGAGGCTACCTGGTCGGTGATCTGTTGGTCTGTGATTCCGGCCGGGACTGTGACGTGGGCGGATTCCAGGGGGAGGTTGACCGATGCCTGGACGCCGTCGAGCTTGCCGAGTTTCTTTTCCACCCGGTTGACGCAGGATGCGCACGTCATGCCCTCGATCGCGAGTTCGATCACTCTGTCCTCGGGGCTGCCCGGCAGTTGCTCGGTGCTCATTTCGGTTCCTGGTTGGTTTCGCCGGGTGGGATTCAGGCCTCGTTCGCCACCACGAGGTAGCCGGCTTCAGCCACGGCTTCCCCGATTTCGGACGGGGAGAGCTCTTGGGTGGAGGTAATGGTGACCGTGGAGAGGCCGCCCGCATTGAGGGCGATGTCGATCTCCTCGACGCCGGCGAGCGACTCCAGCTCTTCGCTGACGGCCGAGACGCAGTGCCCGCAGGTCATGCCGGAAACGTGGACGGTGGTGGAGATGGTGCTCATTTGCTGGCTCCTCATTAACTGGCTGACAGGGTCGGTCAGCTGGCTTCGGTTGGTGGTCTTGCCGCTACCGCAGCAGGCGTCCAATGGCGTCCGCGGCTTCTTTCACTTTGATGTCTATGGCCTCGGCACGCAGGTCAGGGTCAGGCTCGGCGGCCGCGCCGATAACGCAGTGGCCGATATGTTCCTCGACGAGGCCCAGGCTGACGGCGTGCAAGGCCTTGGTGACGGCCGAGACCTGGGTCAGGATGTCGATGCAGTACTTGTCTTCCTCCACCATGCGGGCGATTCCCCGCACTTGGCCCTCGATCCGGCGAAGCCGGCGGAGATAGGCGTCCTTGTCCGAAGTGTAGCCATGCTGCGGCGGTGACTCTTCGTGCACCGCCGGTGGCGGTCCTTCAGGAGTGCTCATAAGTCCAAGCTATACCCCTGGGGGGTATGAGTCAATGACCCGCTTTTGGTTTTGGGCCCCGCATTGGTGCCCTCGGCCGCCAGTGGGCACAAAAAAGCTCCGGAGTGCGTTATTGGGGGATACGCACTCCGGAGCAGCTTTTTGGGCAGACGCTAAATCAACCTGCGAACACCAGCTTACTTGCCGGTAATGAAGTTCGCCACCACCTCGAATAACTACTTTCGCTTTACTTTTCAGGGGGTGAATTTTGCCACGACAGCACCGGGAATTACGCGGCTACTGAGCGCCGCAACTCTAGTCGGAACCGTCTTCATGGGCGGGTCTCCGAAAGGGCACCACCAGGACGGGCCGGTTTTGGTGGTGGCTGAGCCAGTCACCCACGGACCCATTAAGCGCCTCCGTGATCCGGTGTGCCCAGCCGCGCTCGGCCGTGCCCACAATAATCATCGGTGCGTTGACCTCGGCCGCAAGTCTTCCAAGCGCCCGGGCGGGATCGCCGGCAAGTGTGCGCAGCGTCCACTCCGTGGGCGGCCCGGGCCGGACTGCGGAGCCGATGACGGATTTGAGGCCCTCCGTCACGGATCGGATGTCCTCATCGTCCTTGTCCGGATGCAGCGAAAGGCGGTGGGCAGAGCGCGCCGGATCCCATTCCACGAGGTAGCTTGCCTCGTCCACGTAGGCGCACAGGAGCGGCGCAGCGAGTTGTTGGGCCAGCGTGGCTGCCGTCTTGAGGACTTCGGGATGCTGGCCCGGCATTACGCCGACGAGCAGGGGAGGCGGGCCGCTGAAGCGCTCTGGGGACATACTCCATTGTGTTCCCCGGCACAGGGAATAACTAGGCTTGAACTGGGCGGTTGCCTGCCGGCGGCCGCGTGGCGGATCCCGTAAACCGGGGCGGCGAGGCCACCGTTTTGTCCCTTGTGTCTGGGGTGCAGCACGCATAGCGTTGAGTCGTAGAGAGGCGGCGGGACATGCAGATTTACATGTGGTGGCTTGATCTGGACCTGAAAAGCAAGGAGTGGCTCCGGGAAAACCTCAGGGCCGAGGAACTTCCGCTCTTTGTTGTGCAGGGAATCGCAGAAGCCGGGGGCCCTCATCCGGACACCCCGCAAAGCATCCTGACTGAAGCAGAGTGGGATTTCATCGAGACTCAATCTGAATTCGTGGACTGAGGGCAACCTCAGAGCCCATCAGGCTGCCCTGACAACCGGCATCTCATCCCAGTGCGTCGTGTAGCGGGGTGATCGCATGTCGCGCTTCATGCTCCAATCGACGCCGCTGCGCAGCCCGGCAAACCCGAGTCCGATTGCGCCCCTGCCGTACCTGCGGCTGATTTCCTCCACGAGTGGGCCGATGTTGCCCTCCTCGTGAAGGTTCTCGAACAGTTCCAGGGGCTTCTGGATTCCGGTTGGCCGAAGGTCGGTGACCATGATCCCGGCGCGGACATACTTGCTGCCATCCTGGATGGCGGGCAGGAGCCCGTGCGCTGCCCGTGTCAGGAGCACAGGGTCGGCGGTGGGCATCGGCAGCCGAATGCACACGGACGGAAAGGACTTATCCTGCGGGTTGTACTCTGATGTGCCCGCGAATGCGGTGAGGATCTTGGCCTGCAGCCCATGCCGGGCCAGCCGTGCGCTTGCCTGTTGTGCGTAGACGCTCAGGACCTGGCGCAGCTCAGCGGACGTTGTAATGGGCGTGGAAAAGGAGCGGGAAAAGATCAGCTGATCCCGCCCGATCCGTTCTTCCTCAAGTGGGATGCAGGGTGTTCCCTGCAGTTCGAGCACGGTCCGCGTCGTGACCACGGAGAACCGGTCCCTGATCATCACGGGGTCTGCGCGGCTGAGGTCAAGGATTGAGTGGATGCCGATGGCGTTCAGGCGCCTGGTGAGCCGGGCTTCAGCTTGCCCACCAACGCATCCGGCAGCTGACGGACGAGAACCGCCGTCTGCAGGATCGGCTGGCACGGGCGCATGGAGCGCTGCGCGAGGCCCGGCGTTGACGTCACAGTAGTCCCCGCGTCTCCGTGCACTTGATCGTGCACCGTCCTGGCCGTGAATCGCAGCGGTTTTTGGCGTCGTTCTATCTGCGGGTGTCCGGGTCGTCGCACCGCCGGCAAGGATTATCGTCGCGGCTCTGGCGCAGGGCATGCGACTTCCTGAGCTTGAGGGTTACCCGATTGTCACCGAGCGAACTCGCAAGCGAACTTTCTCAGCGCAGCGGATCAGTACTGGGAGCGGTATCGCCAGAGGTGGGGCAAGTGAAGGTCCGGCCCGAAGGCGTTCACGATTTCCTTGAGCGTCTCGGGGCCGCGGCTATTGCTGAAGACCACGTCGTGACCGGCCTTTACTGAGTGACCGGCTATGGCGCGGGAGAGCGTTCCCGAATCGATCATTCCGGACTTCATGGGCTCGTTCCTTCGCTGGTTGGGGTTGCCCGACGCACCGCCATGCGTGCGTGCCGGGGCCATGCGTCGGCGTATCGGGGTGTTGTCGGCCGTGCGGCCGGCCGGGGGCCTGGCCGGGAGCCCACCTTGTGAGTGGTTGCATCACGCGCCGCCTGTGCGGCATCGGGTCGAGGAGTGGGGCGAGCGGGGACTCGATCTCAGAGATCGAGTCTCCGCACCGGTCGCCGGATTGGTCGATCTGGTCCCGCGGGCCCGGTTACTCCGTTGTTGTCCCGGCCGATCCGGATCGGGAGCGGCGCTTTGACGTGGGTTCAGCCAAGAAACTTAATGCTGAGGGAGAAGTTCTTCTGCCGCTGGGCCTGACCGAGAAGCAGCAGACCCGCTCCTTCCAGCCAGTGCGCGGTCTTCAGGTTACCGGTGACCAACGGGCGCAGTCCGAGGCTCTCGACGAACGAGGACACGGACGCCTTGGCGTTGGCGTCGTCACCGGCGATGAACACATCGAGGGGGCGGCCCTCGACCTCACCGGACGCGAGGACGCCGCCGAAGAGCGTGTTGAACGCCTTGACGACATGCGCCCCCGCAGGGGCGGCCTTTGCGATCTCCTGTGCGGCGGAGCTGTCCTCGGGAGTGACGAGCGCGGCGAACGTGGTGAGATCGAAGGGGTTCGTGATGTCGACGATGACCTTGCCGGTCAGGGCGTCCCCGTACTGGCCGACGATGGACGAGGCGCTGGTGTACGGCACAGCCAGGATGACGATGTCACCGGTGAGCGCGCCGCTTGCGATCGTCCCTGCTGTGGCATGGCTACCGAGTCCGCCGGCCAGGGCGGCAGCCTTGGTACCGTCACGGCCGATGACCTGGACGCTGTGGCCGGCGGCGACCGCCCGGGTGCCGAGGATTCGGGCCATGGTTCCAAGACCGATGATACTGATGCTGCTCATGATGTGTGCCTGCTTTTCATAGTCGAAGCTGAGGAGGGTGTCGGGGGGTGGGAGTCGGTCAGACGTGCGCTGCGGTGGTGCGTTCGGCCGCCTTGGCAAGGCGCGCGACGACGGACTTGAGTTCGGTGGAGATCTCGCTGTCGTCGATCGGGTGGGTGTCGGCGAACCGTGTCAGCGAGTTGGGAATGGAGAGGGTGATGTCCTCAATCACATTGGCCTGCGCGGCTGTTGCTGCCTTCCGGGCATCTTGGTGTGCCCAGACGCCGCCGTACTGGCCGCCCGAGGCGCCGATGACGGCGACGGGCTTTCCGGAGAGGGCGCCGGCTCCGTAGGGGCGGGAGAGCCAGTCGATGGCGTTCTTCAGAACGGCTGACATGGTGCCGTTGTACTCGGGGACGAACAGCAGGAGGGCATCGGCACGCGCGGCGGACTCCCGCAGGGCTGCGGCGTGCTGCGGGATGCTCCCCTCGCTGTCGAGGTCCTCGTTATAGAAGGGCACCTGCTCGAGGTTTTCCTGTATGGACAGCTCGACTAGCTCCGGGGTGAGCTTGGCGGCGGCCTGGGCGAGCTGGCCGTTGTGTGATCCGGCGCGTACGGAACCGACGAGGGCAAGGATGTGGATTGACATGGCGTCTCCTGGTGCTGCTTGTTGAGGCACGCGTCCGGGCGGACGGTGCTGGTTCAGAGTGAGGGGGGCTCTGGTTGGAGTGGGGCGGGCCGGGCGGCGGAGCGATCTGCCGACGGCATGGCAACCTGCGCCTGCGCCAGGCACGGGTTCCGCTGGGCGCGTGGTTTATGCAGTCAGGGACAAGGTGGCCACGGTTACCACGGAGACCAGGCCCAGGACGGCCGGGGCCATCGCCGGGCCCCGGGTCTTGGGGTTGGCGTAGTCGCCGGCGCGGCGGTGGTAGGCGATCGCTCCGGCGAACACGACGGCCAGGCCGGCAGCGGCCGCGATGCCAAGCGGGTGCCAGAAGATTCCGACCGCCAGTCCGATCGCCGCGGCGGCCTCGGCCAGGCCGATGAACCGGGTGAGGGAGGCGCTGGCGCCCATGTGTTCCTGCAGTTGGCGCGGGATATCGCCCTTGAGCCTGATCTTCGGGATGCCCGCGCCCAGTGCGGCGAGGGCCAGCAGAGCGCTGAGAACGATGGCTGTGATGGTCACGGCAAAACCTCCAGGTAGTTTATGTGTTAACCAAACCATAGGCGTCGAATGGTTAACATGTCAACCATGGGGTAACGTGACAGATATGAGTGATCAACGTTGGCTGGACCACCGGGAGCAGCGTGCCTGGCGCAGCCTGATGACGATGCAGGCCGATCTGTCCCAGTACATCGAGCGGCAGCTGCGCCAGCGCAGCGGTCTGTCGAGCGCCGATTACGAGGTGCTGGCCCACCTGTCGGAGGCGCCGGACGGGCGGCTGCGGGCGTTTGCGCTAGGCGACGTTCTGCGCTGGGAGAAGAGCCGGCTCTCGCAGCATCTGACCCGGATGGAAAAGCGCGGTCTCGTGGGCCGTGAACGCTGCGCGGCGGACCAGCGCGGCGCCGTCGTGGTCATCACACCGCAAGGTCGCGAGGTCATCGAGGCTGCCGCCGCGCCGCACGTGATGGACGTGCGCAAGGTTCTGATCGACCACCTCACCCCGGAGCAGCTCGACTTGATCTGCGGGCTCGGCGACCAGGTGCGGGCGCGACTGGCAGAACTCGAACAGGAATCATGAGCACTGGCTGCCTCCACGCGTAAGCATCCGTTCATGGGTTGGGCGGCCGGCCTAGTCCTGGCCCGTCCACAGCTCGTCACCATCGCTGTGGTGATACATGCGCCGAATGGCTCCGCTCGTAACGATCCAGGCGATGCTTCCATCCGGTGTGACTTCATCGACCCATCCTGCTGTGTGGGGCGGGGTCTGGGTGCGGGTCCACACCTTCTCGCCGGTGACCAGTGTGGTCCAGTCGGTGGCTAGGACCAGCTTCCGTCGTGAGGTTCCGGACTCCGGCCTCGCCAGCAGCAGGGAATGGTCGCCTGCGCTTGCAAGTGTGTGTTTGTGGTGCAAAAGAGGCTCCTTCTGATCCGGCGCGAGCGTGCTGGCGGAAACGCCAGCGGCATGAGCCCGGAATCCCCGCCTCTGGGATTGTTTGTCCAGAGACGGGGACCTGATGGAATCTGTTCCGATCTTTTCCATCCAGTGTCTGTTTGTTGCCGATCGGGGACGCCGGGTTGTTGGGTGGTCAGGGTACGAGGACGGGTTTTTCGCCTTTGGTGGCTGCTGATTTGAATCGGCGCGCTGTAACGATGATGACTGCGGTGACGCCGAGAACTGCGGGAATAGTCAGGAGCACGAAATTCATCTGTAGGGGAAGGCCCGACGCGACCAGAGCGCCTCCGAGAATGGGACCTGCTATGGCGCCGATTCTCCCTGTGCCGGTGGCCCAGCCGACGCCGGTGCTGCGGATGTGGACCGGGTAGAACTCCACTGCGAAGGCATGGATGATGGCCAGGATCCCGATCACTGCGGCTCCAGCAGTGAACAGAAGGACATTCAACATGAACGCGTTGGGTTTTATGGACAGAAGGACTAAGGACACGATGGCCAGGGCGAAGTAGCCAACGAGGGTCTTGCGGTAGGAGGTCCGTCCGGCGATCCAGCCGCCTGCGATTGAGCCGAACAGGCCGCCGGCGTTGAGGATAACGAGCGTCCACATGGCAGGGCCGAGCTCGAAGCCGGCGTTTTGCATCAGCTTGGGTAGCCAGGTGTTCAAGGCGTAGCTGAGGACCATCGTCATGATGAAGAAGACCCACATGAGTGAGGTCGCCAGGGCGTTCCCGTGAGTGAAGAGCTGCGCGATGCGGGACTTGCCGGAGGCCGGGGTCGGGAGTGCGATTACTGTATTCAGACTCTAGCTGGGTTCGATCTGCTTCATCACCGCGTCCAGGCGTTCACGCTTGGCCGACGTGGGCCAGGTATTCCGGGGATTCAGGAAGGTGCTTGAGCACTACGGGCACCAGCAGGATGGACAAGCCGGCCACGTAAAACACTCCGCGCCAGCCCAGTACCGGCTCGATGTAGATGGCCAGCAGCGCTGCGCCGACTCCTCCAACTGCGTAGAACGCCGAGACGGTGGCTACGAAGAACGCCTTGGACTTGGTGGGAGAGAGTTCTCCCGTGAGCGCCATGAAGTTTGGAACCAACGCGCCCAGGGCCACGCCTACGACGAAGCGCAACGCACCCAGTACCAGCGGGGTGTCGGCGAACGCGCACGCGAACGCAGCGATACTGGCGAGGATCAGCCCCCGGCGACGATGAGTTTGCGGCGGCCGTACTTGTCAGCCAGTGGTGCGACCACAAGCCCGCCGGCGAACATGCCGGCAAGGGCCGTGGAACCCACGACGCCGAGGGTGATGGGGTCAGTGCCCCAGTCCTTCATTAGGTGGGGGATGACGGAGCCAAAGGATACAAGGTCGTATCCATCGGCGATCATAAGCAGTGCGCAAATGGCGGCTGCCTTGAGGTGGAAACGGGAGATTTTGGCGCTGCCGACGACGGTGGCGACACTGGTTTGGGACATGGGGATTCCTTGGGAGGGGAGGTCCACCGTGCGGGCGCGCGGTGGGGGCCGGCCCAGCCTCAATAGGCCGGCAAATTGCGTGATTAGTTTTGGAGCTGTGCTGCTTTGAGTGTGTTGCGGAGAAGTTCGGCGATCGTCATCGGACCGACACCGCCGGGGACCGGGGTGATCTTTGACGCGATCTTGCTGACGGCGTCGAAGTCGACGTCACCGATGAGCCCTTCACCGGAACGGTGGATGCCGACGTCGATCACGACAGCCCCTGCGGAAATGTGTTCAGCGCCGATCAGGTGGGGAACACCGGCAGCGGCAATGACCACCTCGGCCTGGCGCGTGACGGCCGCCAGGTCCTTCGTCTTCGAGTGCGCGATGGTCACTGTGGCGTTCCTTTGCAGCAGGAGCTGGGCCAGCGGTTTTCCGACTAGGTCCGAGCGCCCGACGACAACGGCGTTGGCGCCCTGCAACTCAACACCCTCGTCTTCGAGCAGGGAGATGACTCCCTGCGGCGTGCACGGCAGCAGCCCTTCCACGCTGCGTGCCAAGCGCCCGGCGCTGGTTGTCGTCAGCCCGTCCACGTCCTTTTCCCAAGGGATCCGGTCGATCAGGGCTTTGGCATCCAGATGCGAAGGGAGGGGAAGCTGGAGCAGGATGCCCGAGACCGCGGGGTCGGCTGCGAGTTCGTCCAGTGCCGCAGCCACCTGTTCCTGGGTGGCATCCATTGGCAGCCGGCGGTGGAGGTCCTCGATGCCGGCCTCCTTGGAGAGCTTGCGTTTGCTGCCTACATAGACCTCTGAGGCCGGGTCATCCCCGACCAGAACGGTCGCCAGACCGATGGGCCCGCCCGTGGAACGTTTGAAGCTTTCCACGTCGGCGCGCAGCTCTTCTCGGATCTTCTTGGCGAGTGCTTTGCCGTCGATGATGTGTGCTGTCATGGTCAGAACACAATCGTTGTGTTGCCGTCGCGCATGACCTTGTCCTGGCAGTGCCACGTGACCGCACGGGAGAGTACGCTTCGTTCGACGTCGGCTCCGAAGCGCATCAGCTCCGGGGTCGATTCACGGTGGGAGACGCGGATGACGTCCTGTTCGATGATCGGTCCCTCATCCAGGTCCTTGGTCACGTAGTGGGCCGTCGCTCCGATGAGCTTGACCCCGCGGTCCTTGGCTTTCTGGTACGGTCCGGCGCCGATAAACGCGGGCAGGAACGAGTGGTGGATGTTGATCACCGGGACCTGGACTTCGTCGAGGAATTCCGCGGAGATGATCTGCATGTAGCGGGCAAGGACTACGAGGTCCACGTTGCCGTTCAGGAGTTCCAGGTGCCTGCGCTCTGCGTCCTTCTTATCCCCGCTAACGGGTACGTAGAAATAGGGGATGTCGAACGGGCGCACCTGGTCGGCCAGATCCGGGTGGTTGGAGATGACCATGACGATGTCCATGGGGATTTCCCCGCGGCGGTGCCGCCACAACAAGTCCAGCAGGCAGTGGTCGGTTTTGGATGCGAAGATCGCGACCCGCTTGCGCTTGGATGTGTCAGTGAGTTTCCACTCCATCTGCAGCGGTTCGGCGAGTTTTGTCTGGATGTCCGCTTCCAAAGTCTCCCGCTTAGCGGCGAACCCGGGAAGGTGGAAGACCGTGCGCTGGTACAGCGTGCCGTTTTCGGGCCCGGTGGTGAACTGGTCGAGGGATACGATGTTCGCCCCGTGGGCACCGAGAAGCTGGGTCAGCTTGGCGACGATTCCGGGCTGATCGGGGCAGCTGACGTTAAGGCAGCCATTATCGGCGGTGCCGCCAGTTGCGGCGGGCTTGGCCGGGAGGGTGGTGCTAGACGGTTGCAAGGAGATCACCTCGTGACTTGTCGGTCTTGTAGGGGGCCGGGCGGACAATGGCCCGGATCGCTTTTTGGGGGTGGCCCGGGGCTCCCCAGATGACGGTTACCTCGGTGCCGGGCTCGGAGTGCTCCACATCGACGGTTGCCAGCGAGAGCATCTTGCGGAAGTAGTAGGAGTATCCGCGTGATGTCGCGACCCCGACGAGCTGACCGTCGATCTCGACCCGGTCTGCCCACATGAAACCTCGCTGGTCACGGGGCATTTCCATGAAGTCGTAGTGGTCCCCTTCCTGGAAGAGGGATGCCTGGACATCGGCGACGTCCTCGCCGTTCCACTCAAGGGTCCGGATGACCCTGTTCGGAAATGCCTTTTCGGCGGTCAATGCAACGCGGCCAAGGAACTCATGTTCGGTGTTGACGACCTTGCCCCATCCCAGTTCCACCGGGCTGCGGTAGTACTCGCTGATGTCCTGACCGTCGTAGCTGCCCGCGATGTAGGCAGGCTGGGCGAAAGCCGGCATCGCGGCACGGAAGTACTCCAGGTACTCGGCCATGTCTTCGTCGAAGATGGCCGGGATGTAATCCGTGGCGATGGTGGGGAAGCAGGCCTCAAGGTGGTTGATCAGGGCGACCCGGCCGCCCAGTTTACGGATGCCGTGGACTTTGCCGGCTTCGAGGACAGCGTTGTAGATCTCCTGGGCAATTTCCTTGGGTCCCTGAAGTTCGAAGCCGACCTCACCTGCCATGCCCTGGCGCAGTGCGTAGATACTGTGCCCGGCCACGGTGATGGGCACGACGTGCATGTACTTTGCTTCCAGGAGGTCCCGGGAGTCGGTGAGCTCGTGCAGAACTTTTACGGCGTTGGGGCCGGAGACCTGGAAAATGAACCAGTCCTCTTTGGTTCCCCGCGCGTCGTAGCCGCCGCGTTCCAAGTTGAATGCGGCCCAGAAACCGCCGCGGCCATGGACGACGAATTCTTCCTCGCCAAAGCGGGTGAGGACGCCTTCATGAATGACTTTGCCGTCCTTGTTCGTGTGGATCGCGTGCTTGGACTGGCCGATGTCGAACTTCTTGTAGCTGTTCACGGTGATGTCGGAAAACAGCCGGAGCGCGTCGGGACCGGTGAACCGGTGCTGCCACAGGAAGGACCAGTCGCCGATGTAGCAGGTCTCCTTCCACGACATGCTCTCGTCAAGCCAGTTCGTGTACTCCGGCTGCCCGAAGCGGCTCCAGGCGTAAGTCTCCGGTGCCGTGCGCATTGAGTCGACGGTGTACTTCATCGTTGCCACCTCTAATAGCTAGGTCGGCCAAAGGATTGTTGTTTGCTCGGAGTGCCGGCTGAACGGATATCAACTTTGACCTGGTCGTTCTGTGGTGTAGATCACCACTGATTCAAGGCTAGATTTCCCACCGATATTTAGCAAATAGAATGTAGGTATGCTGATATAGATATTCTCTATACAGAGAAGGGGGAATCCTCTAGCCTTGCTGTATGGACGAACCGGGCAAGTATGATCTGAATCTTCTGCGGGTTTTCGTGCTTGTATACGAGACACGCAGCGTCACCGAGGCCGCGGAAATCCTGGCCATCAGCCAGCCATCCGTGAGCTATGCGTTGTCGAAGTTGCGCAAACTCTTCGGAGATCCGCTTTTTCACCGCGGACCGAAGGGCCTGGAAGCGACACCGACGGCAAGTGGTCTCTATCCGGAATTGAGTCAGTCACTCCGGATGATCGACTCAGCGGTTCAAGGCGTCTCCGAATTCGATCCTGCCAGCACGTCCCACCGGTTCCGGCTCATGATGACCGACCTCGGTCTCATGGCACTGTTTCCTTACATCGTTTCGGCCGTGCTGGAGGCCGCGCCGAATGTTCGTCTCGACGTCATACCGCTGGACATCTCCCAGCTCCACGATCGACTACGGCGCAACGAAATCGACGCGGCAATCGGGATCCCTGCCATACCCGAGAGTGACGTGCTGGGTGAGCACCTTATGGACATGCCCTACGTGGGCGTCTGTGCCAGGACGCACCCGCGCATCTCCGACAACCCATCGATGGAGGAAATCGCCGCCGAAAAACATGTTGTCGTGTCGAAGGCGTTGGGGCACGAGCATGTCGTCCACAGGCTGGCCGAACTGGGCGTCCGTGACTCCGTGACCATCACCCTCCCAAGTTTTGCCGTGGTCGCGCAGACCCTTGCCGTGACAGACCACATCAGCGTCGTACCCAAAGCCCTCGCCGACATCATCGAGTCCCACGGATCGGTCCGCCAGTTTGCGCTCCCTTTCAACATCGCACCCGGCCGCGTCACCCTGTATACCTACCGACGCGACATCCCATCTCCTCCCGTGGACTGGCTCCGTGAAATAATCGCCACGTCCCTGACGCAGTACCCCTACCCGAAGTACGTCAGAGGGGCTGCCTTACGTGGCGTGCAGCAAGCAATAGCAGTCGACTAGCCGGCCCGGAAGCCCGCGTGTCCGAGCAGTTGGACCTCTAAGTGGCGGATTGTGGACATGCACCAGCCGTCAGTACACCCAGCAGGGCGCCCATCTCGAGAAACTCCCTGGCCGGTTGTGAGGCCCGGCCATGATCCGCAGCCGAACCATGGCCGACCCTGGCCATACGCTCCAGCCATGAAAACTATGAAGAAGGCATGCCCGCTCTGCCACGGGGCGGCACGTCAGCCCTGTCCAGGCGCGTGGGTCTGGACCACGCATGAACGTGCTTCGACCTTCTCCATCTTGGCGTCAAGGACACCTGTCTGGGCAGTAAAACCGCAGTTCAGACGCCCAAAACCCACCCCAGGCTAATGGGAATATATGTTCGATACTTTAGTGTAGCCCCGGGGTCGGACAGTTTGCATACTTCGACCAATTGGCTCCGGGCAGGCTCGAAGCAGTTCGTCCAGTCGCGGGGTGCGCGGGGACAGCCCGCAGTGCCCGGTATGCGATGGCTAGCCGGGCGTTCCGTCGCGCTGGTTTCTTCGGGCGAGCTGCTGGAGTTGCCGTGCGTGCACGCCGCCCACCCAGTCCCAGCCCGGCATAGCCGACGGCCCGACCCGCGGATCGCTGGCAACATGGGTCACGCAGGGCGTGCACGTACGCCCGATCCTGGTCGATCCGTGCGCGTACCTGATCAGCTCCGCCGATGGACCCGTGGCCGGGGACGGGGACATCGACGTCGCCCACCACGCCCTCGAGCAGCCGCAGCGCGGCGAGGCAATCCTCGATCGGGTCAGCGGTGTCGTTCAAGTCGAGCATCGGAATCAAGACATCAGAAAGCATGTGACCGGCGACGAGAACCCCGCGTTCCTCAATCAACAGCGCCGCATGACCCGGAGCATGCGCTTGATGCTCGACAATCCGGACATGAGGGCCATCCCCCGGTCAGTACTCGCCCTTGATCACGAAGTAGGAGCCGCGAATAACGCCAGCCAGCTTCGATTTTTGGCGGGCGAACTTGAAGCGCGGCGCCAACTCCTCCGGAATTTCCATGCCCTCGGCAAGCTTGAACCCGACCGCCCGCTTCCCGCCGTCCTCGATGCTGTACATGACGTTGATCGACAGCCCCGACTCGTAGAAAACGTAGGCCATCCGCAAGCCGTCGACTTCGAAGGCGGTCGCTTCCAGCGGCCGGGATCCAATGACGATGTCGCGCTCGTCCCGGAGGATCCGGCTCACCCGGTCGACCACCTCCGGAACCTCGCTTGCAGGGCTCACGGTGAAGGCATGGTCGTACTTGTTCCGGTAATAGCGGGCCTCGTTGGCGCGCAACCCGGCGAGGGCCTCGGCGACCGGAGACGATTCCAAGCCGACAGTAGAAACGTTCTCGAAGTCAACGGTGTACGGCATGCATCCTCCTGGTCAGACGTGTCGGGACCAATGCTAACGCGACGGCGTGCCGCCCGGACGGCAGAACGCGTACGTGCGTACCGTGCAGAGCCCCGTGACAGGCCGGTCAGCAAGCTACTCCGGAGTTTCGTCGGATTTTCAGCGGATTACCCGGTAGCGCACGTGGGTGACGAGGCGGGTACCGCTCACTTCCGTCGGCTCAAGCTTGAGATTCTCGACGCCGTCCAGCAGCCGCTCGCCCGCTCCCAGGACGATGGGCGCGATGTGGAGCCGCAGCTCGTCGATCAGCCCCGCCGAAAGGAATTGGCGGACGGTCTGCGCTCCTCCGGCAACGGCCACGTCCTTGCCGCCAGCGGCCTTCCGCGCCTGGGCCAGCGCGGATTCGATCCCATCAGTCACGAAGTTGAACGTGGTGCCGCCCTGCATCTCCAGAGGCTCGCGTCGATGATGGCTGAGAACGAACACGGGTGCGTGATAGGGCGGTTCCTCACCCCACCAGCCCCGCCATTCCTCATCCCACGCCCCGCGCCCTGCGAACATGTTCCGTCCCATGATGTAGGCGCCGGCCGCGAGGATGCCGTCGAGCGCGGCTGCGTTGGGCTCGGGTTCTTCGAACTGCCACCGGTGCAGGAGCTCTCCGCCCTCGCCCAGGGGGTCCGTCAGGCTTTGGTTCGGTCCGGCGGCGAATCCGTCGAGGGAGATGGTCAGATCGCACGTGACTTGGCTCATGCGCCCATCATGACACCGCTCGGCTGATCGGGACGACCAAATTAAATGAAATGCTTGAGGCATGACCATCGATGAAATTATTGCTTTGGTGAAAAGCTTCGACGGTGCACTGGCCGTCACGGCCGGCCAAGGAGATGGCTCGCCAGAACTTGCCTGGGGTGACACATTCTTCTACTACGCCCCCGACGGCATCATGCCCCAAGCAACTCAACCCTTTGCGACGATCGTGGCAAAGGACTACCCCGAAGATGAGCAGTCGCGCCTTGACCGGCCAGGATTCTTCCGCGTAAATATTGCCGCCGGAAGGGCCGCCTTCGTTGAGTGGACCGGCCACCAACCAGGGGAGCCGGCCGACGACGTTGATCCAAGCGTCGCTGACAGTGTAATTGCTCATCCTGTCTACGGATCCCTGGGGTGGCTGGCCATAGTCAATCCGGGACCATCGACAGCCCAGACCGCCCGGACGCTGCTCCGCCAGGCCTACGACCTCGCTCGCGCCCGCTTCGAACGCAGAATGAACCGCTAGGCGTGCTCCGCACCGAACTTTGATGCCGAACATTGATGCAGGCGTCCCACGTCCGTGATCCACCTCCTGTGCACGCTCGGTGCATGTCACGTTTTGGGGGAAACCGACAGGGCCGCTGCGGGAAGATAGTTCTGGCGGCCGTGCTGCTGGTTGCTGGCGTCACCGGCTGCGAATACTCGACCGGTTGGGGATGCGGCCCCTCCTTGCCAGGCTCGCACGGCTCCCGTCCGGCAACGTCTCAGGGGCAGTCGCCGGCGTTCGGGTCACGCCAAGGACCCCCTGACGCAGGTCGGCCGGCCCGGCAGGGGTCGGTTTGATCACATCGGCCCGTGGCGCGCGGGAAGTCCGGTCCGGGCGCCGCATACTGGAACGGACAGGCCAATTGTGCGGGGACGGTAGGAGGAGCAGGCATGGGGACCCTGATGAGAATCGTACGGAATGAGTACTTTCCCGCGGCTGCCGTGCTGGTGTTCGTGGTGCTCTTTTGGACTGCCGGCCTCTTTGGCGGGCTGTCGCTCTTGAGCAAGAATCAGCCTCCCCTGGCAACGCTGACATGGCTGCTCTTCGTCTACGCCCTGGCCGTTCTGTCGCCCCTCGCCGGACTTTTGGCCGCCTTCGACCTGGTGCGGCGGTGGTGGCGCAAGCACCGGCGCGGCCAGTTGCGCGCGGCTGCCAGGACGCGGACCGCAACCAAGCGCTGAGGCGCGGTTCCTTCTGATTGCCTGGAAAACCATTGCGGCCTCTCTGCCGGAGTGGTTGCATGGGGTTCATGGCTACCCCAGAGACTTACCTCTTAGCGATCGGGACCAAAAAAGGACTCTGGCTGGCGACCAGCCAGGACCGGAAGCAATGGTCCCTCTCCGGCCCGCACTTCCTGATGAGCGAGATACCGAGCATCGGAATCGACACGCGGGACGGCCGCACCCGCATCATGGTGGGCGTGCGGTCTGAACACTGGGGCCCCACCGTGGCCCACTCGGATGATCTCGGCGCCACCTGGACCGAGCCCGAACAGGGTGCCATCAAGTTCCCCGACGGCACCGACGCCGCCGTCGAACGCATTTGGCAGATCCACCCCGACGCCGAGTCGCGGCCCGGCGTGGTGTGGGCCGGCGCCGAGCCGATTTCGGTCTGGAAGTCCACCGACGGCGGCGAACACTTTGAGCTGAACCGCGGACTGTGGGACCACCCCCACCGCAGCGAATGGGGCGCCGGCTATGGCGGCGCCGCCGCCCACTCGATCGTCGTCAACCCGTCCGGGGACAACGTGCACATCGCCATGAGCACGGGCGGCGTTTACCGCTCGCTCGACGGCGGGACGTCCTGGGAGCCCCGGAACAAGGGAATTTCGGCCTACTTCATGCCGGACCCCAACCCGGAGTTCGGCCAGTGTGTCCACAAGATTGCAGCGGATGCCGCCGTCGAAGGCCGTCTTTACGCGCAAAATCACCACGGCGTGTACCGCAGTGACGACAATGCCGAGAGCTGGCAATCAATCGCGGAGGGGCTGCCCGCCGACTTCGGTTTCGTGATGCTGACGCACCCGCGGAGGGCGGGCACGGCCTGGGTGGTTCCGCTCAAGGCCGACGGCGAAAGGATCCCGCCCGAGGGGAAGCTCGCCGTGCACCGCACCGACGACGCCGGCGACACCTGGAAGCGGCTGGATGCGGGACTGCCGCAGTCCGAATACAACGCCGTGCTCCGTGACGCCGCGGCCGTGGATTCCGCCGAACCTGCCGGGGTGTACTTCGGAACGCGCGGAGGCTCGGTGTACGCCAGCGCAGACGAGGGCGAAACCTTCGCGGAGGTTGCGTCCCACCTGCCGGACGTCCTGTGCGTGCGCGCTGCCGTCGTGGCGGATGCCACGGTTCCCGCGCCGGCCTCCGCATGAGGATCCGTTGTGGGTGAGATCAGCGTGGTGCTTCCCAGCGTCCTTCAGCCGCTCGCCGGCGGGCAGTCCTTGCTGACTGCGCCCGCCGACGGGACGGTGACTGTGGGCCGGGTGCTGGATTCCGTGACCGGGGACTACCCGGTGCTTGCCAGGAGGCTGCGGGACGAAACCGGTGCACTCCGCCGCTACGTGAATATTTACGTGAACGGCGACGAGGTCCGGCGTCTCCAGGGCCTGGATACGGAAGTCGCTGCCGGCCAGGAAGTGCTGATCATTCAGTCCGTGGCCGGGGGATAGCTGGCTCAGGCGACGCGCCAAACGCTGCACTCATCCGTATTGATGGCTCGGCGCATCCCGGTGTGATGGTCCATGATCCACACGACGCCGATCCCGGGCGCCGTCTCCTGGACGCTGCCGCGGCGGATGACGACGTCGTCGTAACTGGGACCCACCGAGAGGCGGGCTTCGATCTCGTCCCCGCGGTGGAGCTGGTCCAAGGCGCGGACGCGGGTTATGTGGGCTTTGGCTTCCTTCAACATGGCGTGGCCTCCCGAGCTGGAGCTGGTGCCTGCTATTGCCGGCACTTCCAGTGTGGCGGGGGAATGTTGCGCCTGCGTTTCCTGCCCGTTAGCACGCGGTTAGTTTCCCGCGCCGCTCCGGTTTCAGCATGCCATTGACCGCCGAAAGCAGAGCCAGCAGACTTTCAGTGGGCTTGCATCCGTCACGCCGCCGACCAGGAGGGACCAGCAATGACGATCCAGGAAACCGAGGCAGAAGCGGCCTTCAGAGCAGGCCGCGAGTGGTTCAAGAGTGCAGTGGTCTATCAGATCTATCCGCGCAGCTTCGCCGATTCTGACGGCGACGGGGTGGGGGACCTCCGTGGCATCATCGGCAGGCTCGACTATCTGCAGACGCTGGGCGTCGACGTCGTCTGGCTTTCCCCCGTGTACCGCTCACCGCAGGACGACAACGGCTACGACATCAGCGACTACCGCGACATCGATCCCATCTTCGGAGACCTGGAAACGCTGGATGAGCTCCTCGAAGGACTGCACGCCCGCGGCATGAAGCTCGTGATGGACCTCGTGGTCAACCACACATCGGACGAACACCCGTGGTTCGTGGAGTCGCGCTCGAGCAAGGACAACCCGAAACGCGACTGGTACTGGTGGCGGCCGCCGCGGTCCGGTGCTGAGCCTGGGGCGGCCTGGGCGGAACCCAACAACTGGGGCTCCGCGTTTTCCGGCCCCGCCTGGGAGTACGACGCCGCCACCGGAGAGTGTTACCTCCACCTGTTCTCCCGGAAGCAGCCGGACCTGAACTGGGAAAACCCGGAAGTGCGGGCCGCCATCTACGACATGATGAACTGGTGGCTGGACCGTGGCGTGGACGGATTCCGGATGGACGTCATCAACTTCATTTCCAAGGAGCAGTCGCTGCCGGACGGACCGATTGCTGAAGGCATGCTGTACGGCGACGGCGGCCCGCACTTTATCTGTGGCCCGCGGATCCACGAGTTCCTGCAGGAAATGCACCAGGAAGTGTTCGCCGGGCGGGACAAGGAACTGCTCACTGTGGGCGAGATGCCCGGAGTGACGGTGGAGGACGCCGCGCTCTTCACTGACCCCAGACGCCAGGAAGTGGACATGGTGTTCCAATTCGAACACGTGGCCCTGGACCAGGAGGGCGGCAATAAGTGGCGTCCCAAGAAGCTCCTGCTCACCGACCTGAAGAAGTCCCTGGGCCGCTGGCAGGAAGGACTCGGGGAGCGCGGCTGGAACAGCCTCTACTGGGGCAACCATGACCAGGCCCGCGCCGTATCCCGCTTCGGTGACGACGGCCAGTACCGGGAGCTCTCCGCCAAGATGCTCGCCGCCATCCTCCATCTGCACCGCGGCACCCCGTATGTGTACCAGGGCGAGGAGCTGGGCATGACGAACATGTCGTTTGGCGCGATCAGCGACTACCGCGACATCGAGGTCCTGAACCACCACCGGGAGGCAACAACCCACCTCGGGCACACCGATGCCGAGGTCCTCGCCGCTCTGGCGCCCCTGAACCGGGACAACGCCCGCACGCCGGTGCAGTGGGATGCCAGCCGGCACGCCGGCTTCACCACCGGTGCCCCGTGGATCGCGGTGAACCCGAACGCCAATTCCATCAACGCCGCTGCCCAGGTGGATGACCCCGAGTCGGTCTTCAGCTTTTACCGGAAGGTCATCGCGCTGCGCCATGCGGACCCCGTGGTGGCCTACGGCGACTTCACTATGCTGCTGCCCGACGACGAGCACGTCTATGCATTCCGGCGCTCGCTGCCGGACGCCGAGATGCTGGTGCTTGGCAACTTCTCCGGAACGGAACAGCGCGCCGACATCGACGGCTCCTGGGAAGATGCCGGACAGGTGCTCGGCAACTACCCGGCCGAGCCCGGCCTTGGGCTGCGTCCCTGGGCAGTGAAGGTGTTCCGCCGGGGGCTGTAGGGGCGCCGAGAGGCCACGACGCGGGGCGGCGCTCCCATGGGGACACGCGCCCGCAGGGGGCCAGGCGGTTTCACGGGGCCAGGCGGTCGCCAGGCCGGTGGACGCGGAACCAGCGGTAGCCGTAGCGTCCCAGCTCCACGGTGAACCCGCCGTCGGGCTTCAATGGAACGTTGCCGCCGTCGAGCAGGTCCAGCAGGACGGCGCCCCTGAAGGCCGCCCGGGGCGCCTCCTTCGGCCCCACTGTGCCGCTGACCTTCACCGTGTCTTGGCCAAAGTTGTGCAGCAGCACCAGCGTTGCTCCCGCCGAGCTGCAAGAGTGGGCAAAGACCGCCGGCTCGGGCTGGTCGATGACGGCGAAGTCGCCCCAGCCCAGCTCCGGGGATTCGCGGTAGCGCTGGATCAGTGTGGCGATGAAGTTCCACAGCGACTCCGGATCCCGCTTGGCCTGCGCCGCGTTGACCTTGTCCGGGCCGAACTCCCCACGCACCAGCGGCGCCACCAGCTGCGATGCCCGGGCTTCGGAGAAGCCGCCGTTCTTTTCGCTGTTCCACTGCATGGGCGTGCGGACGGCGGCCCGGCTCTTCTGCCGCAGGTCCTCGCCCATCCCGATTTCCTCGCCGTAGTACAGCACGGGAGTGCCGGGCAGGGAGAACATCAGCGAATAGACCATTTTGATCCTGCCGGTATCGCCGTCAAGCATCGGCGGCAGCCTGCGCCGGAGGCCCCGGCCGTAGACCTGCATGTTCTTCTCCGGGCCGAACGCGGCAAAAACCTCCTCGCGCTCGCCGTCGCTAAGCTTGTCCAGCGTGAGCTCGTCATGGTTGCGGACGAACATGGCCCAGTGGTTGTCAGGGTGCAATTGCGGGCGGCTCTTCAGCGTCTCCGCGAGCGGTCGGGCGTCCCGCCTGGCCAGCGAGAGATACATGTGCTGCATGGACATGAAGTCGAACTGCATGTTCAGCTCGTTGCCCTCGGCGCCGCCGAAGTACTCCAGCTGCTCCTTGTACGGCAGGTTCACCTCGCCGAGCAGGACCGCGCTGCCGTTGCGGCGGTTGAGGAAACTGCGCAGGGCGCTGAGGTAGTCGTGCGGGTCGATCTTGGCCGCCTCGTCCTTGGGCTCGCCGCGGGTTTCCAGGAAAAACGGCACGGCGTCGAGGCGGAACCCGTCCAGCCCGAGCTGCAGCCACACCCCCATGGCCTTGGCGATCTCGTTCCTGACGTTGGGGTTCGTGACGTTCAGGTCCGGCTGGTGCTCCGCGAACATGTGCAGGTACCACTCGCCGGTGGCGTCGTCCTGGGTCCAGATGGAAGTCTGCTCGCCCGGGAACACCACCTCCGAGGACGTGTCCGGCGGTGTGTCCTTCCGCCACACGTAGTAGTCGCGGTACGGGTTGTCCACGGACTTCCGCGCCTCCTGGAACCACGGATGCTGGTTCGAGGTGTGGTTGACCACGAAATCCGCGATCACCCTGAGCCCGCGGTCCTTGGCCGTACGGATGAACTCCACGAGGTCACCCATGGTGCCCAGCCGGCTGTCCACGCTGAAGAAATCGGTAACGTCGTAGCCGTCGTCGCGGTCAGGCGAGGGATAGAACGGCATGAGCCAGATGCAGCTCACGCCCAGCGCCGCGAGATAGTCCACGCGCTGGGTGAGCCCGGCGAAATCGCCGGTGCCGTCGCCGTCGTCGTCGAAAAATGTCTCGACGTCGAGGCAGTAGATCACGGCGTTCTTCCACCACAGGTCCGAGGTTTCAGCGATTCTCATGCGACCGGTACCGTCCGCAGCTGGGGCAGCACCTTTTCGGCGAAGGCATCGATGAACGGGGCCTGATCCTGCCCAACGAAGTGCAGGTACAGCTCGTCGAAGCCGAGCTCGGCGTACTCACCGAGCCACTGGGCGTGCTGGTCAAGGCTGGTCGAGATATTCACCGACTTCCGGACCTGTTCCTCCCCGACATCTGCGCTGACGCCGTCGAAATGGGAAGCGGTGGGCAGGTCCCAGGGGATGGGCGGGGCGAAAACGTTGGTCCGCCACTGGTCCAGTGCAATGGCCACCGCGTCCTGCTCCCCGGGCGCCCAGGACAGGTGGATCTGCAGGACTGCCTTGCCGCGGCCGCCGTTGTCCCGGTAGGCGGCGAGCATCTCCTTGAGCTTCCCGTGGGGCTGGTTCACGGTCACCAGCCCGTCAGCCCAGGTGGCCGAACGGCGCGCCGTCTCCACGCTGACGGCCGGGGCAATGAGCTGCGGCCTGGGCACCGGAACGTCCCAGATCCTTGCCTGCTCCACGGTGACCAGCCCGTGGTGCGTGACCTCCCCGCCGTCGTGCAGGCGGCGGATGACGTCCACGCATTCCTCCAGCCGGCGCTGGCGGGTGTCTTTCTGCGGCCACGGGTCACCTGTGATGTGTTCGTTCATGTTCTCCCCGCTGCCCAGCGCCATCCAGAACCGGCCCGGGAACATCGACGCCAGCGTGGCCGAGGCGTGGGCGATGATGGCGGGGTGGTACCGCTGGCCCGGGGCGTTGACCACGCCGAACCGCAGTCCGGTGGTGGCCAGCGCGGCGCCCAGCCAGGACCACGCAAAGCCGGAATGCCCCTGCCGTGCGGACCATGGCTCGATGTGGTCCGAGCACATGGCGGCGTCGAAGCCTGCCTCCTCGGCACGCTGGACGTCCTTCAGAAGCTGTCCCGGGCTGATCTGTTCATGCGACGCGTGAAAACCGATGGCTGCCATCGTTAATGTCTACCGGCGGCCGGTGGCTGTGTCGAGGGCCCGGTGTGGAAAGGTCCGCTGCGGAGGATTGCCGGGCCGCGGGGGCTGGCGCCGGGATGGCCCCCGGGCAAGAATGGGGCGTATGCAGCTGCCGGTCATGCCCCCCATTGCTCCGATGCTCGCGAAGGCGGTGCCCGCCATTCCGGACGGCGCCATGAGCTACGAGCCGAAGTGGGACGGTTTCCGGTCGATCGTTTTCCGCGACGGCGACGACGTGGAGATCGGCAGCCGCAACGAAAAACCCATGACGCGCTACTTTCCCGAACTGGTGGAGGCGCTCAAGGCCAACCTGCCCCCGCGGTGCGTGCTCGACGGCGAAATCGTGCTGGTGGGCGCGTCAGGGGACCGGCTCGATTTCGACGCCCTGCAGCAGCGGATCCATCCTGCGGCCAGCCGCGTCAGGCTCCTTGCAGAACAGACACCGGTGAAGTTTGTGGCGTTCGATCTTCTGGCCCTGGGGGATGAGGACTTCAGCGGCCGGCCGTTCACCGAGCGGCGCGCAGCTTTGGAACAGGTCTTCGCCAGCGCCGCTCCACCGCTCCACCTGACGGCCGCGACGCAGGACCGGGAGATCGCCGGGAAGTGGTTCCACCAGTTTGAAGGCGCAGGCCTGGACGGAATCATCGCCAAGCCCCTCGACGGCGTGTACCAGCCGGACAAGCGGGTCATGTTCAAGATCAAGCACGAGCGCACTGCCGACTGCGTGGTGGCCGGCTACCGGGTGCACAAGAGCGGGCCGGACGCGATCGGTTCGCTGCTCCTGGGCCTGTACAAGCCCGGCGGCGAACTGGCCAGCGTCGGTGTGGTGGGCGCCTTCCCGATGCAGCGGCGCCGGGAGCTCTTCGAGGAACTCCAGCCGCTGGTCACCAGCTTCGATGAACACCCGTGGGCCTGGGCCAAACAGGAGGAAGGCGCGCGCACGCCGCGCAAGGCCGAGGGCAGCCGCTGGAGCGCAGGCAAAGACCTTTCCTTCACGCCGCTGCGTCCCGACCGCGTTGTGGAGGTCAAGTACGACCACATGGAGGGCGAAAGGTTCCGTCATACCGCGCAGTTTGTGCGCTGGCGCCCGGACCGGGACCCGGACACGTGCACCTACGAGCAGCTCGAGGAGCCCGTGAAGTTCGACCTCGCCGAGGTGCTGGCCACATGAGAAAGGCGGCCCGCCCCTCATGAGGGGAGGGCCGCCGTCGTGACCTTCTTTGAAGCCGAACAGGCCGAGTAGGCCGGGGACTCGCCGTGGCGTGAGGCGTTTGGCGGGCAAACGGGGTCACGACGGCGGGACGCGCCCGGGCCGGTCGGGTTACTTGAGGCCGAGCTGCTTGGTGGGAACCTTGAAGGTTTCCTTGGCCGTCAGGGCCGAGACGGCCGCAACGACGCAGATCACGGCCGTGAAGATGCTGATCTGGACCCAGCCGCCGGGCTTGATGCCGCCCATGGCCGCCACGATGGCGGGGGCGAACCCTGCCATGAGGAAGCCGAGCTGGGTGCCGATCGCGAGGCCGGAGAAGCGGACCTTGGTGCTGAACATTTCAGCGTAGAAGGACGGCCAGACGGCGTTCGAGGCTGCATAGCCGCACGAGAAGAAGCCGATGGCGGCCAGGAACATCAGCGGGACGCTGTGGGATTCGAGGCTGAGCAGGAAGACCGGGGTGAGGACAGCGCTGGAGAGTGCGCCGTAGATGAAGACGGGCTTGCGGCCGATCCTGTCTGCGAGCTTGCCGAACAGCGGCTGCGTGCCCAGGGCCACGAGGTTGGCGCCGACCACAAGCCACAGGGTGGTGGTGCCGTCCACGCCGGCAACTGTCTTGGCGTAGCTGATGGCGAGGGTGCCGAACACGGTGGAGACGGCGGCGATGAACGCGCAGCAGATGACGCGGAGTACGTCGCGCCAGTGGCTCTTGAGCAGGTCGGCAACGGGAAGCTTGGCGATCTGGGCGGTCTTCTGGGCTTCCGCGAAGGCCGGCGGCTCGTGCAGGGTGCGGCGGATGAAGAAGGCAACCATGACCACCACGGCGCTGAGCCAGAACGGAATGCGCCAGCCGATACCGTACTTGATCTCGTCAGGCAGGGCGAGGACGGGGATGAAAACGAGGGCCGCGAGGATCTGGCCGCCCTGGGTGCCGGTGAGGGTCCAGGAGGTGAAGAAGGAGCGGCGGTTGTCCGGGGCGTGCTCGAGCGTCATGGAGGAGGCTCCGGCCTGCTCGCCGGCGGCGGAAAGCCCCTGGCAGAGGCGCGCCAGCACCAGGAGGACCGGGGCCCACCAGCCAACGGTCTTGAAGTCCGGCAGGCAGCCGATCACGAAGGTGGAGGCGCCCATGAGGAGCAGGGTGAACATGAGGACCTTGCGGCGGCCCACCCGGTCGCCGAAGTGGCCCAGGATGACGGCACCCACGGGGCGCGCCACGTAGGCAAAGCCGAACGTGGCAAAGGACATGATGGCCGCGTTAGTGTCGGCGTCCGGGAAGAAGACCTTAGGGAAGATTAGGGCAGCTGCCGAGCCAAAGATAAAGAAGTCGTAGTACTCGACGGCGCTGCCGAGGAAGCTGGCAAGGGCTGCCTTCTTCGGGGTCCCGGCCGGGGCAACAGTGCCCGGCGTCATGGACGGGAGTGTCTGGCTCATGGTGTTCCTTCAGTGTGACGACATTGTCGCGGATGTATCAGGAGGGTCGCAGCCGCCGTCCTGGATGGGGAAAGGGCGGCTGGAGGTCCTTGGAAAGACCCGGACTAAGTAGCCACATGGTGAGAGCTACTTGTGCGATACAGCAACTATGGCTGTGAGGGCAGTCACTTGTCAAGAAGATTGTTCACCATCTAGAAATAGCTCTCACATTGTGGCAACATCGAGTTATGAGTGTGAAAGAAGCCACAGGCAATGACGCCGGCATCCAGCCCCCGGAAGAAATCAAGGCCCCGGATGATGCCCGGTTCCCCGACGAAGCATCGGCGGCGGAGGGAGGCCTGAAGGCCAAGTCCGCCAAGCCGGGAAAGGATGACTCCCGCACGGACATGGTGGGCAAGGCCCTGGGCCTCTTGGTCCTGCTGGGGGACGAGCCGCGCGGCGCCAGTGCCTCCGCGCTTTCCCGGCGCGCCGACCTTCCCTTCAGCACCACCTACCGGCTGCTGGGTTCTTTGACGCGGGACGGCTTTGTGGACTACGAGCCGGACGGCCGCCGCTACCACCTCGGCCTGCGGATCTTCCAGCTCGGCCAGCGGGTGTCCAACCACCACGGCTTCGCCGGCACCGCGCTTCCCATTCTGCGGCGCGTCACGGAACAGACGGGCGAGGCCACCATCCTGTCCGTCCGGGATGGCATCCACCACCTCACGGTGAACAAGGTGGACGGCCCGCAGACCTTCCGCGTGACCAGCGATCCGGGCTTCCTCGGCGCCCTCCACACCACGTCGGTGGGCAAGGCGCTTGTGGCCTTCGCCGAGGACGCAGATCGCGAGCGGCTATTGGAGGAGCTGCCGCTGGATCCGCTGACGAATGTCTCCATCACCGACCGTGGTGTCTTCCGTGCCGAGATAGACAAGGTCAGGCGCCAGGGCTTCGCGGTCATGGACGAGGAAAACGAGCTTGGAATGCGCGCCGTGGCAGTGCCGGTTTTCAACTCCCAGGGGGTCGCCTTCGCCTCGCTGGCCACCGCCGTGCCCGTCTTTCGGCTCAGCATGGACGCCCTCGTGGCTCACGTTCCGCTGCTGCAGGAGGCGGCTGCCGAGCTGGCAGCACGCCTGCCTCAGCGGTAATACGCGCTCATTCATCACGTATTTGTTCGTATCAAGAACAAGAGTGCATCATATGAACTTTTGTTGTACTGTAATCCCTATCACCTGGCCAGCGGCAGGCGCCCGAGTGCCCCAGCCGGCCGTGTGCCGCAGTCAAAGGAGCCGCACGCATGAGCAATCGAACTGAGTCCTACCTCGTGGGACTGGTCGGCGATGGCGTGATGCCGTCACTTTCCCCCCACATGCATGAGCGCGAAGGCGATGTCCAAGGGCTCCGCTACCTCTACCGCCCCATAGACCTCCGCGAGCTGGACCTTCCCGCCACGTCCATCGGTGACCTGCTGCAGAGCGCCTACCGGCTGGGCTTCAACGGGCTGAACATCACCCACCCGTGCAAGCAGCTGGTCCTGGAGCACCTGGACGAGATCGCACCCGACGCCGAAAAGCTTGGCGCCGTGAACACCGTGGTGATCCAGGACGGCCGCTTCATCGGCCACAACACCGACTTCTCCGGCTTTGCCGCCGCCCTGGCCTCCGGGCTCCCGGACGCCAAGCTGGACCGCGTAGTTCAGCTGGGAGCGGGCGGTGCCGGGTCCGCCGTCGCCTACGCCCTGCTCACCGCCGGCGTGCAGACGCTGGACCTCGTGGACATGGACCCGGCGCGGAGCGCCGAACGCGCCGCCGAGCTGTCCGGCTTCTTCCCCGACCGCACCATCACGGGACGCACGACGTCGGAGCTGCCGCAGCTCATGCCTTCGGCCGACGGCCTGGTGCACTGCACCCCAGTGGGCATGGCAGCCCACCCCGGCACGCCCCTGGACATGGCCCTCGTGGAACCGCGCCACTGGGTGGCGGACATCGTATACCGCCCCATCGAGACCGAACTGGTCCGCGAGGCCCGTGCCAAGGGCTGCGAAGTGCTCGACGGCGGCCGCATGGCCGTGGGCCAGGCCGCGGACGCCTTCCGGATCTTCACCGGCCTGGAAGCCGACGCCGAGCGCATGCGCGCCCACTTCCTGGAACTCATCGCGGCGGAAGAGGTGGCCGTCTGATGCGCACCGGCATCGCCACCGTGTGCCTCTCCGGCACCCTGAAGGAAAAGATGCAGGCCTGCGCCATTGCGGGCTTCGACGGCATAGAAATCTTCGAACAGGACCTGGTCACCTCACCGCTGAGCCCGGAGGACGTCCGCAAGATGGCCGCGGACCTCGGCCTCACACTGGACCTTTACCAGCCGTTCCGCGATTTCGACAGCGTCACCGAGGACCTGCTTTCCGCTAACCTCCGCCGGGCCGACGCCAAGTTCGGGCTGATGTCCCGGCTGGGCATGGACACCATCCTGGTCTGCTCCAACGTGGCCACAGCCACGATCGACGACGACGGCCTCCGCGCCGGGCAACTGGCCGACCTCGCCGCCCTTGCCGGCGACCACGGCGTCAAGGTGGCCTACGAGGCGCTCGCCTGGGGCAAGTACGTCAATGACTACGAGCACGCGCACCGCCTGGTGGAGATGGTGGACCACCCCAACCTCGGCACATGCCTGGACTCCTTCCATATCCTGTCCCGCGACTGGGACACCGCGCCCATCGAGGACTTCGACCCGGACAAGATCTTCTTCGTCCAGGTGGCGGACGCCCCCAAGCTCTCCTTGGACGTGCTGTCCTGGAGCCGCCACTACCGCGTGTTCCCGGGAGAAGGACAGTTCGAGCTCGCCAAGTTCATGGGCCACGTGGTCCGCGCCGGCTACACCGGACCGGTGTCGCTCGAGGTGTTCAATGACGTGTTCCGCCAGTCTGACGTCGAGCGCACCGCCGTGGACGCCATGCGCTCGCTGATTTGGCTGGAGGAGCAGAGCGCCAAGTGGCTGGATGCCAACGCGGCATCCGCTCTTAACGGGGCCGGAACCGCCAGTGGCGGGGCGGGCGCCAAAGCTGCCGGCCGCCGTCGTTACCCCATGGAACTGGCCACGCTCCCGCAGGTGGCCGAACCGGCCGGCTTCAACTTCGCCGAGGTCAAGGCCGCGGACACCGCCGCACTGGAAACCGTCCTGGGGCAGCTCGGTTTCGAGTTTAACGGCCGCCACCGCACCAAGGACGTCCAGCTGTGGACCATGGGCCACGCCCGGGTGATCATCAACGAACAGGCCCCCGGTGCCGTGGGCTCGGGCGCGCCGGCCATCGCCGCCGTCGGGTTCGACGTCGACTCCCCGGTCATTGCCTCGGCCCGCGCCCAGCAACTCAAGGCGCCCGCAGTGCCGCGCAAGAGCCAGGCCGACGAAGAGGTGTTCCAGGGCTTCGCGGCCCCGGACTCCACCGAGATCTTCCTGTGCCAGGGCAGCCCGGACGGCATCGCCGCCTGGATCAACGAATTTGGCGAGACCCGCGGGTCCGTCGGGGGGCTGGAAGTCCCCTCCGGTGCGCGGAATGCGGTGATCGACCACGTGAACCTCGCGCAGCCATGGCAGCACTTCGACGAGGCCGTCCTCTTCTACACCAGCGCCCTGGCCCTGGAACCGCAGCCGTACGCGGAGGTGGCCAGCCCCAGCGGACTGGTCCGCTCCCAGGTCATGCAGACCTCCGACCGCGCCGTGCGGCTGGTGCTGAATCTGGCACCGGTCATCCAGCAGGATGGGGCCTCCGAAACGGGCGCCGGCGCGTCGGTTACGGGCCAGCGGAAGACCTACCAGGAGCACATCGCGTTCGCCGTGGACGACCTCGTGGCCACCGCCCGGGCGGCGCAGGAGAGGGGATTGGACTTCCTGCAGATCCCGGCGAACTACTACGAGGACCTGGACGCCCGCTTCGGGCTTGATCCGGCGTTCCTGGCCACGCTTCAGGAGCTCAACCTGCTCTACGACCGCGACGCGGACGGCGAGTTCCTGCACTTCTACACCGCCACCGTGGGCAGCGTGTTCTTCGAAATGGTGGAACGCCGCGGCAACTACGACGGCTACGGGGCGCCCAATGCTCCGGTACGCCACGCCGTCCAGTATGACCACCTGCACCAACTGACCAGCCCAACCAACACCATCACCTACTGAAAGGAGGCTGCTGTGCCTGAAGACCTGAACCTTGAGACGTACAACGCCGATGCGCTCACCGAGGACCTGTCCGACGCAGTGCCCGCTGCGCCCCAGACTGCTGCGCCCCAGACTGCCGCCCAGACGCCTGCACCCTTCGTGGAAACCCAGCAGGACCTCAGCGCGGAGATCAAGGCACTCGGAGAGGCCTACGCCGAGGCAGTGAAGGGCGGTGCGAAGAGGGAAACCCAGCCGCGGCTGGACTTCGCCCCGTACCGCAGCAGCATCCTTCGCCACCCCACCAAGAGCCTGCACCACGCAGACCCGGAGACCATCGAGCTGTACTCCCCGGCGTTCGGGCACCAGGACGTGCACGCCCTGGAATCGGATCTCACCATCCAGCATAACGGCGAGCCCCAGGGCGAACGCATCATCGTTGCCGGCCGCGTGCTGGACGGCGACGGCCGCCCCGTGGCCGGCCAGCTTGTGGAGATCTGGCAGGCCAACTCCTCCGGCCGCTACATCCACAAGCGCGACCAGCATCCGGCACCCCTGGACCCAAACTTCACCGGTGTGGGCCGCTGCATCACCGGCCCGGACGGCTCCTACCGGTTCACCACCATCAAGCCCGGCGCCTACCCGTGGAAGAACCACCTCAATGCCTGGCGGCCCGCGCACATCCACTTCTCCCTGTTCGGCACGGAGTTCACCCAGCGGATCGTCACCCAGATGTACTTCCCGGGGGACCAGCTCTTCCCGCTCGACCCGATCTACCAGTCGATCGTTGACCAGGACGCCCGTGACCGGCTCGTGGCCGACTACGACCACGACCTTACCCAGCCCGAATGGGCCCTGGGCTACAACTGGGACATAGTCCTGACCGGTTCCAAGCGGACCTGGACCGAAAACGAGGCCCTCGGAGCAGACGGAGACGACCATGAGTAAACTCACCGCAACACCCGGCCAGACCGTGGGCCCCTTCTACGGCTACGCGCTGCCCTACGACAAGGACCGCGAGCTGCTGGCTCCCGGCTCGCCGGGGTCCGTCCGCCTCCAGGGCACCGTGTACGACGGCGCCGGGCACGCCATTCCCGACGCCATCCTCGAGATCTGGCAGCCGGATTCCGACGGCAACATTGTCCGCCGCACCGGGTCGCTGGTCCGCGACGGCTACACCTTCACCGGCTTCGGCCGCAGCGCCGTGGGCAACTCCGGCGTGTACACCTTCACCACGGTCAACCCCGGCCCCACGGAGCCCGGCGCAGCCGCCTTCATCTCGGTCGCCATCTTTGCCCGCGGCCTGATGAACCGCCTCTTCACGCGCGTTTACCTGCCGGAGAACGAGGAAGCACTGGCGAAGGACCCGCTGCTGTCCTCACTGGACCCCGAGCGCCGCAAGACGCTGATTGCCCGCCGCGACGCCGACGGCGGACTCACCTGGGACATCCGTCTCCAGGGCGAGGGCGAAACCGTCTTCCTCGACTTCGAGGGAACCGGAACCGAGGGTGCCGCCCAGTGACCACTCCCCAGCCAGCCGGCACCGACGGTGACGTCGGGCTGCTCAGTCCCGTGTCGGCGTCGCCCCTGGTGGCGGCACTGACCGGTGACCGTGCGTTCTTGGCGGCGATTCTCGCCGTCGAGGCCGGCTGGGCCGCCGTGCTGGAGAAGGCCGATCTCGTTCCGGCCGGCTCAGCGGCCGTAGTAGCCCATGCGGCCGACGCGTCCCGCTACGATCTTGCCGATATTTCCCGCCGGGCGCAGGGCGGCGGCAACCCGGTGATCCCGCTGCTGGCGGATTTCCGCGCGCAGGTCATAGCCCTGGATACGAGCAACGTGGGTGCTGCCCGCGCCGTGCACACGTCACTGACCAGCCAGGACGTGCTGGACACCGCCCTCATGTTGCTGGCCCGGAACACCGTTTCGGCCCTGCTCGCAGACGTGAAGGGCACGACGACGGCGCTCGCCCGCCTGGCCCGACAGCACACGGACACGCTGTGCGTCGGCAGGAGCCTGACGCAGCATTCACTGCCGTTCACGTTCGGGCTGAAGGCTGCGCAGTGGTTCCACGGGCTGGCCGCCGCCGCACGCCGGCTCGAGGCACTCGAGCTGCCGGTGCAGACCGGCGGCGCTGCGGGAACGCTGGCCGCCGGCACCGCGCTGACCGTGGGCTCGGCCACGGACCCCTTTGGCCTCGCGGACGACCTGGCCGCGCAGCTGGGTCTCGCCCGAACACCGGCACCGTGGCACACCAACCGGTTCACCGTCACCGCGCTGGGGGATTCCCTGGCCGCGGTGGTGGACGCGCTGGGCAAGATCGCCGCGGACGTCCTGTTCCTGAGCCGGCCCGAGGTGGCTGAACTGGCCGAACCCCGGGCACCCGGCCGTGGCGTCTCCTCGGCCATGCCTCAGAAGCAGAACCCGGTGCTCTCCGTGTTGGTCCGCAGCGCAGCGCTCCAGGCTCCCGGCCTGGCCGCCCAGATGCACCTGGCCGCCGCCACCTTCAACGACGAACGCCCCGACGGCGCCTGGCACACCGAATGGCCGGCCCTGCGCCGGCTGCTCGCCCTGGCCTTGGGGGCCGCCGGTCACGTCCGCGAACTGGCCGAAGGGCTGCAGGTCTTCCCGGAGGGCATGCGCCGCAACCTGGACCTGTCCGGGCCGTTGCTCCTGAGCGAGGGCGTGTCCGCAGCAGTGGCGCCCCTGCTGGGTGAGGGCGGGGCCGGTGGTGACGGAAAGCAGCAGCTTCAGTCGGTGGTGGACAGAACCCTGGAGGTGCCGGCCGCCGAACAGGGCGCCACGTACCGCCGGCTCCTTCGGGAAGCGGTTCCGGCTGACCGGCTCTCCGACGCAAGGCTGGACGAACTGCTGGACCCCGCGAGCTACCTCGGCCAGGCCGCCGAAATTTCCCGCCGGATCCTGGCCGCCTTCCCCGACTATGCGCCAACCCCAACCGAAACAGACCGAAACGGAGACTCCCGTGGCTAGACCAACAGTGAAGGCAGTGCTGCTTTCGCCCCAGCGCGCTCTGGGCGGGAAACCGCTCCTGGTGGTGGGGCCGTCGCTCGGCACCTCCTCGGTGCTCTGGACCCAGGCCGGCTCCCTGCTGGGCGGCGACTTTGACATCGTGGCCTGGGATCTGCCCGGGCATGGTGTGTCGCCTGCCGCGTCGGAAACGTTCAGCGTCGCGGACCTCGCCGACGCCGTCGTCGGGCTTGTCGACTCGCTCGCCCCCGGCGAGAGATTCCACTACGCAGGCGTCTCCCTCGGCGGAGCCACCGGCCTGCAGCTCGGCATCAAGCACGGCGACCGCCTCAAGAGTCTGTCCGTGCAGTGCTCGGGCGCCAAGCTCGGCACACCGGAGGGCTGGCTGGAACGTGCTGAAACAGTCAGGACGCAGGGAACTCCCGTGATGATCCAGGGTTCGGCCGAGCGCTGGTTCGGCCCGGGGTTCATGGACCGCGAACCGGAGCTCAGCAGCCGCCTCCTGCACGCCCTCCGCGACGCCGACCGGTTCAGCTACGCTTTCTGCTGCGAGGCCCTGGCCGGCTTCGACGTCCGGGACCAGCTCGGCAGCATCACCGTCCCCACCCAGGCCGTCGCGGGCGCCGAGGACGGTGTGGCGACGCCGGCGTTGGCCGAAGAAGTGGCGGCAGGAATTACGGCAGGGGGCGGCACGGCCTCGGCCGTCACCCTTGAAGGCGTGGCGCACCTGGCTCCGGCCGAGGCGCCCGCCCACGTTGCCGAGCTGCTCCGGAGCCTCATCACCTGGAGCGAATCACGGGGGGAAGCCAAGTGACCGCCCCCGAACGCAACGCCCCCGAACGCAACGGGCCAGAACGCAACGGTGTAGTCCAGCCGGACGCCACCAGCCAGGAAATTTACGACGGCGGCATGGTGGTCCGGCGCGAGGTGCTCGGCGCCGCGCACGTGGACCGCGCCAACGCCAACAAGGACTCCTTCACCGAGGACTTCCAGGACATGATCACCCGCATCGCGTGGGGCGGGATCTGGACCCGTCCCGGCCTCCCGCGCCAGATGCGCTCCGCCGTCACCATCACCGCCATGGTGGCGCACGGGCACTGGGAAGAACTGGCCATGCACATCCGCGCCGCCATCACCAACGGCCTGAGCAGGGACGAAATCAAGGAAATCCTGCTTCAGACCGCCATCTACTGCGGAGTCCCCTCCGCCAACACCGCCTTCAAGACCGCCCAGCAGGTCTTCCATGCAATGGACAACGCAGCAATGGACAACGCAGCAATGGACAACACAGAAATGGACAACGCATGAATCAGGCTTTTGTGTACGACGCCGTACGCACCCCTTTCGGTAAGTTCGGCTCCGGCCTTGCCGGGGTCCGCCCGGATGACCTTGCCGCGCATGTGATCAGCGAGTCCGTAAAGCGCGCGCCGCAGCTCGACGTGGAGCGGATCGACGAGGTCGTCTTCGGCAACGCCAACGGCGCCGGTGAGGAGAACCGCAACATCGCCAGGATGGGCACGCTGCTGGCCGGTTTACCGGTCTCGATCCCGGGCACCACGGTCAACCGGCTCTGCGGCTCATCCCTGGATGCGGCGATCATCGCCTCCCGCCAGATCAACGCAGGGGACGCCGAGCTGATGCTCATCGGCGGCGCCGAATCCATGTCCCGGGCACCCTGGGTGCTGCCCAAGACCGAAAGACCATACCCGGCCGGCGACATGACCCTGGCGTCCACCACGCTGGGCTGGCGCCTGGTGAACAAGGCGATGCCGAAGGAGTGGACCATTTCCCTGGGCGAGGCCACCGAGCGGCTGCGCGAGAAGTACGGCGTGACCCGCGAGCAACAGGACGAGTTCGCCGCGAACTCCCACAACCTGTCGGCTGCGGCCTGGGACGAGGGGTTCTATGACAACCTCGTGGCGCCGGTGCCGGGCACGGACCTGGTCCGGGACGAAGGCATCCGTGCCGGGTCCTCGGTGGAGAAGCTCGCCGGGCTCAAGACCGTGTTCCGCGCCGAGAACGGCACCGTCACCGCCGGGAACGCGTCCCCGCTGTCCGACGGCGCGTCTGCGGCCTGGATCGGATCCGAGAACGCCGCCGGGCTGCTGAACATGGAGCCTTTGGCCCGGATCGCGGGCCGCGGCGCGCATGCCAACGATCCGCAGTACTTCGGCTACGCCCCGGTGGAGGCGGCGAATAAGGCCCTCGAGAAGGCGGGCATCGGCTGGGACCAGGTGGGCGCCGTCGAACTTAACGAAGCGTTCGCCGCGCAGTCCCTGGCGTGCATCAACGCCTGGGGCATCGACCATTCGATGGTGAACCGGCACGGCGGCGCCATCGCGATGGGCCACCCGCTGGGCGCCTCCGGCGCCCGGATCCTCGGCACGCTCGCCCGCAGCCTGCAAGCGTCCGGTGAGCGCTGGGGCGTCGCTGCGATCTGCATCGGCGTCGGGCAGGGCCTCGCCGTGGTGCTTGAGAACGTTACTTCGGGAGTTAAGGGCTGACCATGCTGCATTTCATTGACACCGTCGGCGAGGCCGTTGCCGGCATCAAGGACGGCTCCACGGTGATGATCGGCGGGTTCGGCAACGCCGGCCAGCCGTTTGAACTGATCGACGCGCTGCTGGAGGGCGGCGCGACTGACCTGACCGTGGTGAACAACAACGCCGGCCAGGGCGACCAGGGCCTGGCCCTGCTGATCAAGGAAGGGCGGGTGCGCAAGATGATCTGCTCGTTCCCGCGGCAGTCCGACTCCTGGCACTTCGACGCCAAGTACAAGGCCGGCGAGATTGAGCTGGAGCTCGTGCCGCAGGGCAACCTGGCCGAGCGCATCCGGGCCGCCGGCGCCGGCATCGGCGGTTTCTTCACGCCCACCGGCTACGGCACCATGCTGGCCGAGGGCAAGGAAACCCGGATCATCGACGGCCGCGGCCAGGTCTTCGAGACCCCCATCCACGCCGACGTCGCCCTCATCAAGGCACTCAAGGCCGACGGCGTCGGAAACCTGGTGTACCGCAAGACCGCACGGAACTTCGGCCCGATCATGGCCGCAGCGGCCAAGCACACGATCGTCCAGGTCTCCGAGATCCTGCCCACGGGCGGGCTGGACCCGGAGAACGTCGTGACCCCCGGCATTTACGTCAACAGCATTGTCCGCGTGAACACCGCCGCCGGCAAGACAGAACAGGTGGCCTGAGATGAACGCACAGACAGCATCCCTTCAGACCAGCGAGACGCCCCTGGGCCGCGACGACCTCGCCCGCCTCGTGGCACGGGACATCAAACCCGGCTCCTTCGTGAACCTCGGAATCGGCCAGCCCACCCTGGTCTCCAACTACCTTCAGCCGGAGCAGAACATCACGCTCCACACCGAGAACGGCATGCTGGGCATGGGCCCGGTCGCCGAGGGCGACCAGATCGACGGCGACCTCATCAATGCAGGCAAGATCCCCGTCACCGAACAGCCCGGGGCGTCCTACTTCCACCACGCCGACTCGTTCGCGATCATGCGCGGCGGGCACCTGGACATCTGCGTCCTGGGCGCGTTCCAGGTCTCGGCGACCGGTGACCTCGCGAACTGGCATACCGGCGCCCCGGACGCGATTCCTGCCGTGGGCGGAGCGATGGACCTGGCCACCGGCGCCAAGGACGTGTTCGTGATGATGACGCTCCTGACCCGGGACGGCGCATCCAAGATCGTCGAGGCGTGCACCTACCCGCTCACCGGCGTGGGCTGCGTGACCCGGGTGTACACCGACAAGGCGGTGTTCCTCACGGGACCCGACGGCGTCACCGTCCGCGAAACTTTCGGCTGCACCCTCGAGGAACTCCAGGCCCTGGTGCCGGTGCCCCTTACAGCAGCCCCCGCCGTCGCTGGTTGAGCCGGTCGAAACCCGACCCCCTCATCCCCGTTCGCGCCAGGGGGAGGGGGCCGCAAGTGTTCGTTCGCGCCAATAGGATAGATAACCATGACCGACGCAGCAGCAGGGACCGCACCGAAGGCACGCCGCACGCCGAAAGCTGATGCTGCGCCCACGGCCAGCGACCAGTACGTGCAGTCGCTGGCGCGCGGCCTGGCCGTGATCCGCTCGTTCGACACCGACCACGCCGTCATGACCCTCACCGAGGTGGCCGCCCGCACCGACCTGACCCGCGCCACCGCCCGCCGTTTCCTGCACACGCTCGTGGAGCTCGGCTACGTCCGCACCGACGGCAAGACCTTCGCGCTCACGGCCCAGGTGCTGCAGCTCGGGTACGCATACCTCTCCGGGCTCTCCCTTCCGCAGCTTGCCCAGCCGCACCTCGAAGAGCTGTCCCTCAAGCTGGGGGAATCCACCTCGGCCGCGGTGCTGGACGGCACGGACATCGCGTACATCGCCCGCGTCACCACGCGCCGGATCATGAACATCGGCATCACCGTGGGCACTCGTTTCCCGGCCTACGCCACGTCCATGGGCAGGGTGCTCCTCGCCGCCCTCCCGCCCGAGCAGCTGAAGGAATACCTGTCGACTGCCGAGATCAAGCCACTCACGCCCCGCGCCATCGGCACCGTGAAGGACCTCCTGGCCGTCCTGGACACCGTTCGCGCCCAGGGCTGGTGCCTGCTGGACCAGGAGCTCGAACTCGGCCTGATGTCGGTGGCCGCACCGGTCTACCACGGCAGCAAAGCCGTGGCCGCGGTCAACGTGTCGCTCCAAGCCCAGTCCGTCGCGGCCCAGCCCGACCCTGAGGCGTTCCTGGACTCCGTGCGCAAGGAAATCGTGGCCACCGCGGAAAAGATTTCCTCGGACTTCTCCACCGGACACTGAACGCCTGACCCGGGCGGGTCCAAGAGTTCACCAGCCGTAACGCCCCCGCTACTGCCGCGCAGCGCCGCTGGGCCATAGACTCTAGCCAACTACGTGCAGCAGCGCCGCTTTGCGAGTTCCGCCCCAAGGCAAGAGCCCCGAGGGGAAGAGCCCACGACGCAGGAGCCGCTGCACCCGTTGGAAGGGGAGTGGCGGGTGAAGCTGGGCATAGCGCGGGAACGCCGGGAGGGCGAGCGGCGGGTTGCCGCCACGCCGGAGACCGTGAAGCAGCTGGCGGGACTGGGCCTCGAGGTGCTGGTTGAGTCCCGGGCGGGGGTCTTCGCCGGGCACGGTGACGACGACTACCGCCAGGCGGGCGCCCAGATTGTGCAGGACCTCGACATCGGGGACCTCGACGTGTACGCCCATGTCCACCCGCTGGAGCCTCCGACGGCGGCGGCCTTGCGCCGGGGGGCCGTCACCGTGGGCCTGGCCTCGCCATCGTCCGAGCTGGCCACCGTCCGGGCGCTGTCCGAGGGTGGCATCACCTCGTTCGCCCTGGAGCTCGTGCCGCGGATCTCCCGTGCCCAGTCCATGGACGCCCTGTCCTCGCAGGCCCTCGTGGCCGGCTACCGCTGCGTGCTCGAGGCGGCCATCCGGTTGCCCCGGTTCTTCCCCCTCTTCATGACCGCGGCCGGAACCGTCCCGCCGGCGCGGGTGCTGGTCCTCGGCGTCGGCGTGGCCGGCCTGCAGGCCATCGGCACGGCCAAGAGGCTCGGCGCGCGCGTCTCGGCCAACGACATCAGACCCTCCTCTGCGGAAGAGGTGACGTCGATGGGCGGCACCTTCATCAAACTGGACCTTGAAACGGCCGAAGCGTCCGGCGGTTACGCGCGGGAGCTCAGCGCGGACCGCGGCGCGCTGCAGCGCCAGCTCCTGGCACCGCATGTCGCCGAAGCGGACGTGCTGATCACGACGGCGGCCATCCCCGGCAGGCGGGCACCGCTCCTGGTGACCAGGGAGATGGTGCAGGGCATGCGCGCGGGATCCGTCGTCGTCGATCTCGCCGCGGAGTCCGGCGGCAACGTGGAGGGCTCCCTGCCGGGCAGGGACGTGCACATTCCGACCGCCGACGGAAGAGGTGCCGTCACCCTCGTAGGGCTGAAGGACGCCCCGTCCGCCATGCCCGCAGACGCTTCGCGGCTCTACGCGAAGAACGTGGCCAACCTCCTGGCACTGATGACCTGCGACGGCACGGTGGCCCCGGATTTCGACGACGACGTGGTGGCCGGTGCCTGCCTGACGCACGACGGCGTGGTGCGGCATGCGCAGACGGCAGAGGCACTCGCGGCGCTCGGCCAGGAAGACGAGGCCGAGAAGGCGTCCGAGAACGAGGGGGTGGTGTGATGGACGGCATCAGCCTGCTGACGATCACCGTGCTGGCGGTCTTCGTGGGCTTCGAGGTGGTTTCCAAGGTTTCCAGCACCCTGCACACGCCGCTGATGTCCGGCGCCAACGCCATCCACGGCATCATCCTCGTGGGCGCCATCATCGTCGCCGGCCAGGCCGCGCATCCCTGGGTGCTGGCCGTGGCCCTGCTCGCAGTGGTTCTCGCGACCGCCAACCTGGTGGGCGGCTTCGTGGTGACGGACCGGATGTTGGAGATGTTCCGGGGCCGCAGGGGCAACGGTGGCAGGCCGGTCCCGCCGGATGGCCACCGGCCGCGGTCGGAAGCGTCCGACAGCAAGGACGGCGCCCGGTGACACTCCTCGACCCCACCCTCACCGGGCTGCTGTACCTTGCCGCGGCCGCGTGCTTCATCCTGGCCCTCAAGGGCCTCAACTCGCCGCGAACCGCACGCCGCGGCAACCTCATCGGCGCATTCGGCGCCCTGATCGCCGTCGTGACTGTCTTCTTCTCCGCCAGGCTGGACAACGTCCCGTGGATCCTGGGTGCCATCGCGGTGGGATCCGGGGTTGCCGCACCGGTGGCCCGGCGCGTCAAGATGACCCAGATGCCGCAGCTCGTGGCGCTCTTCAACGGCGTGGGTGGCGGCGCGGCCGCGCTCGTGGCCTTGCTCGAGCTCCCGGAAGCCGACGATCCCTGGGTGCGCCTGGCCATCGTCTTCACCCTGCTGGTCGGAGCCGTGTCCTTCGCGGGCTCCGGCATCACGTTCGCTAAATTGCAGGAGCTGATGACCACCCGCCCGGTGGTGTTCCCGGGCCTGCCGGTGCTCATGGGCGGCGTGCTGCTCCTGGCGGTGGGCGCCGCCGTCGCGGTGGTTCTTGGCGGTTCCCTGGCGCTCGCGCTGGTGCTCCTGCTGCTGGGGCTGCTGGCCGGCGTGCTGCTGGTGCTGCCCGTGGGCGGGGCGGACGTGCCCATTGTGATCTCGCTGCTGAACGCCTTCACCGGCCTGGCGGTCGCGGCCTCCGGCCTGGTGCTGGGCAACGTGCTGCTGGTGGTGGCGGGCACCCTGGTGGGCGCCTCGGGCACCATCCTCACCCGGGCCATGGCGGCGGCCATGGGCCGCAGCGTCGCCGGCATCCTGTTCGGGGCCTTCCGTGGAGGTTCGACGGCGGGGTCGACGGCGGTGAGCGACCGCCCCGTGCGCTCCTCCAGCGCTGAGGACGTTGCGGTGCTCCTGGGCTACGCGCAGCGGGTGATCATCGTGCCCGGGTACGGCCTCGCCGTGGCTCAGGGGCAGCACACCGCGGCCGAACTGGCGCAGGCCCTGGAGTCCCGCGGCATCAAGGTGGACTTCGCCATCCATCCGGTGGCGGGGCGCATGCCCGGGCACATGAACGTGCTGCTGGCCGAGGCCAATGTGCCGTATGAGTCGCTTAAGGAGATGGGCGAGATCAACTCCGAATTCAAGACAGCCGACGTCGCGCTGGTGGTGGGCGCAAACGACGTCGTCAACCCCGCCGCGAAGACGTCCTCCGGATCGCCGATCTATGGCATGCCCATCCTCGAAGTCGCCGACGCGCGGCAGGTGGTCTTCCTGAAGCGCTCACTGCGGCCAGGATTCGCCGGGATCGAGAACGATCTTATGTACGAGCCGCAGACCACGCTGCTGTTCGGCGACGCGAAGGAATCCCTTACCAAGGTGCTCGGGGCGGTGAAAGCGCTGTAGGCAGCTGCAGCGGATTTCCAGCCAACGCGGTTACGATTTGAGTTCCGCAGCCTAACCGCCCTTACTGAAGTCGAAGGACACCATGACAACCAACAAAGCCTCCTCACCCCAACGGGCAGCCGTGGTTATCAACCCCGTCAAGGCCGTCGGTTCCGACCTCCGCGCCTCGCTGGTCCGCCTCTGTGACACACAGGGCTGGGCGGAGCCGCTCTGGCTGGAAACCACGGAGGAGGACCCCGGCGTCGGGCAGGCGCGCGAGGCACTGGAGGCGGGCGTCGACGTCGTCATCGCCGCCGGCGGCGACGGAACCGTGCGCTGCGTTGCCGAGGTGCTCGCCGGAACCGGCACTCCGCTGGGGCTCATCCCCCTGGGGACCGGGAATCTGCTGGCCCGCAACATGGGTGTGGACATCAGCGACCCCGTCGCAGCCGCGTACGACGTGCTGAACGGCACCGAACGCACCGTGGACGTGGTCAGGAGCAGCTTCGACCACTCCGAGGACGAGAATGTGTTCCTGGTGATGGCCGGCGTGGGCTATGACGCCGCGATCATGGCGGACACCGTGGATGTCCTCAAGGATCGCATGGGCTGGCTCGCCTACGTTGAGGCGGGAATCCGGAAGCTGCCCGGCAAGCCGGTCAAGGCCACCATTCAGGTGGACGGCAAACACCCGGTCAAGCGCCGCATCCGCAGCGTGATGATCGGCAACTGCGGCCGGATCATGGGCGGAATCGAAATCTTTCCGGAGGCCAAGATCGACGACGGTGTCCTCGATCTGCTCATTCTTGCCCCCCGCGGCAGGCTCGGCTGGCTTGGCGTGGCGGCCGGGATCTTTGGCCGGCGGAAGAACGAGACCGAATCGGCCGAGTACTTCCAGGGGAAGTCCGCAGAGGTGACCCTGGAGCACGAGCAGGAGTTCCAGCTGGACGGTGACCACGTGGGAGCCGGAAAGCACCTGGCCATCAGGCTGGATCCCGGCGCACTCAAGATCCGCATGTAGCCCGCCCGGCGTGGCAGCGGCACGGCAGCGCCGTGCTGCAGCGTCAAATGTCGACGGCGGCGGGCCGCTCCCAGTGGGCGGGCCGCCGCCGTCTGCCTTGTCCGGGCTGCTGTAATCCAGCGGGCTGGGGTCAGTCCGCGAGCAGCCTGCCCCACCTTGGTGCGAGCAAGGGGGACCCGGCAAGTTTGAGGCAGTGCCACAGGGTCACGGCCACCGAGTCCAGCACCGGAACGCCGGTTTCCGCCTCGATCTCCGCCGCGATGTTGGCGCCGTAAAGGTTGGTGCACAGGTAGATAAGGGCGTCCGGTGCGGCTGCCGCCAGGTCCAGCGAGCCCGGCCGCATTTCCTGGTCGGTGACCCGCCCGAAGGACTCGTTGTCGCTCAGGCCCAGGGCCCGGTGGCCGAGGGTCTTGATGCCGTCCCGCTCGTAGGACGCCATGATGGCGTGGTTGACGTCCTCCGTGTACGGCGTGAACAGCCCGATCCGCTCGGTGCCGAAGGACCGGAACGCCTCGAGATAGGCGAGTGTGGACGTCGTGGCCGGAACGCCGGTGGCATCGGCAATTTCCCGAACGAGCTCACGGTCATGGCCGGCTCCCAGCCACGAGCCCGAGGTGCCGTTCCAGGCGATGACGTCCACGTCCGCCGTCGCGAGCAGCCGGGCCGCTTCGCGCATGACGGCCGGATCGAACTGCTTGTCCGAGGAATCGTCGAGGGCGATCCGCGTGACGGGAATACGCGTGAAGTGGATGGTGACGTCATCCCGGTCGCCCAGGATGCGGTAGCTCTGCGGCTCCAGGCAGGTGTTGGAGGACGGCACGATCATGCCGATGCGGGTCTTACGAGTTGTGGACGGCATGGATGCTCCTACTGTGCTGCAGAGAGGGTCGCGGGGGTCGGTTCCGGTGCTGCCGCGGTGTGTTCGCGGAAGCCGTTGCGGGCCACGAAGCGGCCTACGGGTCCCGGATCGTGGAAGCCGTCGCCGTCCACCACCACGCGTCCGGCTGACACCACCACCGCGGGCCAGCCGGTGAGTGCCACGCCGTCGAACGGGGAGAAGTCCGTGCCCATGTGCAGGTTAGCGCCATCGACGGTGCGTTGTTCGGCGGGATCGAAGACCACGAGATCGGCGTCGAAGCCCTCGGCGATGGTCCCCTTGCGGGGGACGGCGTTGATCCGGGCCGGTCCGGCGGAGAAGACCTCAACGAAGTCCTCCACGGTGTTCCCGGCGGATTCCATCATCGCGCTGAACGTGACGGGCATCCGTGTTTCCACGCCGGGCAGGCCGTGCGGCATGGCACGGATGTCGTCCGTGCGCTCGCGCTTCTGGGAGAGGTCGTAGCAGGAATGGTCCGAGGAGACCGTGTGAATGGCGCCAGCGGCAAGCCGTTCCTTCAGGGCGGCAACGGTTTCGGCGCTGCGAATCGGCGGGCAACAGGCGTACCACTCCGGAAACGCCGCCCCGTATACGGAGTCATCGAGGGTGAGGTAGTGCGGGCAGGTCTCCGAGTAGGCCTCCTGGCCGCGGGCGCGGGCCTCGCTGACCAGGTCCACGGCACCGGGCGTGGACTGGTGCACGAAATAAACGGGAGCGCCCGTGTATTCGGCCATGGCCAGCGTTTCCTTGACGGAGATTTCCTCGGCCAGCTCCGGGCGCGTCCGGTGCAGGTGCTCGATGCCGATCCTGCCGTCGTCGGCATGCTGCTGCGTGCAGTCGCTGATGATGGGGTCGTGTTCGGCGTGGATATAGGTGAGGCCGTCCAGCCGGACCATCTCGCGCATCACCTTCAGGATGGTGTCCCCGTCGGCCATGGTGGTGCCGCGGTTGGTGGTGTACATCTTGACCGAGCGGACGCCCCTGGCGGCGAGCTGTTCGAGCTGCCACGGCACCGTCTCGTCCCAGCTGACCACCGAGCCGTGGAGGGCGACGTCGCAGCGGGAATCCCGCGCCAGCTCCTTCTTGTTGAGCACTGCTGCCAGCGGGGTTTCCTGGGCGTCGCGGGGTATGCCGAAGTCGATGATGGTGGTGGTGCCGCCCCACAGCGCTGCCGTGGAGGTGGTGCGGTAGTCGTCCAGGGTCCGGAAGCGTCCGGTTACCTGGGCCACGTGGCAGTGGCCGTCCACGCCACCGGGGATGACGAGCCGGCCCGTGGCGTCGATGGTGCGGGCAGCGGCGGGGGCGGGCTCGGAGGCATCGACCAGCCGGGAGATCCTGCCGTGCTGGACGACAATGTGGGCGTTCCGGCGGCCAAAGCTGTTGACCACGGTGCCGTTGGCGATGACGAGTTCTGGAGTGCGGGACATCTTTGTCCTCCTTGGGACGAAGCCGGTAGGGGAAGCTGGTGGGGCCGGTTGGACTAGTGGGACGGGGCCGCGGCGGCGTGGGCTGTGCTCTGGGCGGCGTTCTGCGCTGTGGTGAGGGCGGCGTCGAGGTTTTCCGAGAGCCCCCTGCGGGCCTTGACGGGCGGCGGTGCGAAGGCGCCGGCGCGGTGGTGTCCGGACTGGAGCCCCACCACGGCCTCCGCCATGCGGATGCCGGCGGAGATGCCGTCCACCACGGGGACGGGGATCTGCCCCCGGAGTTCGCGGGCAAGTCCGGCGAGCGGCGCACCTGCCAGGATGACGACGTCGGCCCCGTCCGCTGCGACGGCCTGCCGGCTGAGTGCCAGCAGCGTTTCCTTGAAGTCCTGCTGCACGGAGCCGATGGCGTTCAGGGATTCATTGATGGAACGGATGGATGCCAGCCGGCCCCCGAGGCCGAAGCGCTCCACGCAGTCCAGATACCACGGCCGGATCCGGTCCGAAATGGCGATGATGGAGAACCGGTGCCCCTGCAGGGCGGCCGCGCAGAGGGCTGCCTCGGTGATGCCGATGACGGGCACGTCGGCGAGTTCCTTCAGAGCCGGCATGCCGGGATCGCCGAACGCGGCCACCACGACGCCGTCGACTTCGCCGGCGTGCTCGGCAATGATCTCGGCGACGGCACAGGCGGCTATCAGGGACTCAAAGCGGGTTTCGATGTACTCCACGCCGCGCCCGGCGGTGCGGACCACCAGCTCGGTATCCGGCGAGGCGGAGCGCAGGGCCTCGGACTCGATGAGGGCGGTGACGTCGTCGCTGATGTTGGGGTTGATGACGAGCAGTTTCATTTTTTCTTCCGATGCAGCGTGGGTTCGGTTTTCTGGAAGTCCTCGGGGAACTGCTCGCGGTACTTGCCGATGTGCGACGCTGACTGGGCAGCCGCCCGGTCCGGGTCGCCGCTGGCGATCGCACCGTAAAGTTCCCGGTGTTCCTGGATCAGTTCCGGCAGGTCGCTGACGTGGCGGAAAAGCCAGTGCATGCGGCCCTGGAGGGGTTCCAGCGCCGATTTGAGGAAGTTGTTGTCGGCGATGCCGGTGATGGCGTCATGGAATTCGCTGTTGGCGCGGTGCGCCTCCATCACGGCACCTTTGGTGAGGCAGCGCTCCGCCTCATCGAGCAGGCCCTTGAGGCGGGCGAGGTCCTCCCCGGTGGCGCGGACGGCTGCCAGCCGGCAGGCCAGCACCTCGAGCGACTCCCGGACGTCGAACAGATCCTCGACGTCCTTGGAGCTGAGGCTGCTGACTTCTGCGCCCCGGGCACCGCGGTCGCTGATGAGGCCTTCCATGCGGAGCATGCGCAGGGCTTCCCGGACGGGGAGCCGTGACACATTGAATTCTGTGGCGAGATCGCGTTCCACCAGCCGCGTGCCGGGAGCGTAGTGCCCTTCAAAAATCCGGGTGCGGAGGGTATCCCGGACGGCCTCGCGGAGGGGGCGTTCCTTGTCCTGGGTCTCTTCTGCGGTAAGCATGGTGCTCCATTCGGATTCTCGGGTGACGTTGCGCTCCCGGCGGCGGGAGGAGGTGCTGCGGTGCCTAGCTTAGGCTGGCTGGCCTAGACAGGAAGCCGCTTGTTGTAGTTCAGGGTGAGGACGGAGACGCCCATGATGATGGCGGATCCGACGAAGTAAAGCAGTGCCCAGGTGTAGGAGCCGGTGGCGCCGACAATCAGTCCCACGGCGATCGGGGTGACGAAGCCGGAGATGTTGCCGCTGAAGTTCATGGCGCCGCCCAGCACGCCGGCGTTGGTCCGGCCGCCCAGGATGGAGGGGATGCTCCAGAAGAGGCCCACCCAGCGGAGGAAGAACATGACCACGGACAGCAGGACAACCGCCGTCGTGGGATCTGCGACCACCGTGACGCCTACCAGTCCGCCGATGACCACGACACTGGAGATGCCCAGGAGTGTGCGCATCACGAGGTTGGCCGAGGCGCCGGTTGCCCGCCATTTGTCCGCGATGGTGCCGCCCAGGATTTCACCCACGAAGCCGGCCCCGAAGATCACGAACGTGGACCAGCCAATGGTCTTCAAGTCAAAGCCCTTGGCCTGGGCGAGGTAGAGCGGGCCCCAGGTCAGCAGGCCGTAGAACACTCCGTTGAAGCCGAGCCAGCCGAAGCACATGGCCCAGAAGGAACGGAACTTCAGGTAAGGCAGCAGGGCGCGCTTGCCCTTGCTGCCGTCGAGCTCGGCTTCGGCATCCTCGGCAGCGTGCGAGGCTTCGATGTACTCGGCTTCGGCGGCATTGACGCCGCGGTGCTGCCGCGGATTGTCGCGGACGTACCACCAGACGGCCAGGCCCATCAGGACCGTTGCGGCACCGGCAATGACGAACGAACTGCGCCAGCTGCCGGTGGAGGCGATCAGGCCGGCGATGAGGATGCCGCCCAAGCCTGCACCCAGCGGGGCACCGGCGTCCAGGATGGTGGCACCGCGGCCGCGCTCCGACTTGTGCATCCAGATGGCGTTGAGCTTGCCGCCGGCCGGCATGACGCCGGCTTCGGTGATGCCGATGCCGAGGCGGGCGATGAACATGCTCAGGAAGCCGCCGGCCATGCCCGAGGCGGCCGTCGCGGCGCCCCAGCCAACGCAGGAGGCGGTCATCACCTTGCGGGGACCGAACTTGTCGATCAGCAGGCCGACCGGGATCTGCATGAGGGCGTAGGTCCAGAAGAATGCGGAGAGCAGCAGGCCCACAAGCTCAGGGGCGAGATTGAACTCCTTTTGGATGATGGGCAGGGCTACCGAGATGGAGCCCCGGTCGATGTAGTTGACGGAAACCAGGACGAGCAGGAGCAGGAACATTTTCCAGCGGACGTTGGTGCGCCGTTGCACGCCGTCCTTGCCGGGCTTGCCGTTGGCTGAGGGGCCGGTGGTGCCTTGAGCCTCTGCGGTCACTGTTTCGGTATTGGGAATGGACACAGCTTCTCCTTCACGGGGAAGTTTACGGACAGGGAATCGAGCTGGATGAATCTGAAATTTGTTGGGGGGTGATGCTGGTGGAGACGTGCGGCCGCGGGGTGGGCGGCGGGAATTCTGGAGGGCAAAGTCTGAGTGGCGGAAGCACTGGCGATACCTGATGTTCCTGGGATCCTGTTCGGATCTCATTTGGGATCCCGTTTTGGGATCCCAAAATCCAAGGTAGAAGTGATGCGGCCCACTGTCAAGGGTTTCGGGACAGATGGCCGCCGCCGGCCCTATTTACCGATTGTGACTGGCCAAGACCCGGACGCGCTTGAAATGCCCGGACGCAAGGGAACAAGCCGCCGGCTTCCGCCGGCGGCTTGTCTCTGGCCTGGCTACGCCGTCTAACTTGACTGCGCGGTCGCCGGACGGATCCCTTCCTCAGTCGCCGGCACATGCGCCAGGATCTCGGCGAGTTCCGCGAGCCGGTGCGCCCGGGCCGATTCGGCGGGCGTGAAAGGCTCGCCCGGGCGGTAGAAGGTGATGGGTCCGTGCCATGCCGTCGGAATCTTAAGGAGGGTCCCGGCGTCGTTCGTTTCCCCCGGAAGCTGGGCGGATTCGGCACCGGGATCGAGGATCCGTGCGGACAGCAGCTCGGCGACAGCCAGCGGAAGCTCCCCGGGGGTCGCGGCGATGCGCGCAGCGAGGCTCAGCGCCTTGGTCTGCCCGTCAGCCATCGCCAGGGCGGTGGTCGGCCACACCTGCGGATGCCTGCCGCCGCCGTCTTCAAGCGCGTCGAGCAGCTCGCGCTCGCCAAGTTCCCCGGGTGCCGACAGTACGAATTCGTCCATCACGCCGCCGCGGACGGGATGGACATGAATGCTCAGGATATTGGCGTCCAGCAGCGCCAGCGACCGGGTGATTTTCTTCAGGGAGCCGGGCTGGTCCCGCAGAACGGTCCTGGCCCGCCACAGGGCAGGAGCGGCGCCAAGCCGGCGCCGGTGCCGCAGCGCGGGCGCGTGAAGCCAGCGCCGCAGGATCCGCGCCGCCGACGGTTCCGCCACCCAGATCACCAGGACGGTGGCCGTGAGCGTGAGGACCAGGACCTTTGCCAGGTAGGGCAGGTGTGTCTGCACCACCAGGGCATGGACCAGCAGTTCGATGGGGAGCATGACGGCGACATTGGCCACCGTGAGGCGGGTCTTGGGAGGCTCGGGCATCTGGCCGCACACTTCGCAGCTCAATTCAGCCGCGGCAGGAATCGGTGCTTTAGGCTTCATGCCTTCATCGTGTCTGGCTGCTGTTACGGGAGCATTGCCCGGGGGTTCCGATCTCGGGAAGAATTTCCGGCCGGACAGGGGTTTCCTGTTGCGTCGCGCTCTGGCCAGCCATAACGGCCGAATCTACACTGAAGAGACCATCGTGCGGAGCTCCCGTGCACCGGCCAGCTCGCACGGAAAACAGCCAACTCCGGAGAGCAAAATGCGCCTCAGCACAGGAAATTCTGGTTCTGCACGCCGCCGTGCCGCCATCGGGCTGATCGCCCTGGCGTCGCTGCTGGTCCCGGCACCCGTCATGGCCGCCAGCCAGCCGCAGTCAGAGGACGGACACTCGGTCATCGTCCTTCCCGGCGCCAAAGGTGCTGAAGGCATCGCGGCCGGCGAAGACAACACCTTTTTCGCGGGCGACCTTGTCACTGGGGACATATTCCGCGGCGACATCCACAAGGGCACCGCGAAGAAGTTCATCGACGTGCCTGACGGCCGGGTGGCGGTGGGCATGAAGGCCGATACCCGGAACGACCTTCTCTTCGTTGCCGGCGGGCCCACCGGTCAGGCCTATGTGTACAGCACCGAGACCAAGAAGACGGTCAAGACGTACCAACTAACGAAGAAGGCGTCTTTCATCAACGACGTGGCTCTGACCTCCGATGGCGCCTGGTTCACCAACTCCCAGGCGGCTGAGCTGTACTTCGTCCCCGTTGGTCACGACGGTGGCCTTGGCAAACTCCGGACTCTGAAGCTGACAGGGCCGGCAGCCGCGCTCACGAAAGGCTTCAACCTCAACGGCATCGCCTATTCCAGTGACGCGCGCCGACTGGTGGTTTCCCACTCCGACAACAAGGCGCTGTACACGGTCAGCCCACGGACCGGGGCGAGTGCCGAAATCAAGGGCGTGAAACTGCCGAATGTCGACGGCATCCTGGTGAAGGGCAGCACGGTCTGGGCTGTGCAGAACGCCTCCAACCAGATCAGCCGCCTCCGCGTGAACTTCCACGAATCAACCGCAAAGTTGCGCGAGGTCATTAAGAGCCAGCACTTCAACGTCCCGACGACGGTTGCACTCTTCGGCGATGACCTCGCCGCCGTCAACGCCAAGTTCGGGGTTCCGAACGCGAAGACCTTCGAGGTTGTCGTGGTGGACGCGCGGGGCCGCTCGCTCGACTGACGGAGACAAACGCAACACCATCGACGCCCCGTTTCACCGGGAGGGAGGGTAGCAGCCAAGTAAACTTACAATCGGACGCCAGCGCCGCCGTCGTGAGTTCCTAACCGCTACGAAAGGCGCCAATCCACCGTGAAGCTGCTGGCCGAGATGTTCACCGTTGCTCCGGCAAACAAGGACCATCGCGTCGCCATCCGGTGCGCAGTGGGGGTCTTCGTCCCGCTGATCACCCTCGTGCTGCTGGACCGCCTGGACTTGGCAATCTTTGCGTCATTCGGTGCGTTCACAGGGATTTACGGCCGCGGTGAGCTGCACAGGAAGCGTCTGTTCATCCAGGTGCGGGCCGGGTCGCTCATGTTCCTGGTCATGCTCCTGGCCACGTTGTCGGCCCGGAGCAGCGACGCGCTGGGGCTCTCGGCGTCCGCGAGCAGCTGGCTCCTGGTCCTGGCCACCACGCTGGTTGCCGGTGCCTGCTCCTTGGTCATCGCCAGGTGGCGGCACCGGCCGGCCGGCTCCCTCTTTCACATCTTCGCCTTCGCCGCGATCGCCTCCATCCCCAACCAGCCGCCGCTGTGGCAATGCATGCTGGTGGCCCTTCTGACCACGGTCTTCTGCCTGCTGCTGGGCCTGTCCTCCCGGGTGCTGCGCAGCCGCCGGACGCCGTGGGACATGCCTCCGCCCGTGAGGATCACGCCGGACGAGCGGCGGTCCGCGTGGCTTGAGGCCGTGGGCTACCTGGTCGCGGCAGGCCTGGCCGGGTCCCTGGCAACCCTCGTGGGGCAATGGCTTGGGTTTGGCCACAACTACTGGGCCATGGTGGCGGCCGTGGTTCCCCTGGTGGGCCGCACTACGCGGCACCGCGTCGCGCGCGGCGTCCAGAGAATCATCGGCACAGTGCTTGGCCTCATCCTGCTCGCGGGCATCCTGCTGCTGCATCCCGTGCCATGGCAGACCGTCCTCGTGATCGCACTCTGCCAGTTCGGCGCCGAGCTGTTTATCGCCCGCAACTACGTCCTGGCGCAGGTCTTCGTGACGCCGCTCGCGCTGATCTCGACCCTGTTGGCGGCTCCGGCTCACCCGGATCTCCTGCTCCGGGACCGGATCGTGGAAACGGTGATTGGCGCCGCCGTCGGTATTGCCGTGGTGCTCGCGCCTACCGCCTGGGCGCGGCTGCGGCGCTAGCCCTCATGCGGCCGAGCCTCATTCGGCCACGAGGAGGGCCTGCGGTGCCGCCTGTTTCATCCGCGTCTTGAGCCACCTGATCTGCAGTTCAGTGTCTCCCTCGCATTGCTTCACTATGCGCTGGAGTTCCTCGTCCCGGTCCCCCTGGGCGGCCTGGCCCACCAACATCCAGGTGACATCGATGTGATGGACCAGCACGTACAGGTCCTGCAGATCCAGCAGCAGGGCGAGGGGCCCCGAGCGGATCTCCGTCACGCCGTTGGCCGTCAGGCGGTGCTCCTCTTCGCCCTCGACATCTTCGCCGTAGCGTTCGATGACCGGCTTCAGGGCTTCGCGGTGGACGTCGCACTTCTTGGCCAGCGTCTGAAGGATTAAGTGCACGTCGGGCTCGTCCACGTGGCCCTCGGCGACCACCCGGAGCGATGCCGCCAGGGTCGCCTCCGCCTCGTCGAGCATACCGATGTAGACAGGCAGTTTCACGGCTGGCCTCCTGTGGCAGGGCGGGATGCCGCGGTGTCCGGAGCCTTGGACGGCCCGTCGCCGGCACGCAACCTTTCGACCCGGACCGCGGCATTCTTGAAGACCGGCTGCTTGGACACCGGATCCCATTCGGTGATGGTGAGTTCGTTGGCCGCCCGGGTGGGGCTGGCGGGCGAACCACCCTCGGACGTTCCGCCGTCGGGCGTGTCCCAGTACCCGTAGTGGAACGGTGCGAAAACGGTACCCGGGCGGATGTCCCCGACCCGCACGGGCACTTCGAGGCGGCCACGGCGCGAGGTGACCCGGACGATGTCCCCTTCCTTGCAGCCGGCGCTTGCCGCGTCCTGGACGGACATTTCGATCCACGGCTCGGGGGCGGCGTCGTTCAGGCGGCGGCTGCGGCCGGTCTTGGTGCGTGTGTGGAAGTGATAAACCGTCCGGCCGGTGGTGTATCGCAGCGGGTAGTCGGCGTCGGGCTCCTCGTGCGGCGGACTGTAGTCCAGTGCCTTGAACCACGCCTTTCCGGGCTGGACCGTTGCCTTGTAGACGGTTTCGCCGGTGGTGGCGCCGGTGAGGAGATCGTGCCCGTAGGACTCGCAATACTGCGGGGTGGTGGGGAATTCGCCGTCGGTGTAAAGGCGCTCGATGCCGTCCGGATGCGCATCGGTGCAGGGCCACTGGATGCCGCTGCCGCCCTTCAGTTTCGCGTAGCTGAGCCCGGTGTAATCGCAGGGCCGGCCGCGGGAGCACTCCTTCCATGCTTCAAAGCCGTCTTCCGGGCCCGACCAGTCAAGCAGCGGCCGGCCGTCCTTGTCTTTGAACTCCATCCGGCGCGCATAGTCGAGGAAGACATCAAGATCACTCTTCGCCTCGCCCGGCGGATCCACGGCCTTTTCGGACAGATGGACGGTGCGGTCCACGTTCGTGAACGTTCCGGTCTTCTCGCCCCAGGCCGCGCATGGGAGGACGACGTCGGCGCACTGGGCGGTCTCGGAAAGATAGATGTCCTGCACCACCAGGAAGAGGCTGTCCTTCCGGAGGATGTCCCGGATCCGGCTCAGCTGCGGCATCGACACTGCCGGATTCGTCGCCGAGATCCACAGCAGCCCGATCGATCCCTGCTCGGCGTAGCGGAAGATCTGCAGGGCATGGGTGGGAGGTGCCCAGTGCGGGATGATGCCGGGGTCCACGTTCCAGATACCGGCCAGCTCCCGGACGTGCTCCTCGTTCTCCCAGTTGCGGAAGGCGGGCAGATCGCCGTCGGCGCCGCATTCCCGGTTGTTCTGCGCGGTGGGCTGGCCGTTCATCTGCAGGACGCCGCGGCCGGGGGAGCCCAGCATGCCGCGGAGCAGATGCAGGTTGTTGACCTGGCAGGCCGATGCCGTGGCGTGGGCCGACTGGTAGAAGCCCTGAAGCACCGTGGAGAGCACCCTGTCGCTCGTACCGAAAATTTCGGCGGCGCGGCGGACGTCCGCAGCGTCCACACCGCACGTTTCGGCAACCCTTTCCGGCGTCCAGGGGTCCACCACGCTGCGCAGCTGCTCCACGTTGGCCGTGTGCCGCTCAATGTAGTCCTCGTCGATCCAACCGTTGGTGAAGAGTTCGCGGATCAGGCCGTTCATCAGCGCAAGGTTCGTCCCCGGATGAACCGGCAGGTGCACCTCGGCGCGGCGGGCCACCTCCGTGTCGCGCGGATCCACGCACACCAGCCGCGGCGGGTTGGGGCCGTCCAGCCGGTCCAGCACCCGTGACCAGAGAACCGTCTGCGTCTCGGCCATGTTGTGGCCGTACAGGAACATGGCGCTGCAGTGGTCTATGTCCGTGTAGCTGCCCGGCTGGCCGTCCGCGCCGAAGGATTCCTTCAAGGCCGCGGCGGCAGTGGCGGTGCACAGCCGCGTGTTGCCGTCCATGTGCGGCGTTCCGATCCCGGCCTTGCCAAGGATTCCCAGGGCGTAGTACTCCTCCAGGAACAGCTGGCCGCTGGTGTAGAAGCCGTGGCTGAGCGGTCCCTTGCTGGCCAGCAGGTCCTTGCTCCGGTCCACGATCCGGCCCATGGCGGTGTCCCAGTCCGTCTCCACGAGCTGGCCGTCCACCCGGATCAGCGGGCGGGTCAGCCGGTCCTTGTGAGTCTCGCCCTGCCAGCTTCCGTACAGCCCCTTGGGCCCCAACCGGCCGCGGTTCACCCGGTCCTGCACGCGGCCGCGGATGCCCACCATGCGGCCGTCCTTGACGGCGATGTCACACCCGCAGCCGTTGCTGCACAGGACGCAGGCCGACTGCACCCACTGGTCCACGTCGTCCCCGGTCAGCCCCTCCGCCAGGAACTGGTCCACCCGCTCGGGCCAGTCCTGGCCGCTCCCATAAGGTGTTCGCTCGCCCCAGATCTCCGTAATCCGGTCCGTCATCGGTTCACCCTCCAGCGATGGTAAGTGCGCTTGGTGTTCCTAGAGTACTCGCCGCCCTCGCGCGTTTGACCGGCCCTGGCCCGCACGACCGGCCCTGGCCCGCACGACCGGCCCTGGCGGGGCCGGTCATGCGCTCAAGGGCCGGTCAAACGGAGATCAGGTTCGTGCCGCAGTGATCGCGTGGGGGACGGTCGCCAGTGCGACGACGGCCAGGAGGGCCGCAGCGCCGAAGACGTAGAAGCCCCACGGGTACGCGATGCCTGCCGCCACCAGCGTCCCGGTCACGGCAGGGCCCATGATGGCGCCAAAGCGTCCCACGCCGGCGGCGAAGCCGAGGGCGGTCCCGCGGAGCCGGGCCGGGAAGAGCTGGCTGACCCAGGCATAGACCAGGACCTGCGAGCTGAAGACGAAGACGCCTGTGACAAAGACGGCGGCGTTGAGGAGGAACTCGCTCTGGATTTTGACGCTGAGCACGGCGAGGAAAACGGCGGAGAGGCCAAACCAGAGCAGGACGATCTTCTTGGTGCCGTGCTTGTCCGCCAGGATGCCGGCCACGATCAGGCCCACCACGGCGCCGACGTTGAGCACGAGCAGCAGGACCAGCCCGGTGCTTACGGTGTATCCGGCAGCGGACATGAGTTGCGGCAGCCAGGTATTCAGGCCGTACACGAGGAGGAGCCCCATGAACGATGCCACTGCAATGCCGAGTGCCACCAGCGGATAGGGCTTCTTTGTGAGGTCGCGGAAGCTGGCGCGTTGGCCGGCCGGATCGGCGGGCAGCAGGGACGCAGGCGCAGCCTCGGGCTCGGCGGCGGGGACTGCGATCGGGCGGTGTGTGCGGGCGTTCGTCTGGGGCGGGCGGACTTCCGCGTCCTGGAGTTCGGCGCCCTCCTGCGCATGTACAGGGGGCAGTGTTTCCGGGAGCCGGAACCAGAGGAACGGCACCAGAACGAAGCCGGCAAGTCCGCCCACCACGAACATGATGCGCCAGTCCGGCACCACCATGATGGCTAGAAACGCAGTGGCCACGGCGCCCACGTGGTAGCCGGTCATGGTCCGGGTAGTGGACTTCCCGGCGGTGCCGGCCGGGGCGTAGTCGTTCATGTACGCCAGTGCAGCCGGCAGGCAGGCGCCGAGGCCCACGCCGGCGAGGAGCCGGAAAACGCCGAACATAGCCACGTTGGGGGCGAACACCACGGCGATGGTGAAGAGGGAGAACCAGGCTACGCACGCCACGAGCAGGCGGCGGCGTCCGAACCGGTCGGAGAGGGGAGCAATGAACAGCGCGCCGATGCCCACGCCAACGAGGGAGATGGTGGCTGCATAAGTGGCTCCCACGGCGTCGAAGCCGAGTTCGTGGGTCTTGATCAGGGTGGGAATGACGGTGCCCAGCACCACCAGGTCGAATCCGTCCAGCATCATGGCCAGCCAGCAAAGCCAAACGGGCCACTGTGAACGGCGGGCGACTGAGAGCGTTGACATCGGAACCTCGTTGTTCGGGTTGAGTTGTTCGGGTGGAGCCTGTCTGTGGGGGCTGTCCGGAGCCACTGCTTCGAGCCATAGGTCCGAGTAGTGGTCTCGAGTGACTGTCCGGCAGCGGAAACTGCGCAACTGGTCGGGCGGCCGCGCAGGCCGCGGCGTCGTCCGACATGAGAGTTGTATCACCCACGGGTGTAATCTGGGACAACTTATACCGTTGAATGGAAGCAGAACGCCTTGGCCAACTCAGTTTCCGGAGACTCGGTGGTGGACCGGGTGGTCCGCGTCATCGCAGCCTTTCCCGAGGGTGTCAGCGTCCTGCAACTCTCGGAGTTGGCCGAGCGGGCGGGGCTGCCCCTCACCACGGCCCACCGGCTGGTCCGGCAGCTGGCACAGCACGGCCTGCTCGAGGCCGGGGCCGGCGGCTCGGTGCGGTTGGGCCTGCGGCTGTGGGAGCTGGTCAACCGCAATTCGCCCACCCTGGCGCTGCGCCAGGCGGCAATGCCGTTCATGGAAGACATCCAGCATGTGCTCAACCAAAACGTGAACCTCGCCGTGCTCGACGGCTGGGAGGCGCTCTTTGTGGAGCGCCTGTCCCGCCGTGGTTCCGTGGCAAACCGTGCCCAGATCGCCGGGCGCCTGGCCGTGCACGTGTCCTCGGCCGGGCTGGCGCTGATGTCGCACCAGCCCCGGTCCGTCCAGACGGAATACCTTGAGCAGTTCACTGATCCGGCCGGAAAGGTGACGGCGGAGGAACTCCGGGCACTGCTCAGCGAGGCCGCCCATCAGGGTTATGCCCAGCTGGCCGGTGTGATCGACCCCGATACGTGGGGCATTGCGGTCCCCGTGCTGGACGGCCGGAAACTGGCGGTCGCCGCGCTCGGCGTAGTTGTTCCCCTGCGGGAGGTGCGGCTCCAGGCCCTGGTCCCGGCGTTGCAGACCGCGGCCCGCGGCATCGGGCGGCGGCTTGGTGACGCCGGCACGTTGACTCAATTCCGATCAACGGAATCCTTGTAACGCCGAACACACTCCCCGGCGCACACTGTTAGCCACAAGAACTTACGGCCCAGTGGTCCAGAGTGATCCAGCAGAGGGCCCCGCGACGAAGCGAGGAACGACATGGCAGCACGCAAAATCATCACCACCCAGGTGGCCATCATGGGCGCAGGCCCCGCCGGCCTCATGCTTTCCCATCTGCTGGCGACGGCGGGCATCGAATCCACTGTGATCGAGATCCGCAGCCGCCAGGAGATCTCCGAGACCGTTCGCGCCGGCATCCTGGAACACGGCACGGTCAACATGCTCGTGGACAGCGGAGTCTCCGACCGGGTGCTCCGCGACGGCGACAGGCACGATGGCATCGAACTGCGCTTCAACGGTGAGAGCCACCGCATCGACTTCAAGGACCTGGTGGGGGAGAGTGTCTGGCTCTACCCGCAGACTGACGTTTTCATGGACCTCGCTGCCCGCAGGGAGGCCGACGCCGGAGACGTCCGCTACAGCGTCACGGACACCACGGTGCACGACATCGAGGGCAATCCCAGGGTGTGGTTCACGGACGCCGACGGGGTTGAGTACGAACTGCAGGCAGACTTCATCGCCGGCGCGGACGGTTCCCGCAGCCATTGCCGGTTCCAGATCCCCGAAGCGCACCGCCAGTGGTACTTCCACGAGTACCCCTTCGCCTGGTTCGGCATCTTGGCCGAGGCGCCCCGCAGCTCCGACGAACTCATCTATGCCAACTCTGAGAAGGGTTTCGCACTGATCAGCCAGCGCACGGAAACCGTCCAGCGGATGTACTTCCAGTGCGACCCGAACGAGGACGTGAACAACTGGAGCGAGGAGCGGATCTGGGAGGCCTTCCGGAGCCGGGTCAATGGCAACGGTTTCGAGCTTAAGGAAGGGCCAGTGATCGATAAGATGGTCCTGAAGTTCCGCAGTTTCGTCCACACGCCAATGCGCCACGGCAAGCTCTTCCTGGCCGGGGATGCCGCGCACACCGTGCCGCCCACCGGCGCCAAGGGCCTGAACCTGGCGATCCACGACGTCAAAGTGCTGTTCGAGGGCCTCGACAGCTTCTACAGGACCGGCTCGTCGGTCCTGCTGGATTCGTACAGCGACCGCGCCCTGGACCGCGTGTGGAAGGCGCAGCAGTTCTCGTACTGGATGACGTCCATGCTGCACACCCCGGCGGACGCCGATGATTTCTCCCGGGCGCGCCAGCTGGGCGAGCTCAACTCGGTGGTGTCGTCCCGGCACGGGCAGGCCTACCTTGCCGAGGCCTACACGGGCTGGCCTTCCGCCTAGCTCGGTCCGCATCCCTCTCTCCGCACAACCGGCCCCGGCCAGGGCCGGTCAAGCTGCAGACCGCCGTCGGGGATTAACATCGGTCCATGGAAGCCATAACCATCATCGGGGGCGGCGTTGCCGGCCTGGCGCTCGCCGCGGGCCTGGACCCTCAGCGCTTCGACGTCACTATCCACGAGCAGCGGCCCGGTCCGCCCACGGTGGAATCGTCTCTCGCCATGTGGCCGGAGGCGCAGAGTGCGCTGGCGCTGCTCGGGATCCTGCCGCACATCAGGGGCGTGGCCGCTACGTTCGGCGGGATGGCCCTGCGGGATGCGGCAGGCAATTCCTGGATCTCGCCGGAAGTGCGCGGAGTGCTGGGCGTGTCCCGGGCCGACCTCCTCGGGCTGCTCGGGGCCGCGGTTCCCCGCAGCGTGCGCCGGGTGGCGACGCGGGTGGAGGACATACCGGCGTCGGGGCCGCTGGCGTCAGGCCTGCTGGTGGGTGCCGACGGTGTCCACAGCGTGGTCCGGCGCGCCTTCTGGGGTGGACGCTCGGAAGCCACGCAGTCGCCCTACCTGGCGTTGCGAGGTGTCCTTGCCGATCCGGTCGCCGCGGATTCCGGCGGCGAATACTGGGGCCGGGGGAAGCTGTTCGGCATTACGCCGGCCTCGGGCGGCAGGACCTACTGGTACGCCTCATTCCGTTCGGACCTTGGACCGTCAGGCGTCGACGTTGCCGAGGCGCTGCAGCAGACCCGGGGCCGGTTTGCGGGAAGCGCGCCCGCCATCAGGCAGGTGCTGGAAACGGCCACTCCGGCGACGTCCCTCGCCCAGCGGATCTGGACGGTTCCAATCCTCGGCAGCTATGAACGGCCGGGTGCTGTGCTGGTGGGCGACGCCGCGCACGGCATGACGCCGAACCTTGGGCGGGGCGCCTGCGAGGCGCTGGTGGACGCCGTCACCCTGGCCGAGCTGCTGAACTCGCGGTCCGTTGCTGAGGCGCTCAGGGCCTACAACAGGAAGCGGGTCCTGCGGACGCAGCTGCTGCGCCTGGGCTCCTCCGGCATGACGCGCCTCGCGCTCGCCGAACGTGCGCAGCCCGTCCGCGACCGGCTGCTTAGGCTCGCCACCCAGCAAAGCCCGGCAGGCGCCGTCGGGCGTTCCTGACCCGGACGGACGGTCCCGGCCCGCACAGGCGGCCCTGGTCCCGGACGGACGGGCAAGGGCCGGTTACAGAGTGGATGCCCGACGGCGGTGCCCTAGTCCTGCTCCAGCGTCTCCGTGAGGTGGTGCGTGGGGATCCGGTCGCGGTCGTAGGTGATCTCGGTGTAGCCGTGCGGCTCTGGTTTGCCGTGCGCACTGAGGTTCACGAACACAATCTCCTCGATGGTGAGAATGCTCTGGCGCGTGATCATGTTGCGCACCTCGGCGCGCATGGTCAGCGAGGTGCGCCCGAAACGCGTGGCGGTCAGGCCCATTTCGACCAGGTCGCCCTGCACCGCGGAGCTGACGAAGTTGATCTCGGAGATGTATTTGGTGACCGCACGGCCGTTGCCCAGCTGGAGGATGGCGTAGATCGCCGCCTCCTCGTCGATCCACTTCAGCAGGCTTCCGCCGAACAGCGTGCCGTTGGCGTTGAGGTCCTCGGGGCGCACCCATTTGCGCGTGCGGAAAGTGATGTCTGCGGTTGCCATACAGCGAGATTAGCCGACGGCGGCCGGCCGGCTCCGAGTGTGACGGCCGCGGCCTTGCCCCGGGCCGGTCTTGCGGGCCAGGGCCGGTTGTGGGCATGAGGGCGGGTCAAGCCATGGCCGTGTGCGCCGCGCTGTGGGAGTCGATGGACTTGGCGTAGCAGTAGGAGTGCTCGACGCCGATGTAGGGGCCGAAGTTGGACACCGGTTCGAAGCCGGAGTTCTCGTAGAAGTTCCGGCCGTCCGGCTGGGCCGAGCCGGCTTCGGCCGTGACGCGGGTGATGCCCTGGGCGTGGGCCTCCGCCTCGAGGGCCGCCAGGATGGAGCTGGCCACGCCGGAGCCCCGGGTGTAGGGCAGAACGTAGAGGCGCTTGATTTCGGCGGTGTTCGAATCGAGTAGCCGCAACCCTCCACAGCCCACCGGCTGGCCCGATCCCTTGTCGTACGCCACCAGGAAGACGGCGGTGTCCACCTCCGACGGCTTCGGCCCGGGCTCGTGGTCGGTGCAGCCGAAGCGGGCATCGAGTTCCGCCTGCTGCGCCGCCCGCAGATCGGCACCCACCGGGTTGGACCAGCTGACTTTCCGAATGTTGAGCCTGGGATTGGTCTGCATCTCTGCCTCGATTCGCCGAAGGGTTATGCATATCAAGCCTAGGTGGCCGCCGTTTCCGCCGTGTTTCCCGTGCGTAAGCGTCCAGAGAACAGTGCCGCAACCAGGCCGCCGGCTACCCTGCCGAGCGTCCCATCGGGTCTTCGGCAGTGGGGTCAGCCAGGGCCAGGCCGCCCACGGGGCTGGCATCCCAATGGATCAGGGTCCAGCCGGCGTCGGGATCGCCTTCCAGTGCCACAATGCCGGTGTTCGCGAGCACGTGCCGCGCCGCAAATTCCATGTCGATGTTGTCCGCCCGGAGGCCTGCCCAGACGCGGATGGCGGCCCCGTGGCTGACGATGGCCACGGCACCGGGGTCCGAGGCTCCGGCGGTCACTTTGGCGATCGCGGCATCGTAGCGCTCGAAGAACTCGTGTCCGTTCGGGCCGGCAGGCATCCGCTTGCCGAAGTCTTTGTTGGCCCAGGCGAAGACCGTTGTCATGTACCGCCGGTGAGCCTCGTGGTCCGTGAGCTTTTCAAGGGCGCCGGCCTCGATTTCATGGATTCCGTCCAGCACCTTGACGTCCAGCCCGAGTTCGCGGCCCAACGGCGCCGCGGTGATCTGGGTCCGGAGCAGCGTGGAGGCGTATAGCGCACTGATCGGCTCTTTCACAAGCGCCTTCGGCAGAGCTTCCGCCTGGCGTTCTCCAAGTTCCGTCAGCCCGGGTCCGGGGTGGGCGGTGTCCAGCTGCCCCAGCACGTTCCCGGGCGTCTCTCCGTGGCGGATGAGCAGGAGCCTCATGGTTCGCATTCCTTTTCGTCGTCGTGAAGGTGAGCGGGACACGCTGGAAACGCGGCCGGAAACGGCGGCGGTGCCGGGCAGCGAGGCCCGGCACCGCCGTCGTACTTTATTTCAGGTGGTCCACCAGCTGGTCCGCGATGCCCGTGTACTTGCCCGGCGTCAGCGCGAGCAGGCGGGCCTCGGCATCCGCCGACAGCCCGAGGCTCTGGACGAATTCCTGCATCCGGGCGGCGTCCACGCGCTGCCCGCGGGTGAGGTCCTTGAGCCGCTCGTACGGGTTTTCCATGCCTTCGACGCCGGCAATCGCCTCGGCGCGCATGACCATCTGGATCGCTTCGCCCAGGACTTCCCAGTTGGTGTCGAGGTCCCCGGCGAGCACGTCCTCTGCCACGTCAAGGCGGTCCAGGCCCTTGGCCACGTTGGAGATCGCCAGCAGTGAGTGGCCGAATGCCACGCCGATGTTGCGCTGGCTGGAGGAGTCCGTGAGGTCGCGCTGCCAACGGGAGGTCACGAGGGTTGAGCCCAGCACGTCCAGGAGCCCGGAGGAGATCTCCAGGTTGGCCTCGGCGTTTTCAAAGCGGATCGGGTTGACCTTGTGCGGCATCGTGGAGGAGCCGGTGGCGCCCGCCACGGGGATCTGCGCGAAGTAGCCGATCGAGATGTAGCTCCAGATGTCCGTGCACACGTTGTGCAGGATCCGGTTGAAGCGGGCGACGTCGGCGTAGAGCTCGGCCTGCCAGTCGTGGCTTTCGATCTGGGTGGTCAGCGGGTTCCAGGTCAGGCCCAGGCCCTGGACGAACGACTTGGAGACCTGCTGCCAGTCGGCACCGGGAACGGAGGCGACGTGGGCGGCGTAGGTGCCGGTGGCACCGTTGATCTTGCCGAGATACTCGGTCTTGGCGATCCGGTCCAGCTGGCGGGTCAGGCGGTGCGCGATGACCGCGAGTTCCTTGCCCAGCGTGGTGGGCGTGGCCGGCTGGCCGTGGGTGCGGGACAGCATGGGGACGGCGCGGTTGTCCTCGGCCATCTTGCTGATCTGGGCCACGAGGGCCCGCGCGGCCGGCAGCCACACGTCCTCCACAGCACCCTTGACGCCGAGCGCATAGGAGAGGTTGTTGATGTCCTCGGAGGTGCAGCCGAAGTGCACCATGGCGGTCAGGTTCTCGATGCCGATCGCGGGAAGGCGGCGGCCGATGTAGTATTCCACGGCCTTGACGTCGTGGACCGTGACGGCCTCGATTTCGGCTAGTTCGGAGACGGAGGCGGCGTCGAATTCGGTGACGATCTTGCGGAGCCGGTCCTGCTGGTCCGCGGTGAGAGGACCAGCGCCGGGTAGGACGTTGTTGCTGGTCAGGTGGATGAGCCACTCCACCTCGACGGCCACGCGGTCGCGGTTGAGGGCGGCCTCGGACAGGTAGTCAACGAGGGGCGCGACGGCGGACTGGTAGCGGCCGTCCAGCGGGCCGAGCGCAATCTGTTCCGGAGACGCGGCGAGGGCCAGGCGTCCGGAGGGCGTACGGGTATCAGCTGTGGCGGCAGTTTCAGGCATGCCCTGATTCTTTCACGAACTTCTGCGCCGGCTAAAGCGCGCGGTTCGTTGTGACTTCTCCCCAACAGGACGCACCCCCGACGTCTGTCCACATAGCCGACGGCGGGTGTTCCGGAGCGCAGCCACGCTCCGTAGCGTCGGAGGCAGGAGGGAAAACCGGCGGGTGCCGGGTGCGGCAGAAGAAGGAGGAGTAACCGGATGAGTGCCAGCATCAGCGCGGCTGACGCCGCGGCGTGTTCATCACGCAGCTTTGAAGTCCAATTGCTGGCGCGGCGTTTGGAGGCGTGCGCAGGACAGGTTGAGGAGGCGCTTTCACGGCTGTCGCGCCTGCAGCTGTCTGGCTGGCAGTCACCGGCGGGCAGGGCGTTCCGGGAAAGCGCAGGACTGCAGGCCGGAGCCCTGCGCCGGGCCCGAGAGCGGATGGACTCGGCCGCTGCGTCCGTGCGAAGGCACGCCAACAATGTGTCCTTGTCCTCCCCGCGGACTGCGGCTGGCGGGTTCTGATGGCCGAACTTACGCCGTCTGAAAGTGGAGGCCCGCTGCTGCCGGTCGAGCCGGCCTCGGACGGATTCCTTTTGGTACGCGGCGGTGCAGGCGGAATCGCATTCCAACTCGAGGAACTCTCGGCAGGGGCGACCGAGCTCAACGCCCTTGCCCGGGATCTGGCTGCCGTGGAACTGGATGCGCATAGGGTCTGGACGGCACTGGGCCCGTACCAGAATGATTCGCCGTCCAGCGGGATGGAAGCAGTCACGGGCGTCTGGGAAGGACGGCGTGCCGTCGCGGCCGTGCGCGAGGAACTGCAGGACATCGCCAGCCAGGTTCAGGCGTGCAAGCGCGACTATGAAGCCGCCGAACAGCGAAGCCTGGCCAGCCTCCGCTCCGGCATCGATGCGCTGAGGCTCCTGCCGGCTCAAATAATGGATCTGCATCTCGGAGGCCTGGGCGATCCCCTCCGCGCGGACTTTAGCAGGCTGCTGAACCGGGACAGCATGGAGGAGGTCGCGGGCAACTACGCGGTCCTCCTTGCCCTATTGGGGGTGAATTCTCCGGCCCTCCTCGGAGCCGTCACTATGGCGGCGGCCACCGGGATGAAGGGATCCGGCGTCCCCGATGTCATCCGCATGCTTGCCGGCGGTGTGATGCCGCAACTCAGGCCTCGCCCTGTCACTGCAACAGCAGCATCCACGTCGGCGATCACCCTTGACGCTTCGTCTGCCGGCCTTCTGGCCAGGGCCGAGACCGTGGATGAGGACGGCCTCGGCAAGATCGAGATCATCCGGACGGAACAGGGCGGTCACGAGGCTTTCATCGTCATCATTCCCGGCACGCAGCCGGGTGCCGCAGGCGGTTCCAACCCCTTCGACGAGTACGGCATCGCCGAAGGCCTGGGGTATGGCTCTGAACACACGGGGGCCGCGATCCGGGACGCGCTGCGGCAGGCCGGCGCGGAGGCTGGTGCCCAAGTCGTGGCCGTCGGCTACAGCCAGGGCGGAATTCACGCCATGAACCTCAGCCAAGATAAGGCTTTCCTCGCGGAATATGACCTCAAGTACGTGCTGACGGCAGGATCACCGGTAGGCGGCATCAACCCCGAGCCGGGCATTAGCACGCTGCATCTCGAACATCGTCAGGACTGGGTTCCGGGAGCGGACGGGGTGCCCAGCCCCGACACGCGGGACCGCGTTACGGTGACAGTCCAAAACCGGGTGCTGACGCCTCTGGGGGAGGAGCCCGGTCTGGGACCGGGCCACAGACTGGCCAACTATGAAGCCGGCGCCAGGGCCATCTCGGAGAGCGGCGACGCGTCGCTCGTGGCGTCCACCGCCGCGCTTGCGGGCGTCGTGGGCGCCGGCGGAGCGGCAACCGCCACTCGCTTCCAGCTGGTCCGCGCACCGCAAGCGCCGGTAGCCACACGGCGGTACGTGGACCGGCGATTGCCCAGGCAAGCGGACATCCGGCCCACCGGCGGCCGATGAACCCCTGTCATTCCGCTTTTACCGGCGGCGCGCCCCGGGGATCCTGTCGGCCACCAGGGAAATGATGGTGATGACGATCGCCGCCAGCACGGCCGTCCAGAAGAAGGAGTCAATCGTGAAATGCACCGGCGTGTAGCTGCTGATCCAGGACGTCAGGTACAGCATGGCCGCATTGATCACGATCGTGAACAGCCCGAGCGTGAGGATGGTGATGGGCAGGGACAGGAAGCTGATGACGGGCCGGACGAAGGCGTTGACCACGCCGAAAATCAGCCCAATGAACAGGTAGGCCAGGATGATGCCGATGGCGTTGGTGCCCTGGCTGACACCCGTCTTGGCCACGGCCTCGGTGGTGGCCGCAGTGGAGATGTCCAGTCCGGGCAGAATCCAGCTGGCAATCCACAGCGCCAGTCCGTTGATGAGCACCCGCACGATGAAAGATCGCATGCGCCCATGCTGTCACATCGAGCTTGGAACGGGTCCGCGGGCGGAGACCCTCCGCCTCGGGTCGCAGGACTGGGGTCCGGACGGTGCCCCGGGTCCGGCCGGAGCCGGGGCACAGAAAGGGCGAAGTAGGCTAGTTGGCATGACTTCATCAGAGACCATGGCGGGCGGCGTCAGGCCGAGACCGGTAGTTGACCGGCTGCCCCGCTACGCCGCAGGCAAGCCGCCCGTCGCCGTCGACGGGCTGGCCAGCTACAAACTGTCGTCCAACGAAAACCCGTTGCCGCCCATTCCGGCCGTCGTCGAGGCCATTGCGGCCCAGACCGACTTCAACCGCTACCCGGACCCGCTCAGCACGAAGCTCCGGACCGCGCTCGCCGAATTCCTGGACGTGCCCGCCGAGGACATCGTCACCGGCGCGGGCAGCCTCGGCGCCCTTAACCAGTTGCTGACCACTTTTGCGGGCCAGAACGACGACGGCAAGGCCGACGAAGTCATCTACGCCTGGCGGTCGTTTGAGGCCTATCCCATCTGTGTAGGTCTGGCAGGTGCCGAGAGCGTCCGGATTCCCCTCACGGCGGATGGCAGGCACGATCTCGATGCCATGGCCGCGGCCGTCACGGTGCGCACCAAGGTGATCCTGCTCTGCACACCGAACAACCCCACCGGTCCCATCCTGACGGCTGAGGAAACCGAGCGCTTCATCAACGCCGTTCCCTCAGATGTCCTGGTGGTCATCGACGAGGCTTACCAGGAGTTCGTCCGGGCGGAGAACGCCGTGGACGGCATCCGGATGTACCGGAAATACCCCAACGTCGTGGTGCTCAGGACCTTCTCCAAGGCGCACGGACTCGCGGGCCTGCGCGTCGGCTACAGCATTTCGCAGCCTGAGCTGACCCAGCACCTGCGGGTCGCTGCCACCCCCTTCGCGGTGTCCCAGATCGCCGAGCAGGCCGCGGTGGTGTCGTTGCAGAATTTCGACCAGGTTGTAGAAAGGGTACAAAGCCTCGTGGATGAGCGGGACCGTGTGACGGCCGGTCTGCGAGCCCTGGGCTGGTTTGTGCCGGAAGCCCAGGGGAACTTCGTGTGGCTGGATCTGGGCGAGAACAGTGCTGAATTCTCACGGTTGGCGGGGGAACGGGCGCTTTCCGTGCGCGCTTTCGGCACCGAGGGCGTACGAGTCAGCATCGGCGAGCCCGAGGCAAACACCCGCTTCTTGGAACTCTGTGCAATCTATACAAAACCGCCACGGCGTTCCTAGCGCTTAACAAACGTCCGGGCCTACCTACGCCGGATAAAGTAAGGAACAGTAAGCCAAAAATATATGCCGCATCCGGAATGCATTCCCGATGCGGCATATATCCCAGCGACATTGCAACGCATCCGGATGCGGCAAGCAAGGAGACGGCATGGGCGCCACACATCTGCCCTCCACCGAGTTCGACGGAACCGAGGTGGACGACCAGCTAGAGGCCGAAGCCGAGGCTGCCTTGGGCGAGCCCCGGACCGAAATGGTCCAGCTGCTTGGGCCGGACGGCACACTCGGGACGGACTCCGTATTCTCCGAGTACGCCGAAAGGCTGGACGCCGAAAAGCTTCGCGGCTTCTATGCCGACATGGCGGCCATCCGGCGCTTTGACCAGGAGGCCACGGCCCTGCAGCGCCAGGGCCAGCTGGCCCTTTGGGTTCCGCTGACGGGGCAGGAGGCCGCGCAGATCGGGTCTGGACGCGCGAGCCAGCCGCAGGACTACATCTTCCCCACGTACCGCGAGCACGGTGTTGCCCTCACGCGGAACGTGGACCTGGCGGAGCTTTTGCGGCAGTTCCGCGGCATCTCCAACGGCGGCTGGAACCCCAAGGACACCAACTTCCACTTGTACACGCTGGTCCTGGCTGCCCAGACGCCGCACGCCGTGGGATACGCCATGGGAATCCAGCGCGACCAGCGGTTGGCAGAGGCGAACGGCCTGGCTGACTCCCAGCCGGCTGAACCTAAGGCCGCCGTCATGGTCTATTTCGGCGACGGTGCCAGTTCCGAGGGCGACGTCCACGAATCCATGGTGTTTGCCTCCTCCTATAAAGCGCCGGTGGTTTTCTTCTGCCAAAACAACCACTGGGCCATCTCAGTGCCCACTGCGGTGCAGACGCGGATCCCGCTGTCCAACCGTGCCAAGGGTTACGGCTTCCCGGGCATCCGCGTGGACGGCAACGACGTCATCGCCGTGCACGCCGTCACCGAATGGGCCCTCGAGCATGCGCGCCAGGGCAACGGCCCGGTGCTGATCGAGGCCTTTACCTACCGCGTCGGCGCCCACACCACAGCGGACGACCCCACCAAGTACCGGGAGTCCTCCGAGGAAGCGCTGTGGCGGGCCAAGGACCCACTGGAGCGACTCGAGAAATACCTTCGCTCCGAGGACATGGCCGATGACTCCTTCTTCGCGAAGGTCGCGGCTGACGGCGACGAACTCGCCGCTTACATCCGCAAGTCCACGTACGATTCCGAGACCCCGGACATCAGGACTGCCTTCGCCAATACCTACGTGGAGGCCCACCCGCTCGTAGCCGAGGAACTGGCCTGGTTCGAGGAATACACCGCCGGATTCGCCAGCGAGGACGCCGCAGAAGGGGCTGGCCACTGATGACCACCATGACCATTGCCAAGGCCATCAACGAGGGCCTGCGCGCCACTCTCAGCAACAACCCCAAGACCCTGCTGATGGGCGAGGACATCGGGCCGCTAGGCGGCGTCTACCGCGTCACCGACGGCCTGATCGGCGAGTTCGGTGCCGACCGCGTGGTGGACACCCCGCTGGCGGAATCCGGCATCATCGGCACCGCGATCGGCCTGGCCCTGCGCGGTTACCTGCCCGTCTGCGAGATCCAGTTCGACGGTTTCGTGTTCCCCGGCTTCAACCAGATCACCACACAGCTCGCCAAGATGCACTCACGCAGCAACGGGAACCTGACCGTCCCTGTCGTCATCCGCATCCCCTACGGCGGCGGCATCGGCTCGATCGAGCACCACTCGGAGTCGCCGGAGGCGCTGTTCGCGCACACCGCCGGAATCCGCATCATCACCCCCTCCAATCCGCATGACGCCTACTGGATGATCCAGCAGGCCGTGGACTGCCAGGACCCTGTGATCGTCTTCGAACCCAAGCGCCGCTATTGGCTCAAGGGTGAGGTGGACACCCAGACGGCAGGCCTCGCCGAGGACCCCTTCAAGGCGCACGTTGTGCGGGAAGGCACCGACGCCACCGTAGTGGTCTACGGTCCGCTGGTTCCCGTGGCTCTCGCGGCGGCCAACGCCGCCGCGGAAGACGGGCGCAGCATCGAAGTCATCGACCTCCGTTCCATTTCGCCGATCGACTTCGACACGATCGAAGCGTCGGTGAAGAAAACCGGACGACTGATCGTGTCCCATGAGGCGCCCACCTTCGGGGGCATCGGCGGAGAAATCGCGGCCCGGATCGGTGAACGCGCCTTCCACTCGCTCGAGGCTCCGGTCATCCGCGTGGGAGGCTTCCACATGCCCTACCCCGTGGCCAAGGTGGAAGAGGATTACCTTCCGGACATCGACCGCATTCTTGAGGCGCTGGACCGGGCTTTCGCCTACTGACGCTGTCACCCGCTGACGCTTTCGCCTACTGACGTTTCCGCCTCCGGCCGCCTCCGGGCGCCTGCCGGCAAGCCTGAGCTTTCGAAACCCGAGGACCCCATGACGCTTAACAAGTTCAACCTCCCCGACGTGGGCGAGGGCCTGACCGAGGCAGAGATCGTCTCCTGGAAGGTCAAGCCGGGCGACACTGTGGCCATCAACGATGTCCTCTGCGAGATCGAGACGGCCAAGTCCCTCGTGGAACTGCCGTCGCCTTTCGCCGGCACCGTCACGGAACTGCTGGTGCCGGAAGGTGTGACCATCGACGTCGGAACAGCCATCATCAGCGTTTCCGACGCTGTCTCCGGCGACCCCACGCCCGCCGACGTCCCGGCGCCTGCCCTGCAGGCGGCCGAGCCGGCTCCACTCATGTACGGAAAACTTCCGGACGACGCCGAGGATGCGGCCGCCGGGGCTGGCGCCGCCGTTTCTGGCGGGCAGGGAGTATCCGACGGCGGTGCAGCGGCCGGCGGCCTGGCCGGCGGTCCGCTGGTTGGCTCCGGTCCGAAGGCCGATGCCGTCAGGCGCCGCCCGCGGAAGGCTTCCGTCCCGCAGGCCGGGCCGGTGCTTTCGACAGCTCCGACGGTCCAGCCTCTCGAGACCCGCGGTTCCGCGATTTCGACAGGCTCCTTCACCGCTCATGCTCCCGCGACTTCGACAGGATCCATCACCGGCCCGGACAAGCCCACTTTCGGCGGGACCATCACCGGGCTGATGAACAAGGTCCTTGCCAAGCCTCCGGTGCGCAAGATCGCCCGGGACCTGGGGATCGACCTGGCCGATGTGGTTCCTACCGGCGCCCGGGGCGAGGTGACCCGGGAGGACCTGGTCAGCTACCAGGCCCAGCGGGACGCGGAACTGGACCAGGCCGACACCTTCTGGGGCAAGTCCGGACGGCCCCAGGACCAGCGGATCGAGCGGATCCCGGTCAAGGGCGTCCGCAAGGCCACAGCGAAGGCGATGGTGGAGTCCGCGTTCGCCGCACCGCACGTCAGCATCTTCGTGGACGTCGACGCTAGCCGCACCATGGAGTTCGTCAAACGACTCAAGGCCTCCCGCGACTTCGAGGGCATCAAGGTGTCCCCGCTGCTGATCCTTTCCAAGGCAGTCATCTGGGCGGCAGCACGCAACCCCAGCGTGAACGCCACGTGGGTGGACAACCCGGACGGCAGCGATTCTGCCGAGATCCAGGTCAAGCACTTCATGAACCTGGGCATCGCGGCGGCCACGCCGCGGGGCCTGATGGTCCCGAACATCAAGAACGCCCAGGACCTTTCCCTCAAGGAGCTGGCGCTGGCGCTGAACGATCTCGCCACCACCGCCCGTGCCGGCAAGACCCAGCCTTCCCAGATGCAGGGCGGCTCGCTCACCATCACCAACATCGGCGCCCTGGGCATCGACACCGGCACGCCCATCATCAACCCGGGCGAAGTGGCCATCGTCGCCTTCGGAACCATCAAGCAGAAGCCCTGGGTCCTGGACGGCGAGGTCATTCCGCGCTGGATCACCACGCTCGGCGGGTCCTTTGACCACCGTGTGGTGGACGGCGACCTGTCCGCCCGCTTCATGGCCGACGTTGCCGCGATCCTTGAAGAGCCTGCGCTGCTGCTTGACTGACAGCGTTCTGGCGGCACCTTAGACTGACGTCACCGGGGGCCACAGGATGACGGAGGGCCGGCCATGCACGAAGAGCGGAACCTCATGAGCATCCGTGCCAGGAACCGTGTGGCATGGTTCCTCTCGGAGGCCTTCCAGCCGCCCGTCACGGTGGGTCTCCTGCTCCTGTTCAGCCCCGCGATTGAACCCGGGTTCCCCGGTACGGTCTGGTTCGGAGCGCTGGCCGTGCTGTTTGTGTGCGTGCTGCCGTTCGCCCTCGTGCTGCTGCTGGTGCGGCTCGGCAAGGTCACGGACCACCACGTCAGTGACCGCAGGCAGCGGGCACCGGTTCTGGCCATGGCTGTGGTGTCGCTGCTGGCCGGGCTGGGACTGCTGACAGCGATTCACGCCCCGCGGAGCGTGATTGTCATGGTTCTGGCGATTGTCAGCGGGGTTGTGGTGCTCGCCGTCATCAGCCTCTTCTGGAAAATCAGCGGGCATGCAGGGGCGATCGCCCTGTCGACGGCCATCGCCGTCATCATGCTGGGCGCCCCATGGATTCCGCTGCTGCTGCTGATCCCCGCCGTCGGCTGGTCCCGCGTGGTCCTGCGGGCGCACACCGTTGCCCAGGTTGTTGTGGGTGCGCTGATTGGCGGCGGGGTCACCACAGGATTGTGGTGGTTGCTGAGGGAACTGCTGGTCCGCACCGGCTGAGGCCGGCGGCCGCGAACGTAAGACGACAACAGCAAAGACGGCGGTAAGCGGGCCTCAGTAGGCCGGGTAGGCGGTCAGCAGCTGCGCCAGGGCGGGATCGGAGGCGAGGCTGGGCAGGTTGACCGCGGCGGCAATCATCACCCCGGCCAGGGCTGCAATGCCGCCGGACACGGCGGTCAGGAACTTCCAGTCATCGCGGATGACACTCTGCAGGGTGTCCGGCAGGCGGAGGTCCGGGGAGATGAGGTTTGGGGCGCTGTCCACGGAGCCGTCGTCCAGCAGCGCAATGACGCGGCCCGCGCTGCGGTCCAGCCGCATGGAGCAGATGTGGTTCCCGTGGCGGGCGAGGAGGATGTCGTGGCCGACGAGCTGGCGTCGCTGAAGCGTAAGCATTTAGTCCCTGGCGGTAGTAGGTGCTGGCTTGTCCGCACCATCGGGGGCACCTTCAATTTTACCGTTTGAACTGGGGCTGATCTCCGGAAATACGGGTGAGACTGCCCACCAGGGCGCGTGACCCGGGTCAAGTCGGGCGGGTTTCGCCGGGTCCCCCGGCGCGGGGTGGGCCGTACTAGAGTGGCACCAACTGCCGCCGGCAAGGCGGGTGCGGATCAAAGGAGATACGGCGTGTTCTCAAGTCCCTTCCCGGATGTGGATGTTCCGGACCAAAGCATCTACGACTACCTCTTCAGCGGTCTTGCGGCCGGGGATCTGGACCGCATCGCATTGGTGGACGGCGTCAGCGGCGCGCAGACAAGCTACGGGCAGCTGCTCGGGCAGATTAATGCAGTTGCGGGCGCTGTGGCCGCGCAGGGGCTTGGTCCGCATGGTGTTGCGGCGATGCTCTGCCCCAACGTTCCGGCCTTCGCGGCAGTCTTCCACGGGCTCCTCCGGGCCGGCGCCACGATCACCACCGTCAATTCGCTCTACACCGCGGACGAACTGACCCTCCAGCTCCAGGACGCCGGCGCTACGTGGCTGTTCACGGTGTCCGCGCTGCTTCCGGGAGCCAAGGAAGCGGCCGAGCGTGCCGGGATTCCCGCCGAGCGGCTCGTGGTGCTCGACGGCGCCGAAGGTCACCTTTCGCTCCGTGACCTGCTCACCGCAGGCGCGCCGGCTCCGGACGTCACGTTTGACCCGGCCACCCACGTGGCCGTGCTGCCGTATTCATCGGGGACCACGGGGCGGCCCAAGGGGGTGAGGCTCAGCCACCGGAACCTCGTGGCCAACGTACAGCAGGCCCGGGGGCTCCTGGGTGTCACGCCGGACGACAGGCTTCTTGCGCTGCTGCCGTTCTTTCACATCTACGGCCTGACCGTCCTGCTGAATCTTGCCCTGCGGGAACGGGCCAGCCTGGTCACTATCCCGCGGTTCGACCTTGCCGAGTTCCTCCGAATGATCCAGGACCACAGGTGCACCTACCTGTTTATTGCACCGCCCGTGGCGGTGGCCCTGGCCAAGCAACCGCTGGTGGATGAGTACGATCTCAGCTCCGTCCACACCATGCTGTCCGGCGCGGCGCCGCTGGATGGTGAACTGGGCACCAAACTCGCCCAGCGCCTGCACTGCCGCGTCCTGCAGGGCTACGGCATGACAGAGCTGAGCCCCGTCTCGCATCTGATCCCACGGGACGCGACGGATGTTCCCGTGAGTTCGGTGGGCTTCACCGTACCCAACATGGAATGCCGGCTCGTGGACCCGGCTACGGGCGAGGACATCGACATTCCGGCCGAGGGCACCAGCGGCCCGGGCCACCTGCTGTGCCGCGGCCCCAATGTCATGCTCGGGTATCTCAACCGCGCCGAGGAGACGGACGCATGCCTGGATGCAGATGGCTACCTGCGCACCGGTGACGTGGCCACCGTCCGGGCCGACGGCGTGGTGACGATCGTGGACAGGCTGAAGGAGCTGATCAAATATAAGGGCTACCAGATTGCCCCGGCAGAGCTTGAGGCGCTGCTGCTGACGCATCCGGGCATCGCCGACGCCGCCGTGATCGGAACAAGCGACGCCGACGGCCAGGAGGTCCCGATGGCCTTCGTCGTCCGTCAGCCGGGGGAGGGTGGGGCATCGCTCGATGAGGCCGCCGTGATGGACTTTGTGGCTGCGGCGGTGGCACCGTTCAAGAAGGTCCGGCGGGTGGAGTTCATCGACGCTGTCCCGAAGTCGGCGTCCGGCAAGATTCTGCGCCGCATGCTGAAGGTTTAGCGGGATGCTGAGAACGCTGCCGGACGCAGCAGTTTCCTAGTCGGCGCCGTAGGTGTTGGCGATGTAGACGTCGCAGGAGGCGGTGTGGGCAACGCTGTTGGCCACGCTTCCCAGCACGCGACCCAGGCCGCGCATGCGTCGGTTGCCCACCACAATCATCCGTGCGTCGAAGCGTTCTGCCTCTTTGATGAGGGCTTCGGCCGGCTTGCCGCGCGCTGACGAATAGGTGACCTTGAGGTCCGTGCCGGCGAGGCTTGCCGCGACGTCCTTGGCCACCTTCTCGGCTTCGCCGGCATCCGAAACGATCCATTTATCGCTGCCGCTGCCATACACCTCGGTCCGGTCCGTGTCGAAGGCCGATACGACGTGCAGCGTCGCCCCCAGCGACACGGCCAGGTCCCTCGCTGTCTCCGCAGCCTTGCGGGCGGTTCCGCTACCGTCCACGCCCACAACAATGATTCCGCTCATGGTCCCGCTCCTCTTCATTTTCCGCGTCCGGGTGCGGGACGCATCATCGCATCCTGCGTCAGCCCGGCCGCGCCCATCCTCAGGCTACAGCGCAGCCGGGACACAGCGCAGGTCAGGTTCCCGCGTGCCTTCCGGCGACCGCATCAATGGCTTCCTGCAGCACCGGCGCGAGCCGCCGCACACCCTCCGCGATGGCGTCGGGCGGCACGGCACTGAATGCCAGGCGCAGCTTGTTTGACGGTTCGTCCGAGTGGCTGAAGGCGGCGCCCGGAATGAACACGACGCCACAGTCGATCGCCTTGCGCAGCAGCGGATAGGTGTCCACGCCGTGCGGCAGCGTGACCCACACGAAGAAGCCGCCCTCGGGACGTGTCCAGGTAAGCCCCTCCGGCATGTACTGCTCCAGCGCTGCCAGCATGGCGTGGCAGCGCTCCGCGTACAGACCCCGGTACGTCTGGATCTGGCCCTTCCAGTCGTAGTCCCGAAGATAGGCCGAGACCAGCATCTGGTTCAGTGTGGGCGGGCACAGCGTTACGGCCTCGGAGGCAAGGTAGTAGCGCCGCAGCAGGTGTGCCGGGACGAGTGCCCAGCCGATGCGCAGTCCCGGCGCGAAGATCTTGGAGAACGATCCCATGTAGATGACGTCGTCCGGGTTGGCCGCGCGCAGCGGCTCCAGCGGTTCCCCGTCAAAACGGAGCAGGCCGTACGGGTTGTCCTCCAGAACCAGGATGTTGGCCCGGCGGCAGATATCGACGATCTGTTGGCGCCGCTCCTGCGCCAGGGTGATGCCGGAGGGATTGTTGAAGTTGGGGATCGTGTAGAGGAACTTGATGTTCTTTCCGGCGGTCTGGAGTGCGGCGATCCTGGCCTCGAGAAGCTCCGGTACCAGGCCGTCGTCGTCCATTTCCACCGCCTCAACCTGAACCTGGTACGCCTCGAACGTGTTGAGGGCACCCACGTAGGTGGGTTCCTCCACGAGGACGACGTCTCCCGGGTCGCAGAAGACCTTGGTGGCCACGTCCTGGGCAGACTGGGAGCCGGCGGTGATCACCACGTTCTCAGGTAGGGCGTCCAGGATGCCCTCAGCGGCCATGACTTCGCAGATCTGCGTGCGTAGCTCTTCCGTGCCCTGGCCGCCGCCGTACTGGAGGGCTGTCAGTCCATCTTCGGCGATGATCCTCGCAGCCGTCTTGGCGAGTCTGTCCAGGGGAAGGGACTGCAGGTAGGGGCTGCCGCCCGCTAGGGAGACGAGCCCGGGTCGCATCGAGATGTCGAAAACGTCCCGGACGGCCGACTGCTTGATGTTCGCTGCGCGCTCCGAGAAGAGTTCATCGTGGCGGTGGGCGGACGTTGCCGCCCGTTCAATCGCATCAATGGCTTCGGCGGGAAGGACGGCTGCGGCGGCGTCAAGTGTTTCGTGGGTCACAGTTCCTAGGATACATCCAAGTGTTGCCAGGAAGGCAACATTTGTTGCCCGAAGATCTGTCCGGCGCTGGGGGCTTTACCTCCGTCCGCGCAGGGCATGGAATGGAGCCATGACCACACCCCAGTTCGTTCCTGTCCAGTCGGCCAAGGCAGCTGCCTTCCGAGGACTCCATGCGGAGGGGTCGGTGCCCCTGGTGCTGGTAAACGTGTGGGACGCGGCCTCGGCACGGCTGGTGGAGGAGGCCGGAGCGCATGCGCTGGCCACCTCAAGCTCGGCCATCTCCTGGAGTCTGGGCTTTCCCGACGGCAACCAGCTGCCCCGTGCCCTGGCCATGGCGGCGCTGGGCAGGATCGCCACGGCCACCGACCTTCCGGTGACGGCAGACATCGAAACGGGGTACGCAGGCGCGGATGGCGTCTTCGACGATGCCCTGCTGCGGCAGACGGTCACGGCGGTGCTGGAGGCGGGGGCTGTGGGCGTGAACATCGAGGATTCCGGCGGGGTACCGCTGACAGATGTGGACGAGCAGGCCCGCCGGATCGGCATTATCAGGACCATGGCGGAGGAGGCCGGTGTGCGGCTCTTTATCAACGCGCGGACGGACACCTATCTCTCGGGCCGCTTTCGGGAGCGGGCCTTCGAAGAAACCCTGCGTCGGGTCCCGGCGTACCTGGCCGCCGGCGCCGACGGCATCTTCGTTCCCGGCGTGACGGATCTGCACGTCCTGCACGAGCTCTCACGCAGGATCCCGGCACCGCTGAACGCCCTGGCCGGTGTGGGGGCACCCTCCGTCGGGGAACTGCACGACGCCGGGGTGCGGCGAATCAGCATCGGCGGCAACACCGCGAAGGCCGCTTACGCAACGGTGTCCCGGGTGGCCGCTGAAGTCCTGGGCGACGGCAACTGGTCGGAACTGGCCGGAGCCCGCAGCCATGCAGATATGGACGCACTGTTTGCCCGGGCAAGAGCCCGGGAGTGACGCGCGTGCTAGCGCAGACTCAGGACCTGGGCCAGGCTGACGCCGTTGACGTAGATCTCCGCCCGGATGGCGCCGACCGCTGTCACGGCAGTGTGGGTCAGTTGGGCCTCAATCCGCGGAATGTCACAGACGCCGCCAGGCTGTACCGAGCCGCTCAGGTTGACCACCACCGTGGTGCCGTCAAAGTATCCGGAAACGTATTGCAGCGTGGACGCGGCCAGGGAGTTGTACAGGCCTGATGGCGGCGGTGCGCCGCGTCCGGACAGCAGCTGGCTCATGGCCGCCTGAAGCGGCTCCAGGATCGAGGGGTCGGCATCGTGGACAGCCACCAGGCTGTCGTTGCAGCCGAACCGCACGCCCGAACTGCCGCCGTCGTCCAGGGCAACGTAGTACACCGCTGTTCCCGTTACGCTGGCCGCGGGCCCGCCGGCGCCTGGCCGGGCGCCGGTGTTAGCGGTGGTGCCTCCGGTCCCCGTGCCAGCCGAGGCTGACGGTGCGGGAGATTCCGGCGTTCCGGCGCCGGGCTGCGCCTGGACGGCGGGTCCCTCGGCGGGCCCGGCTGGAGCCGACGCTGCAGGCGGCGTGCCGGCCGGCGGTGAACCGCCAGCAGATCCCCGCGACGGGACGGCTGCCGTGCCTGAGCCGACGCTGGACCCTGAGCCGGCCCCCAAACCCGGCTCCGTGCCGGATCCCTGGTTCGGGGGCAGCCCCGGAACGGAAATGTCCTCGGGCGCCCTTGGCGGCGGAGCCGGCTGGGGGGCGGGGGCCGCGGGGCCCGGCGCAGCCGCGGGGGTGTGTCCGGCGCCGGCATTTTCGGAAAATGCCGGCGGAGCCGCGCAGGACCCCAGCCACAACGGAAGCAACAGGCAAAAGGCGGCAGACGCCGTCGTACGCGCCCTTCCGCCCTGGCTGCTCGTCATGACTGCACCGCACTTCCTGCTCCGGTACGTCCGGTAACTCAACGTTACGGCGGCGGAAGTCGGCGGGGAACGGAGTGGCGGTGACAGTTCGGCCGCAGCTCAGTCACGGAATGGTTGCGCCGGTGGACCGCCAACCGGGCTGCCATGCCGGGCGAGAAGCGGAAAGGCAAACGCCCCCGGCAACGGTGACGTGCCGGGGGCGTTTGCTGAAATAGCCTGGACTAGGCTGCTGCCTCGGCCTTCTCGGCAGCGGCGAGGGCGCCGAAGATGCCCTTGATCTGCTCAACAACCTCGGCGTCGTCCTTCGGGTGGGTCTCCGCGAAGCGGACCATGGAACCGGGTACGGCCAGCTTGACGTCCTCAAGGATGCGGGCACCGGCGATGCCGGCGGCCTTGCGGGCCTCGTCCTGGGCCCAGACGCCACCGAACTGGCCGAAGGCGGTACCGACGACGGCGGTGGGCTTGCCTGCGAGGGCGCCGGCGCCGAACGGGCGGGACAGCCAGTCAATGGCGTTCTTCAGCGAGGCGGGCATGGTGCCGTTGTGCTCCGGGGTGACCAGAAGCAGGGCGTCGGCGTCATTGGCTGCGGCGCGCAGGGCAGCGGCAGCTTCGGGCACCTGGCCTTCGACGTCGACGTCCTCGTTGTAGAAGGGGAGGTTGCCCAGGGTTTCGTGGATCACGATTTCAAGGTTCTCCGGGGCGTTCAGCTGGATAGCCTCGGCGAGCTTGCGGTTGGTGGAATCGGCGCGGAGGCTGCCGACCAGGGCGAGTACGGTGCTCTTGGACATGTGAACTCCTTGATATCAGGCCGCGGAACGCTCCGCCGGCTGGTTGGTTGTTGGAGGCGTCTTAGGCCTTCACCGATACTAAACGGACTACGGTCCGGATATTATTCCCCGGTCTAGAATGTTTTGTGTGAGCCTCATCCCAATCCGCTCCGGAACCCCCTTCGGGTCCGGCCAGGAACGCAGCGATGCCGCCCGGAACCGGGAACTGCTCCTCTGCGCCGCCCGGGAACTGATCGACGAATGCGGCGTGGACGGCCTCACGATGGACAAGCTGGCCGAACGCGCCGGCGTGGGTAAGGGGACCGTTTTCCGCCGCTTCGGCAGCAGGGCCGGGCTCATGATGACCCTGCTCAGTGCCGCCGAGGCCGAGTTCCAGAGCCGTTTCATGTTCGGGCCGCCGCCGCTGGGCCCGGGGGCTCCGCCCCTTGAGCGGCTCATCGCCTTTGGTGCCGGGCGCATCGGCTACGTCCTGGAGTACGGCGACCTGGCCCGGGCCGCGGACCACTCGCCGTACAACCGGTTTGAGGTGCCGGCCGCTGTCCTGTGGCACCGGCACATTGAGCATCTGCTGCGCGCCGCCGGCTTCGACGCGGACCCGTGGCTTATGGCGGTGTCCCTCAGCGCTACCCTGGATCCGGAGCGGCTGCTCCATGCGGTACGGGTGCACGGGGTTTCCCCGGGGCGCCTCGAGGAGTCATGGCGCCAGCTTGTCACGCGTGTGGTGGGGCCTGCGGAGTAGCGTTGCACCATGAGCACCGACTCCTCCTCCTCGCCCCTGTCCGCGGCCTCCCGGCCCGAGCCGGCTGACGCCGGCCAGCCCATTCGCACCGCCGTGATGGGTTACGGCCTGTCCGGAAGCGTCTTCCACGCGCCGCTGATCGCGGCCAATTCCCGGTACTCGCTGGACGTTATCGCAACGTCCGATGCCGGACGCCAGACGGCCGCGCTGGGACGTTATCCGGGTGTGAAAACAGTGGCCGACGGAGAGGCCGTCCTCGCGCTGGCGGCCGACCTTGACCTCGTGGTCCTGGGGACGCCTCCGGCCACCCACTACCCCTTGGCGAAGGCCGCCCTGGAGGCGGGGCTCGACGTCGTGGTGGACAAGCCCTTCGCGGTGACCAGCGGGCAGGGTCAGGAACTGATCGAACTGGCAGCCCGTCTGGGCAGGGTGCTGACAGTGTTCCAGAACCGCCGCTGGGACGGCGATTACCTCACCGTCAAGGAGCTGTTGGCTGAAGGTTCGCTGGGGAAGGTAACGCGGTTCGAATCCCGGTTCGAGCGGTGGTCCCCGGAGGTGTCCAAGGCCTGGAAGGCGGAGGCCACGGCGGCCGACGGCGGTGGCGTCCTGTTCGACCTTGGCACGCACCTGCTGGACCAGGCACTCGTGCTCTTCGGGCCGGGCGAGGTGGTGCACGCGGAGCTCCTGGCGCGGCGCCCCGGCGAGAGGGTGGACGACGACTGCTTCCTGGCGGTGCGGCACGAGTCCGGCGTGCTGAGCCACCTCTGGATGAACATGCTGTGCGCCCAGCAGGGTCCCCGCTACCGGGTGCTCGGATCCGAGGGGGCCTTCACCAAGCACGGCGTGGACCCGCAGGAGCCCTACATTGTTGCCGGCGGGGGACCGCTGGACGAAGAGTACGGTGTCGAAGCGCCCGAGTGGGCCGGGAAGCTGGGCCGCGACGGGCACCTCGACCGGCTGTCCACAGAGCGCGGCGCCTACCCGGAGTTCTACCGGATCCTTGCGGACAAGATTTCCGACGGCGGCGCATCCTCGCCGCTGCCGGTTCCGGTCGATCCGGCCGGCCCGGTCGACGTGCTGAAACTGATTGAGCAAGCCCGGGCCTTGGCTTAAGGCGGGCTTAAACAGCGATCGGCTGCTCCGTAACTGCCGTTCTGGGGGTCCAAAAGGGCGGCTATGGAGCAGCCGATGCTAACTCCGGCGGGCTACGCGGAGACCAGCTCGTGCCAGTCGGATACCAGGGGCAGGTCGTGGGCCTCGGAGACCGAGTGGTGTGCCACGTGTCCTGCGGCGATGTTCAGGCCTGCGGCCAGGGCGGGATCGCGGTCGAACGCTGCACGGACGCCGAGATTGGCCAGGGCGACGCCGTAGCGGAGCGTGACGTTGGTCAGGGCGTAGGTGGAGGTGTTCGGGACGGCGCCGGGCATGTTGGCCACGCAGTAAAAGATCGTGTTGTGGACCTTGTACGTGGGTTCCTGGTGCGTGGTGGGGTGGGTGTCTTCGAAGCAGCCGCCCTGGTCCACGGCGATGTCGACGAGCACGGAGCCGGGCTTCATGCGGGCGACGAGTTCGTTGGTGACCAGCTTGGGGGCCTTGGCGCCGGGGATCAGGACGGAGCCGATGACCAGGTCGGCGTCGACGACGGACTTTTCGATCTCGTACTTGTTGGATGCGACGGTCTTCAGGCGGCCCTGGTACTGGGCATCGAGTTCCCGCAGGCGGTTGATGTTGATGTCCAGGATGGTGACGTCCGCGCCCAGGCCCAGGGCCATGGCGGCGGCGTTGGTGCCGGCCACACCGGCGCCGAGGACGACGACCTTGGCCGGGCGGACGCCCGGGACGCCGCCCAGGAGCACGCCCTTGCCGCCGGCGGGGGCCATGAGGGAGGTGGCCCCGACCTGGACTGAGAGCCGGCCTGCGACCTCGGACATCGGGGCGAGCAGCGGAAGGGTGCGGCCTTCCTGGACGGTTTCGTAGGCGATGGCGGTGACGCCGGAGTTGATGAGCTCGGCGGTGAGTTCAGGTTCGGCGGCGAGGTGGAGGTAGGTGAAGAGAATCAGGTCCTTGCGGAAGCGGTGGTATTCCGCGGCGATGGGTTCCTTGACCTTCATGACCATGTCCGCGCGGGCCCAGACCTCGTCGGCGTCGGTGACGATTTCGGCGCCGGCGATGGCGTATTCCTCGTCCGTGATGCCCGAGCCCAAGCCTGCGCCGCGCTCAAGAAGGACCGTGTGGCCGTGGGTGCGGAACTCGTGAACGCCGGCAGCGGTGATGGCGACTCGGAATTCGTTGTTCTTGATCTCTTTGGGGACACCGATGATCATTTTCTGGGCTCCATGTTCTATGGCTTTGTGGGCCGGAAGTTGCGGGGGAGTTGTGCTTCCAGAATAGATCCGGCTGTGAGGTACACGACAGGTTGAGCCGAGGCTGATCGCAGCGAGAACCGCGACTTTCCGCGATTTTTGGAGTCCGCGGCTAGACGTTTGTCGAGCATGGGGGCGTCAAGTGTCGCCTGCTGTCCGTTCGCCCGGAATGCCTTCCGGGACGTAGTCTTGCTGCATGCAGCAGGACGTGGAGGAGCTCGTGGAGCGCGTGGCGCAGAAGCTGGGCCGCGGCCTGTCGCTTGAGGACCTGGACGGGCTCTTGCTCGCCTACAGTTCCAACCAGTCGCACGCCGACCGGGTCCGGGTGAACTTCCTGCTCAGCAAGCGCGTGCCGGTCGACGTCAAGGCGTGGCAGCTCTCGCACGGGATCGCCACGGCGGTGCGCCCCGTCGTGGTTCCTGCCAACCAGGAGCTGGGAATGCTGGGACGCGTCTGCGTCCCGCTGATGGTCCGCGGTTTCCGCGTCGGTTACCTCTGGGTGCAGCAGGACCTTGAGGAGGAAAGCGCGACGGCGATTCTCACCCAGCTGCCCGACGTCCGGAACGAGCTTGAGCTGCTTTCCGGGCTGCTCCTGGACTCCAACACGGCTGAATCCGAGTTCCGGCGCAGCCGCGAACGCGAGTTCCTGGCCGCTTGTGCCGGGGAGGCCAACGCTGTGGCCGCGGTGGCAGGCTGGAAGGAAGTGCAGGACCGCGGCCCCTGGCAGCTGGTGACGGTCCTCGACGCCGACGGCTGGGCGGCGCCTGATCCGATCGCCTCCACGCTCATTCACAGGTCCGCGGCGCTGCAGGCAACCATCGGCGTGGACGCGGCCCTGTTCAGTGCCGGCGCCGAAACCCATGCCGTGGTGCTGTTCCGGGAATCCACGGGCCGCGCCAACCACGCCCAGGTGCTGGTCCACTACCAGCTGGAGCTCGCTAAACGTTCGGGCCGACACGTGCACCGCATCATCCTCGGAATCAGCGAGGGCTTCACCCGGACCAAGGACTTCGCCGAGGCCTACCGGCAGTCGCGGGTGGCCGCCCAGGCCGCGGCGGTGGACGCCCAGCTGGGGGAACTCGTGGATTGCCGGGCGACGGGCGTCTACCAACTCCTTGCCTCAGCCGGCGGAGGCGCCGGCGTCTGGGGCGATGCGGGGTCCGTGAACTTCCGGGCGCTGGAGGACCACGACCGCAACGGGGAACTGCTGCCCGTTCTTGAGCTGCTCTACGACAACGACGGTTCCGTGCAGGATGTCGCGGAGAAGCTCCATCTGCACCGCAGCAGCATTTACAACCGGCTGGGCCGGATCCGGCAGCTGCTGGGGGTGGATCCGCTGAAGGGCATGGTCCGGCTGGAGCTGCACGCCGCACTCAAAGCGCGGCGGTGGGCGGCGCGGCCGCGGATCTAGGCCGCGGGTCCGTTCCTGCGTCCAGCCGTCGGATCCAGCCGTCAGGCGGCATTTCCGTCCAGCAGCGGCCGCTGTTCCACCGGGCGCTGCTCCCCGCCGGGCTGCTCGCCCGGGAAGTGTTCCTTCACAAGCTGCTCAGGCGGGTGCTCCAGCGCCGTGGCGTCCGGGATCTGCGGCAGCAGGCCCTGCAGCTGGCCGCGGCGCCGGGAAATCCTGCTTTCCGCCCACATTGAGACGGCCACATAGGCTACGCAGCTGGACGTGAAGATGGCCGTGTTGTTCAGTTCCACGATCATTCCGAGTACGGCTGCCACACTCATGGCGGCAATGCCCGCCACGATGTGCAACCCCCGGAATCTCAACACGAGTAAAGAGTAACCCCGCCCAGTGGCTCGATTCCCTGGTTTGGCGGGATCGTTGCTTGATCCTTATCACGCCGTCACCGGGGAGTGGAGGCACGTCATTTTGCGTCCCGCAAACATTGTCAGGAGCCGTCGGCGCGTTCCGCGGCGGCCTGTTGCTTCTTCTGCCCTTCCAGCCAAGCCATGATCGCCGCCAGACGGATCCGGCAGTGCGTTCCGCGGTATTCCACGGCTATCTCACCCCGGTCCGTCATGTTCCGCAGGTACGTGTGGGAAATTCCGGCGAGTTCCGCGGCCTGGGACGTGGTGAGCACTTCTTCCACGCTGCTCACCGTCACAGCCTCGCCGCGGCTGAACCGCGCCAGGAGGTCGACGACGGCGTCCCTCGCCGCGGGTGGCAGGCGGTGGACAGTGCCGTCCACGAACACGGTGATGTCGGTGCCGCCGTCAAGCGCATGATGGAGTTTCTGTGCATCCTCGGCGGGAAGTGCGGCCGCCACCCTGGGAGCTATCAATGCCATGGCAGAAGCCTAACCGCTGCCATGGCGATGGCCCCGGGCTGTGCCAGCGGCGGGTATGCTCAGCGGATGAAACTGGACGACGGAGTGGATGTTACGGCGAACGGCCTGACCGGCCGCCTTTACGTGTCCCCGGCCGGCCCGGGACAGGCAACCGGCATGGGGCAAACCGGCCCAGAACAGGCGGCCGGTATGGGGGAACAGGCGTCCGGTATGGGGCGCGCGGGCGAGCCTTCGACCGCAGGGCCTGAGGTCTTCGTGCTGCTCCACGGCATCGGGGTCTCGCACCGCTACCTGGCCAAACTTCACCTGGAATTGGCTGGGGGCAGCGGGTTGGCGGGCGGCCGGCAGGCGCGCGGCGCCGTCGTCTACTCCTTCGACCTGCCCGGTTTCAGCGAAACGCCGCGGCCGGGCCGCCAGGTGACGGTGGGCGAATATGCAGCCTTCGTCGCGGCGGTCCTCGCCGACGCCGGCGTCCAGTCCTGTGTGGTGGTGGGCCATTCCATGGGGACGCAGTTCGCCGCGGAGCTCGCCCTCCAGGAACCGGGCCTCGTAAGCCGCGTGGTGCTCATGGGCCCGGTGGTGGATCGAGCGCGGAAGAGCGCCGTCTGGCACTCGCTTGCCCTGACCCGTGACTCACTGTTCAGCGAAAGCCCGTCCACCAACGTTGTGGTCTTCACCGACTATTTCAAGACCGGGCTCCGCTGGTACCTGACGCAGCTGCCCGTGATGATGGAGTACCCGTTGGACACGAGGGTGTGCGGCATAACCCAGCCCGTGCTGGTGCTCCGCGGCGGCAGGGACCCCATTGCGCGCCGTCCCTGGTGCGAATTCCTCGCACGCCAGGCGCCGCAGGGGACATTTGTGGAAGTGCCCGGCTTCGGGCACGTGGTTCAGGACAGCGCGCCGGCGGCCGTGGCCCAGGCCATTGTCCACTGGGCCAGCACAGCCGCCGACGGCATCACAGCCTAGGCAGAACAGTCACCTCGGCTACAGGCCGAGCTCTTCGAGGACCGGGAGCTTCTCCCGTACCCAGGCTCGCGCTTCGGTGGCACTGGGCGCGGACAGCGCCAGTTTGGCAAGCTCCTGCGCCTCGGCCAGTGTGACGGTCTTGAGGACCGCGGCCACGGCAGCCAGTGAACGGGCCGTCATGGACAGGGTGGTCACGCCGAGGCCGGTCAGGACGACGGCGAGGGCGGGGTCGGCCGCTGCCTCACCGCAGACGCCCACGGGCTTGTTGTGGCCCTCGATTGCCGCCCCTTCCACTGTCAGCCCCACCAGTCGCAGTACTGCCGGCTGCCAGGGCGTGTTCAGGCCGGCCAGCGGACCGAGCTGGCGGTCGGCGGCCATCGCGTATTGCGTGAGGTCATTGGTGCCCAGGCTGGCGAAGCCCACTTCTCGCAGGATGGTGTCGGCGGTGAGGGCGGCGGACGGAACCTCCACCATCACGCCTGGGGTCTCGATTCCGGCTTCGGCGCACATCGTGGCGAACCGGGCAGCCTCCTCGGCCGTGGAAATCATCGGGGCCATGACCCAGACATCGGCCGCTGACTGCTTCTCGGCGAGGGCGATCGCCTCCAGCTGGCGCTCCAGGACGCCCGGAGTGGTGAAGTCCGTCCGGTAGCCGCGGACGCCCAGAGCCGGGTTGGGCTCGGTGGAGTCTGTCAGGAACGGGAGCGGCTTGTCAGCGCCGGCGTCGAGGGTCCGGAGGACCACCTTCTTGCCGGGGAAGGCATCAAAAACACCCTTGTAGGCGGCAGCCTGCTCCTCAACCGAGGGCTCGGTGTCGCGCTCCAGGAAACAAAATTCGGTCCGGAACAGACCCACGCCCTGCGCTCCGAGCTTGGCTGCGGCCTCGGCGTCCTTGGCACCTCCCACATTGGCGAGCAGCGGGACCAGGTGCCCGTCCGCCGTCGCGCCCGTGCCGCTGAACTCGGCGAGAAGGGAGGCGGTGGCCGCCCAGGTCTCGGCTGCAGCGCGCAGCGAATCGTCAGGGTTGGCGGTGATGGAGCCTGCCGCGCCGTCCACATAGACCTCGGTGCCGTCCGGCAGTTCGTCCACGCCCACCGCGGCCACCACGGCCGGCAGCCCGAGCGAACGCGCAATGATGGCGGTGTGTGACTGCGGGCCGCCGCCGGCCGTCACCAGCGCGAGCACCTTGTTCGGGTCCAGGGTTGCGGTATCGGCGGGCGCAAGATCTTCGGCCACGAGGATGAACGGAGACTCTGAGGTGGGAATGCCCGGGGCAGCTACGCCGCGGAGCTGGGCCACGATGCGGGCGCGGACGTCGAGGATGTCGGTTGCCCGTTCCGCCATGTAGCCGCCGAGATTGTGGAGCATTTCCGCGACCGATGAGCCCGATTCCCAGATTGCGCGCTGCCCGGACATGCCACGGGCGATCAGCTTCGCCGCGCCCTTGATCAGCATGGTGTCCTTGGCCATCAGGGCCGTCGCTTCAAGGACGGCTTTGCCGTCTCCGGTGGCGTGGTCTGCGCGGGCCTTGAGCTCATCGTGCACGGCATTCGCTGCTGCCTTCAGCGCCGCCGTCGCGTCCTCCGGGGACGTGCCGGCCGGCAGCTGTTCGCTGGCCGGGGGTTCGCTGATGGGCTTGGGCATCTGCCGGACGGTGCCGATGATGCGGCCTGGGCTGACGCCAACTCCTGGGAAGTTCTGCACTGAAGGTCCTCGTTCTCTGCCGGTAGCCAGGCCCGCCGGTCCCTGCCCGGACTGGTCCGGGCGGTTCGGAACGGCTGCGTCCGATGTTGTGTGCGGTGCCTGAAAAAATTGTATGTGATGCAGTTCATATAGCGTTGCTATAGGTGATAGGGTAGCGGTTATGAGTTTCGATGGCCAGCTTCCGCCAAAGATGAGGTTGTTGCGTGCGGCGGCCGAATTGCTGGCCAAGTCCTCGGGAGCAGCCGTATCAACCCGCCAGATCACACAGCTGGCAGGGGTTACAGCGCCCACCCTGTACCACCACTTTGGTGACAAGGAGGGCCTGTTTGACGCGGTAGTTGCCGCGGGATTCGAAGAATATGTGGCGGGCGAACGCGATTTCGCCCCGTCCGGACATCCGCTGGAAGACATCCGGCGGATGTGGGACAACCACGTGCAGTTCGGGCTCAACCAGCCGGAACTGTATCTGGTCATGTTCGGTAACATCCGCCCCGAGAGTCGCCCGTCCATCGTTGCCGATGCCGAGGCCCTCATGGAGGAAATGCTGAACAAGGCCGCCGCGGCCGGGCAGCTGAACGTCCAGCCGCGGGAAGCGGCAAGAAGCATCCTGGCCGCCAACGTAGGCGTGACGCTCATGCTGATCGCGGAACCGGTGGCGGAGCGCAACCTCGAACTGTCCACCATGACCCGGGACGCCATGATCTTCGCGGTGGCCGCCGACCAGGGCCGGGAAGCCGGCCCGGAGGATTCCGGAAAGTCCTCAGTGGTGGTGGCTGCCATAGCGCTGAACGCGGCGCTGCAGGCATCCCACTCAGACCAGCTCTCCAGCTCGGAACTCAAGCTCTTTCTCGAATGGCTCCACAGGATCTCCACCAGTTCCACCAGCTAGTCGTCGAAAATATCGGACCATCCTGCGGTGCAGCAGGGATCACGGTTAGGAAATCACATGGCAACAGAGACAGTTGCAAAACCCCGTACCAGTGCGCGCGTTCACGTCCAGAAGTTCGGGACGTTCCTGTCCGGCATGATCATGCCGAACATCGGGGCGTTCATAGCCTGGGGCATCATCACGGCGCTCTTCATTGAAAAGGGCTGGATACCCGTCCCTCAACTTGGCGGCTTTGGCACCAACGCAGCGGGCGCGCCTAACGTCGGCCTTGTCGGCCCCATGATCACCTACCTGCTGCCGCTCCTGATCGCCTACACCGGCGGCAAGATGGTCTACGACGTCCGCGGTGGCGTGGTTGGCGCCATCGGCACCATGGGCGTGATCGTCGGCGCCGGTATCCCCATGTTCATTGGCGCCATGATCATGGGTCCCCTCGGCGGCTGGACCATCAAGAAGCTCGATGCCCTCTGGGACGGCAAGATCAGGCCCGGCTTCGAGATGCTCGTGAACAACTTTTCCGCAGGCATTTGGGGCGCATTACTGGCCATGCTCGGCTTCTACGGCATTTCCCCGTTGGTTCAGGCCTTCAGCACGGCCGCCGGCAATGTGGTCCAGTTCCTGGTCAACAATGGCCTCCTGCCGCTGACCAGCATCTTCATCGAACCCGCCAAGGTCCTCTTCCTCAACAACGCCATCAACCACGGCGTGCTGACCCCGTTGGGCATCCAACAGTCGCTTGCGCAGGGCAAATCCATCCTGTTCCTGCTCGAGGCCAACCCGGGTCCGGGCTTGGGCATCCTCCTTGCCTACATGTTCTTCGGCCGTGGCGCGGCGAAGGCCTCAGCCCCCGGCGCCGCCCTCATCCACTTCTTTGGTGGCATCCACGAAATCTACTTCCCGTACGTCCTGATGCGCCCGCTGCTGATCCTGGCAGCGATCGCAGGTGGCATGACGGGTATCGCCACCCTGGCAGTCACCGGCTCCGGCCTCGTCGCTCCGGCGGCCCCGGGCTCCATCATCGCCGTGATCGCCCAAACCTCCAGGGACAGCTATGTGGGCGTAATCCTCTCGGTTCTGCTTGCCGCCACCGTGTCATTCCTGGTCGCCTCGGTGATTCTGAAGACCACTCGCCACAGTGACGAGGGCGACCTCAGCGCCGCTACCAGCCGCATGGAGGGCATGAAGGGCAAGAAGAGCTCCGTCTCCTCCGTCCTCACGGGTGCGGGCGCCGGCGGAACCGCGGTCCTGACGCGTCCCGTCGAGAACATCGTGTTCGCGTGCGACGCCGGCATGGGCTCCAGTGCCATGGGCGCCTCCGTGCTGCGGAACAAGATCAAGGCGGCGGGCTTCCCGGGCGTCAAGGTCACCAACGCGTCCATCGCCAGCCTCAACGACACCTACGACGTGGTGGTCACGCACCAGGACCTCACCGAGCGGGCCAAGCCCGTCACGTCCAGCGCCGTCCACTACTCCGTGGACAACTTCATGAACAGCCCGCGCTACGACGAGATCGTGGAACTGGTCAAGAGCAGCAACGCACCGGAATCTGCCGGCGGGGATGCTGCGGCACCCGCCGCCCCCGCTGCTGCGGCTGGCGCCGCCGCTGGCGAGATGCCCGCGGAAGCCGGCGCCCCGCCGTCGGACATCCTTGTGGCTGACAGCGTGGTCCTCAACGGCTCCGCCGCAACCCGAGACGCCGCGATCGACGAGGCGGGCCAGCTGCTGCTGGCGCGCGGCGCCGTGGACAACGACTACATCCTCGCCATGCACGAGCGCGAGGAATCCGTTTCCACATACATGGGCAGCTTCCTGGCGATCCCGCACGGCACCAACGCCGCCAAGGACCACATCAAGAAGTCCGCAGTTTCCGTGATCCGCTACCCGGACGGCATCGACTGGAACGGCAAGCAGGTCAAGTTCGTGGTGGGCGTTGCCGGCATCAACAACGAACACCTCCACATCCTTTCCTCCATCGCGAAGGTTTTCACGAACAAGGCGCAGGTGGCGCAGCTTGAGGCCGCAACGTCAGTGGAGGAAGTGCTGGATCTGTTCGGAAAGGTCAACGCATAGTGAAGGCTGTACATTTCGGAGCCGGGAACATCGGCCGCGGGTTCGTGGGGCTGCTGCTGCACCAGGCCGGGTACGAGGTGGTCTTCGCGGACGTGGCGGAAGCCCTCATCTCCCAGTTAGCGGCCGCGGACAGCTACGACGTGCACGAGGTGGGGGAGAACCCCACGGTGCGCACCGTGGACAACTTCCGGGCGGTCAACTCGGGCACGCAGGAGCAGCAGCTGATCTCGGAGATCGCGACGGCGGATATCGTCACCACCGCTGTTGGGCCGCACATCCTGAAGTTCGTGGCCCCGGCAATCGCGAAGGGGATTGCGGCCCGTGCCGCCGACCTGGCGCCGCTGCAGGTGATGGCTTGCGAGAACGCCATCAACGCCACGGACATCCTGCGTGAGGCGATCGTCTCGTCATGGGACGACGCCGCCGGGCCGCTGGAGGACGTGGCCGTGTTCGCCAACACCGCCGTGGACCGGATCGTGCCCAACCAGGAGGCGGGCCAGGGGCTGGACGTGACGGTGGAGACGTTCTACGAGTGGGTCATCGACCGCACGCCCTTCGGCGGCTCCGCGCCGGTCATCCCCGGGGCGACGTTTGTGGACGAACTCGGGCCTTACATCGAGCGCAAGCTGTTCACGGTCAACACGGGACACGCCTCTGCGGCGTACTTCGGGTTCGAGGCCGGACTGGAGAAGATTTCCGACGCCATGGCGGACCAGGACGTGGCGGCCGATGTCCGGGCAGTGCTCGACGAAACCAAGCAGCTGCTCGTTTCCAAGCACGGGTTCAACCACGAGGAGCAGGAAGCCTACGTCCAGAAGATCCTGGGCCGGTTCTCCAACCCGCACCTGCCGGACACCGTGAACCGCGTGGGGCGGGCGCCGCTGCGAAAGCTCAGCCGGAACGAGCGGTTCATTGGTCCGGCCGCGGAACTCGCGGAGCGCGGAATTGTCCCGGAGGCGCTCCTTGGGGCCATCGCGGCGGCCCTGCGCTTCAACGACCCCGCCGACACCGAAGCGGTGGAACTCGGTCAGATTCTGGCCTCCACCGAGCCGGCCGACGCGACCGAGCAGATCACCGGGCTGACGGCCGACCACCCGCTGTTCGCCGCCGTCTGCGGGCTCGTAGAGGAGCGCAAAGCAGAGGGCGTCACGGCGCCGGCATAGGCGTACCCAGCCACCGGCACAAGGCACGACGCCGGAGCTCAGGTGAGTTCCGGCGTCGTGCGTTTGCGCCGTGCGTTTGCGCCGTGCGTTTGCGTCGTGCGCTAGCCGGCGGACACGGTGCCGGCCGCTGCCTGCACGGCCTCGCGCATGGGAGTCGCGGGCCGGCCGATCAGCGAGCTCAGATCACCGCTGGTCACGAGCAGATCGCCCCGGGCGATGCCGAGGTCGCTGTCCGCAAGGATGGCGGCGTAGGCCTCAGGCAGCCCGGCATCGACGAGCACCTGCGCGTACTGTTCCGCCGGCAGGTCCTGGTACTTCACCGGCGTGCCCGTGGCGGCGCTGACCTCTCCGGCGAGATCGCTGAGGGTAAACGGCTCGTCACCCCCGAGCTCGTAGACCTTGCCGGCCTGGTCGTCCCTGAGCAGCACCTCTGCAGCGGCCTGGGCGTAGTCGGCCCGGGTGGCGGCGCTGACCTTGCCATCCCCGGCGCTGCCGAGCACGGAGCCGTACTGGAGCTGCACGGCAAGCTGGTCGGTATAGTTCTCCAGGTACCAGCTGTTGCGGAGCAAAGTGAAGGGCAGGCCCGAATCACGGAGGGCCTGTTCCGTGGCCTGATGTTCGGCGGCCAGTTGCATGCCGGTCCTGTCAGCGTTGGCGATGCTGGTGTAGGCGATCAGTCCGACGCCCGCCTCACGGGCGGCGTCGATGGCCTTCCGGTGCTGCTCAATACGCTGGCCGACCTCGCTGCCGGAGACCAGCAGCACCTTCTCGGCGTCCTTGAACGCCTGATGCAGGGAATCGGCGTCGTTGTAATCGATGGGGAGGACCTGGACGCCTTGCTCGGCGAAGTCGGCGATCTTGGCAAGATTCCGGCCGGCGGCCACGATCTGTTCCGCGGGAACGTTGCGGTTGAGAAGTGCTTCGACGACGAGGCGGCCGAGCTGGCCGGTGGCGCCGGTAACGACGATGGTCATGGTTTATTGCCTTTCACCAGTGGAGTGAGTGTCACTGATGCAAACCGTTCGCCCGGTTGGATACTTCCCAGAAGAGAGTACGCACTTTAAGGTAAGGTACCTGCATGAAGGTTAGTGCCCAGGTCAGCGAGCCTGTATTTCCCTTTGCTGACGGTATTTTCCCCGCGGGCTGTCCCAGCAGGACTGTTCTCGACCATGTCACGAGCAAGTGGGGCGTCCTGATTCTGGTCGCCCTGTCCGAGGGGCCGCAGCGCTGGAGTGACCTGCGCCGGCGCGCCGAAGGCATCAGCGAGAAGATGCTGGCACAAACCCTGAAGACCCTCGAAGGCGACGGGTTCGTGCGCCGCGACGCCCAGTCGATCATTCCTCCCCGGGTCGACTACAGCCTCAGCGCCAGCGGCCATGACCTTGCCTCGCTGATGCTGCCCCTGGTCGCCTGGATTGCCGAGCACGCGGACGGGATCGTCAACCATCGGCCGGGTTCCGCGGATTCTGGGCCGGCCTCTAAAGCCGTTCGAAGCTAAGCAGCCTGCCGGGACGCCCGCGCGGACAGCTGAGAGCGCCGCCGGATGACGTACTCCGCCGCCGCGACGTTGATCACCCAGCCCGCCCCCAGGAGCACCGCGCGGGTCGGAACGTCGGTTGGGCCCACCAGCAGTAGCCAGGGGATGCTGACCAGGGCTTGGGTTCCCGCGCCGACGGCGATCGCATAGGCGCGCGTCATCCAGGCGCTGTGCCGTACGAAGTCACGGCGCCAGATCGCGACGAGGCCCAGGACGATGCTCACCAGCATTGCCGTCCCGAAGAACAGCCGGAGCGGGACGTCGGTGTGGCCGTCCGGGAGGGCGTAGAAGACAGACATCCACAGGCCGGAGAGGGCGGCGAGCAGGCCGGCTGGTATCAGGATGCGGCCGGCGATGCGGTGCCAGCCATGCCGGCGTCGCAGTGAGGGAACGAACTGGAACGCTCCGAGCAGGGAGTACACGGTGACGCTCGCAATGTGCGTCACCACCGGGACTGGTGACGCGAAAAACCGCGCGTTCTGCGGCGTGATGGTAGCCCCGGCCGTCAACTCGGTCAGGCGCAGGGCCCCGAAAATCACCGGGATCAGGCTGAGGAGGATCAGCCCGGCAGGCACGGGCCACTGGGCCCGGGGGAGCCTGACGAGCGTCGGGGCACCGATAATTTCAGTTGGCATGTCGAATCCTCCGCTTCCCGGTGTACGGTGTACACCTCATGCCTGACCATAGGTGTACGGTGTACACTTGTCAATGGAAAACGGCAAAGGGAAGGTGCGCACATGACTCAGCAGATGGAGACTGCGCGCCGGGTCCCCCTGAGTCGGGACCGCGTGCTGGAGGCCGCCGTCCGGCTTGCCGATGAGGTGGGCATCGAGCTGGTCAGCATGCGCAGGCTGGCGCAGGAGCTCGGCGTGGTGCCCATGGCGCTGTACAAGCACGTGGCGAACAAAGAGGAACTTCTCGACGGGATGGTGGGCACGCTGGTCGGCGAGATCGATCCTCCAGTCGGCGATGCAGGCTGGAAAACTGCGGTCAAGCTGAGGGTGCTCTCGGCGAGGCGGGCGCTCCTCAGGCATCCCTGGGGCCGCCCGGTGCTGGAATCCCGTACCAACAGGACGCCGGCCGTGCTTGGGTACATGGACTCGTTTATCGCGATGTTCCTGGCCGGCGGTTTCTCTGTCGATCTCACCCACCACGTCATGCATGCCCTCGGCAGCCGCATGTGGGGCTTTACCCAGGAGCTGTTCGACGATCCGGCAGGCCAGGCGGCGGGTGGCCAGGCCGAGATGCACCCGGAGGTGCAGGCCGCAATGTACCGGGAGATGGCTGCACGCTATCCGAGCATATTGCAGGTCGCCATGGCGGCCACACACGATGACGGCCAAGTGGTTGGGCGGGGCTGTGACGACCAGTTTGAGTTTGAGTTCGCCCTCGATCTGCTCCTTGACGGCTTTGAGCGACTTCATCACCAGGACTGGACCTCGAAGAGGGCGAAGCTGGACCAGGGATGGTCCGACGCCATAGGTTGAGGGGATGGAGGTCCTCGACTGGCTGCTCGACTCTGACCCCTCGGTCCGCTGGCAGGTCTTGCGTGACCTCACCGACGCGCCGGAGGAGGATGTACTCGCCGAGCGGGCCCGCATTTCTTCAGAAGGCTGGGGTGCCCGCATGCTCGAGCTGCAAGGCGAGGACGGCCAATGGGACGGGGGCACGTTCTTCCCGTCATCCTACGATGGCTCCGAGAATGGCCAGCCCTGGACCGCCACGACCTATAGCCTGCTGCTCCTGCGCGACCTCGGCCTGGATCCCCGCAGCGATGCGTCCCGCCGCGCCGTCGAGCTCGTCCGGGAGAACAGCCGCTGGGAAGAGGGTGGCCAGCCGTTCTTCGAAGGCGAGGTGGAGCCGTGCATCAACGGCAAGGCCGTCGCCCTCGGCGCCTACTTCGGGGAGAACGTCGACGGTGTGGTTGCGCGCCTGCTCGGTGAGCAGCTTACCGACGGCGGCTGGAACTGCGAGGCGGAACGAGGCTCCACGCGGTCGTCATTCGCGACGACGATCAACGTACTCGAAGGGCTTCTGGAACATGAACGGGCCACCGGGGGGACGCCGGCGTCGGTCGCGGCCCGGCGGCGTGGCGAGGAGTATCTGCTGGAGCGCGCCCTTCTCCGGCGCAAGAGCACAGGGGAGCTGATCGACCGGGACTGGCTGCAGTTCTCGTACCCCACACGCTGGTTCTACGACGTGCTCCGCGGACTTGAGTACTTCCGGGCTGTCGGGGGACCGCCGGATGAACGCATGGCCGAGGCGGTCGGGGTGCTGCGCTCGAAGCGGCGGTCCGACGGGACCTGGCTGCTGGAGAACACCCATCCCGGGCGGGTGCATTTCGCCCTGGAGGTCGGCGACGGACGGCCGAGCCGGTGGAACACGCTCAGGGCGCTGCGTGTACTCGAGTGGTACGGGCACCAGTAACCTCGAGCCCTGGAACGACGACAAAAAAGGCAGGGACCGGGGCGAAGATCCCGGTGCCTGCCTTCGGAAATTCGAGCTAGCTGGCTGACGCCGTCTCGGCGGCCTCCATTGCCTTCCATTCCGCCACGCGTGCCTGGTGCAGCGGCGAGCGGCGGACCACAGCGTAGGCCGCGCCAAGGACAGCGAACCAGATCGGCGTGACCAGCAGCGCCGTGAGCGTGTCCGGCTGCGTCGTCAGTGCCCAGACCAGGAACGCGAAGAACGCGAAGACCACCCACACCATGGGAATGCCGCCGGGCATCTTGAAGGTTGAGGCCCGGTGGAGTTCGGGGCGGCGTTTCCGGAACACGAGGTAGCTGGCAAGGATGATGGACCAGACGAACATGAAGCAGACGGCGGACACGGTGGTCACCATGTCAAACGCCACTCCCACGTCCTTGCCTGCATATAGCAGTGCCACGCCGGCGAGCAGCAGCACGCAGGAGAGGAACAGGGCGTTCTGCGGGACCTTGCGGCTGGAGAGACGGCCGAAGACCTTGGGGGCGTCGCCGTCGTTGGCAAGCCCGTAGACCATGCGCGAGGTGGAGTAGATCCCGGAGTTGGCCGAGGACATGGCGGATGTCAGCACCACGAGGTTCACTACGGTTGCCGCGATCCCCAGCCCGGCCAGCGAGAACATGCCGATGAACGGGCTGTGGCCCGCCTGGAACTCGGTCCACGGCGTGACGGACATCAGGATGACGAGTGCGCCGACATAGAACAGCATGACGCGCAGCGGGATAGCGTTGATGGCGCGGGGCAGGTTGTGTTCCGGGTTCTTGGTTTCGGCCGCGGCTGTTCCCACCAGCTCGATGCCCACGAATGCGAAGACCGCGATCTGGAAGCCAGCCACGAAGCCCATGAACTCGCGCGGGAAGAAACCGCCGTGGTTCCAAAGGTTCGTGAAAGTGGCCGTGCCGGCGTCGGACTGGAAACCGGTGAAGATCATCACCAGGCCCACGGCGATCAGCGCCACGATGGCCACGATCTTGATCAGCGCGAACCAGAACTCGGTCTCGCCGAAGGTCTTAACCGTGGGCAGGTTCAGCAGCAGCAGGATCACGATGGTGGCCAAGCCGGGGATCCACAGCTGGATGCCTGGCCACAACTCGTTGGCGTAGCCGGCAATCGCGATCACGTCGGCCACGCCGGTCACCACCCAGCAGAACCAGTAGGTCCAGCCGGTGAAGAAGCCTGCCCAGGGGCCCAGGAGGTCCCCGGCGAAGTCGCTGAACGACTTGTAGTTGAGGTTGGACAGCAGCAGCTGGCCCATGGCCCGCATCACGAAGAACAGCATGAAGCCGATGATCATGTATACGAAGATCACGGACGGCCCTGCCACCGAGATGGTCTTGCCGGAGCCCATGAACAGCCCGGTGCCGATGGCGCCGCCGATGGCCAGCAGCTGGATGTGCCGGTTGCTCAGCGAGCGTGAAAGGTGGGGCTCGCTGTCCCGGCTGGAGGCAGTTCTCTGCCCAGTGGTTGTCTGCTCAGACATGTGCAAAATCCTTTGGAAAGTCCGCCGCGAGGGTGGTGGCGGTTACAAAATCAGCGTCTCCAACCTACATCCTGGTCGCGCAGGACGACGTATCACCCGTCTCAGCTGCCCCATCCCCGGCCCGCCGGAGCGGCGGGGGCTGTACGCCCTGTCTTCGCGAGGGGGCAGACGGCGACTTCCAGGGGCCCCAAGTGTTCGTTCGGGCTAACTGCACTTGACTGTTAGGGTGCCTAACTATTAGGCTACCTAACTATGAGCACACGCGAACAAACCGAGCTGCAGACCCTCGCCCAGGACTTCCGTGAGGCGCTGCGCCACAGCGTGTACCTCGTGCGCCGCCTCGACGCCGACGGCGATCTCAGCGCCGCCCAGCTCAGCACGCTCAAAATGCTGCTCGACGACGGCGTCCGCGTGGGGGAGATCGCCCGCAACCTCGGCGTGAAAGTTCCCAGCGCCACCGAACAGGTCATCAAGCTCGAACGTGCCGGCCTCGCCCGCCGCGAAGCGGACCCGGACGACTCACGTGCCGTCCGGGTGGTGCTGACCACGGAAGGCCGTGCCGCCGTCGACTCCGCCAATGAGCGCCGCAACGCCGTCATGGCCGGGATCCTGGCGGCGCTCACGGAGGACGACCGGAAGGCCCTCGCCGCCGCGCTGCCCGTTATCGACAAAATCAACAGCTCACTTCAGAACTGAAACAGCCAACACTTAGGAGTGCCATCCATGGACGGCCAGCGCGCAGAGACTCTGCCGGCAGTGCAGGAAAACGCAGTGCAGGAAAACGCAGTGCAGGAAAACGCGGTGCAGGAAACGCTCGAGGCGGAAAAGGCCTCGATCCTCAAACAGCCCAAGGCGGTGTGGGCCACTGCCCTCGCGGCGGTGTTCGCGTTCATGGGCATAGGCCTCGTGGACCCCATCCTGCCGGCCATCGCCAAGAACCTGGATGCCAGCCCCAGCCAGGTCTCGCTGCTGTTCACCAGCTACTTCCTGGTCACCGCCGTCGCCATGCTGATCACCGGCTTCGTTTCCTCGCGGATCGGCGGCAAGCGGACCCTGCTGGCCGGCCTGGCCGTCATCGTGGTGTTTTCCTCCCTGTCCGGAACGTCGGGCAGTGTGGGTGAGCTGATCGGGTTCCGCGCCGGCTGGGGCCTGGGTAACGCGCTCTTCGTGGCCACGGCGCTGGCCGTCATCGTGGGAGTGGCCAGCGGCGGTGCAGGCACCGCGATCATCCTGTACGAGGCCGCCCTGGGGCTGGGCATCTCCCTGGGCCCGCTCCTCGGCGCGTTCCTTGGTGGCTGGCAGTGGCGGGCACCGTTCTTCGGCACCGCCGTACTCATGGCGGCCGCTTTCATTGCCCTCATCGCCCTGCTGCCCAAGACGCCTCTCCCCGAACGCAAAGTACGGCTCCGTGACCCGCTGCTCGCCCTGGGCCACAAGGGACTGCGGACGACCGCGGCCAGCGGCCTGTTCTACAACTACGGCTTCTTCACGGTTCTCGCCTTCACGCCCTTCATCCTGGGCATGGACGCGTACGGCATCGGCGGAGTGTTCTTTGGCTGGGGCATCGCCGTCGCGGTATTCTCCGTTTTCGTGGCGCCGGTGCTCCAGAACCGCTTCGGCGCAACCAGGGTGCTCACCGGCACGCTCGCCGTGCTGATGCTTGACCTGATCGGGCTGGGCCTCGCCGCCGGGCACTCGGTGCCGGTGGTTGTGGTGCTGGTGGTGGTCTCGGGTGCGCTGCTGGGAATCAACAACACGATCTACACCGAACTCGCGATGGGCGTATCGGACTCGCCGCGGCCGGTTGCCTCGGCAGGCTACAACTTCGTCCGCTGGATGGGCGGCGCGCTGGCCCCGTTCGCCGCGGCACAGCTGGGCGAACACTTCGGTCCCCAGGTGCCGTTCTTTGCGGGAGCGGCAGCCATGGTGGTGGCCATCGCCGTTGTGTTGGGCGGGCGCCGGTACCTGGCGGCCCACGAGCCCCACGTGGTCTGAGCGGGACGTCCGCAGCCAGGCGTCTGCGCTGGCATGGGACGCGCTGATATAGGAAAAGACGCCCACGTTCCTCAGGAACGTGGGCGTCTTCCGTTTCATGCCGGGGGAGCCAAGAGCCGGTCAGACCTTAACGGACCCCTTGGGAACAAACAGGGTCTCAGCCTGTTCCAGCGACATGCCGTTCGTCTCCGGCACCTTGTACATGACGAAGAAGAACGATGCTGCGGCAAACAGTGCGTACATGGCGTACGTCAGCGGCAGCGAGCCTGCGGCCATCATGGGGAAGCTCAGGGTGATGGCGAAGTTGGCGATCCACTGGGCGGCGGCGGCCAGCCCCAGGGCGCGGGCGCGGATCCGGGACGGGAAGATCTCGCCCAGCAGCACCCAGACGAGCGGGCCCCAGGAGGCGCCGAAGCTGACCACGAAGACGTTGGCCGCGACGAGGGCAACGGGGCCCCAGGCGCCGGGGAGCGAAATGTCAGAACCGGTGCCCTTGGCCGAGGCGAAGGCCAGGGCCATGGCGCCCAGCGATACCGCCATGCCGATGGAGCCGGCGAGCAGGATGGGCCGGCGGCCGATCCGGTCCACGAGGGCGATGGCCACCAGGGTCACCAGGATGTTGGTGATGGAGGTGGCCACTGAGATGGTCAGCGAGTCCTTCTCCTGGAAGCCCACGGCCTTCCACAGCGTGGTGGAGTAGTAGAAGATCACGTTGATGCCCACGAACTGCTGCAGCACGGAGAGCGTGATGCCGATCCAGACCACGGCCTGCAGCCCGAACACCTTGCCGCGCAGTGAACCCTTCTTGCCTGCGAGCTGGTCTTCCTCGATCGCTTCGCGGATTTCACGGAGGTGGCGCTCGGTGTCCTCATCCGGGGCGATGGATTCGAAGACCTTGCGCGCCTGATCCTCCTTGCCCTGGAAGACCAGGAAGCGCGGGGATTCGGGCAGCGTGTAGGAGACGGCGCCGTAGACAACTGCGGGGACGGCGGCGGCGAGGAACATCCAGCGCCAGGCCTCGATGCCCAGCCAGAGCGGCTGGTCGGCGCCGCCGGCGGAGGTGGCGAACAGTGCATCGGACAGCAGTGCGGCGAAGATGCCGGTGGTGATGGCCAGTTGCTGGAGCGATGCGAGGCGCCCGCGAACGTGCCGCGGTGAGATCTCGGAGATGTAGGCCGGCGCGATCACCGAGGCCAGGCCGATGCCCAGGCCGCCCACGAGCCGCCAGAAGATCAGGTCCCAGACGCCGAAGCAGAAGCCGGTGCCGATGGCGCTGATCAGGAACAGGAGCGAGCCCAGTTTCATGGCGGGGATCCGGCCGTAGCGGTCGGCCACCTTGCCGGCCATGTACGCACCGGCCGCGCAGCCCAGCAGGGCCACGGCCACGGCGAAGCCGGTGACACCCTCGCTCAGGGCGAATTCTTCCTTCATGGCGTCGACTGCACCGTTGACCACGGACGAGTCGAAACCGAACAGGAAGCCGCCCACGGCGCCGGCGAGCGCGAGCCAAATGACCCGCTGCGGGATCCTGGCGGTTGGTTGCTCCTTGGCGGTGGGCATGGTTCTCCCTCGGGGGTTTGGGGATGGGTGAATGCGGTGCGGACGTCGTCGGCTGCGGTACCGGCCCAGACGGCCGGCGCACACGCGCCTAACAGTGTGCCACGTCACCGCTTGCCGTTCCACTTGGGGACAGAAGACGACGGCGGCGGGGCGGCCCGCCGTCGTCGTCTTCACCGGGGTGCTGACGGGAAAACACAACGGGAGGCAGCCTAAAAGACAGCCTCCCGCGATGTGTTTACGGGGCGTGCCCGCCGAAGATGGCTAGTGCGCCGGCACGGACTCAGATCCTGCTCTCTGAGCGACCGCCTTCGGGTCCGTCAGCTTCTTGTTCGGCAGTGCGAAGCTGATCAGGAAGGCGATCCCGGTAAGCACGGCGGCGGTGAGCATGACGGCGTCGATCGACTGGGCGAAGCCCTCGGTGATGGGCCGGGTGAGCACCGGGTTGGCCGTGTGCAGCCAGCTGGTGTCGTTGAGGGAATCATTGCTGGCGCCGTTCTTGAAGAACTCGTAAAGCTTGGCGTTTGCGGGATCGGCGGCCACGGCGGGATCCTTGAGGACCTTGAGGTAGTCGGCGTTCTGCACGGCGTCCTTCATGCCGGTGGCGATCTTGTCCGCCGCGAGGCTGAACAGCATGGAAATGAAGACGGCGGTTCCCACGGCGCCGCCCATGGAGCGGAAGAACGCAGCCGACGAGGTGCCCACGCCCATGTCCTTAGGCGGGACGGAGACCTGCATGGCCAGGGTGAGCGGCTGCATGCAGAAACCCAGGCCCAGGCCGAAGAACACCGCGATCAGGCCGGGAACCCAGAGCCCGGTGTCCACGCCGAGCGAGAAGCCCATGACGACGGCGGCCGCCGTCAGGATGGCGGTGCCCAGGATGGGGAAGATCCGGTAGGTGCCCGACGACGAGATGGTGCGGCCGGCAGTGATGGAGCCGAACAGGATGCCCACCGTGAACGTGATCATCATGAGGCCCGCCTCGGTGGGGGTGAGGCCCTTCACCAGCTGCAGGTACATGGGGAGCATGGCGATGGCGCCGAACATGCCGATGCCGATGATGAAGTTCAGCAGCGAGGACAGTCCGAACGTGATGTTCTTGAACAGGCGGAGCGGGATGAGGGCGTAGTCGCCGGCGCGCTTCTCGGCCAGCAGGAACGCGACGACGCCGACGACGCCCAGGCCGTAGCAGACGAAGGAGCTTGTCGAGGTCCAGCCCCAGCTGCGGCCCTGTTCGGCCACGAGCAGCAGGGGAACGATGGCCAGGGTGATGGCGGCGGCGCCCCAGTAGTCGATCTTCTGCTTCATGTGCTTCGCCGGCAGGTGCAGGTACAGGAAGACCACTGCCAGGGCGGCCAGGCCGATCGGGAGGTTGATAAAGAAGACCCAGCGCCAGCCGTCGAAGCCGAGGATGTTTGCAGAGCCGGCGAACGCGCCGCCCACCACGGGGCCGAGCACCGAGGAGATGCCGAAGACGGACATGAAGTAGCCCTGGAACTTGGCCCGGTCCTTGAGCGCAACGATGTCGCCGATGATGGTCAGCGCGAGTGCCAGCAGGCCGCCGGCGCCCATGCCCTGGATGCCGCGGGCGACGGCCAGTTCGGTCATGGAATGCACCGAGCCTGCATACAGCGAGCCGGCCAGGAAGATTACGATCGCGGCCAGGTACAGCGGGCGTCGGCCGAAGATGTCGCTGAGCTTGCCGTACAGCGGCGTGCTCACCGTGGAGGTGATGAGGTACGCCGTGGTGGCCCAGGCCTGCAGTGAGAGGCCGTCGAGGTCGTTGGCGATGGTGTAGATGGACGTGGACACGATGGTCTGGTCCAGCGAAGACAGGAACATTCCGAGCATGAGCCCCACCATGACGGTGATGGTCTGGCGCTTGGTCAGGGCCTCTCCGGGCGCGGGTCCTGCGGTGGTTTTGGACATGGCTGCTCCAGGGTCAGAAACGGGGGATCGCGATTGATAGTTGCTTTCAGTAACTATATTACTTCCCGCGTTGTTCCCGCTGGCTGAATTTTCTTGCCGCACCCTTCACCGAGAGGTTAGATCCCGGCACTCAGACGCCTCGTAAGTGCCGGGATCTCACGCATCACCGCTCGATCAGGATGCCGTCCGGGTCGCACCAGATAGTGGTACCCGTGCGGATGGTCACGCCGTCGATCAGCAGGTCCACGTCCGTCTCGCCGGCGCCGGCCTTCGCGCTCTTGCGCGGGTTGCTGCCCAGCGCCTTGACGCCGAGAGGCAGTTCCGCGATCGCCTCGCGGTCCCGGATGGCGCCGTTGATGACGACGCCGGCCCAGCCGTTTGCCACGGCGCTCGCCGCGATCATGTCCCCCATCAGCGCCGTCCGCAGCGAACCCCTGCCGTCCACCACCAGCACAGCGCCGTTGCCCGGTGAGGCCAGGGTGGATTTGACCAGCGCGTTGTCCTCGAGGCACCGGACAGTCCGGACGGGACCGCTGAAATGGGTGCGGCCGCCGAGCGACTGGAATTGCAGGGCGATGGAGGCCAGCTCCTCGCCGCGTTCGTCGTAGAGGTCGGCCGTGTTGACGGCGGCGGGTTCGGCTGGGCCCTGGCTAACCGTGGGATTGCTGGCGGGGGAAGCGGTCATTGTGGTTCTCCTCGATAGCGGCGTGCGCGGCCATAGCAGCGGGTCTGTGATGCCCACGATAGTCTGATTTCACACGATCAAAACCGTTACAAGGGGAGCCTGCCATGAGTCTGTCCGACATTCCCGGTGCAGTTCCCGAGCCTGGATTGGCGGGGCAAAGGGCGGCCACGGCGCTCGCCGAGCCGACTGCCCGGGTCAGGCCGCTGTGGACGACCGGCGTGGTGCTGGTCAACCTGGGCATCAACGCCGCGTTCTTCGGACCGATCCAGATTCTCCTCGCGCAGCAGGCCGAGCATTTCGACGCCGGCCAGAAGGAAGCCATCCTGGCCCTCGTGACCGGTGCAGGGGCGGCGGTGTCACTGGTGGCGAACCCGCTCTTCGGTGCCTTCAGTGACAAGACAACCTCCCGGTTCGGCCGCCGGGTGCCGTGGGTGCTGGTGGGTGCTGCCCTCGGGGCAAGCGCGCTGATCGGCCTGGCCGGAGCGCCCAACGTTGCCATCATGACCCTTCTTTGGTGCCTGGTGCAGGCTGGCTGCAACGGTGCCTACGCCGCCATCACCGCCGCCATTCCCGACCGCGTCCCCGTGCCGCAGCGCGCCACGGTGGGAGGGCTGGCCGCAATGGGCCAGACGGTGGGTATCCTCATCGGCGCGGTGATTGGCGCCGTCGTCAGCGGAAACTTCGCACTCGGCTACGTGGTCTGCGCAGCTGCCCTGGTGGCCGGCGTGGTGATGTACCTCTTCAGGAATGAGGACGCGCCGCTCCCCGCCGGAACCAGGCCGCAGCTGAACTGGGCAGACTTCCTGCTCGGCTTCATCCGCCCGCTGCGCCACCCCGACTTCGCGTGGGCATGGATCACCCGGCTGCTGGTCAACATCGGCAACCATATGGTCACGCTGTACCTGCTGTTCTTCCTGTCGGACGCCGTACACCTGAAGGAGACAGCGGGGCTCGAGCCTGCCTTTGGCGTGCTGGTGCTGACCGGCCTCTACGCGGTGTTCGTCATCATCACGAGCGTGATCGGCGGGCGGCTCAGCGACCGCACGGGCAAGCGCAAGCCGCTGGTTATCGCGTCCTCGGTCATCATTGCGCTGGCATCCCTGATCCTCGCCTTTGCTCCGACGTGGACCGGCGGCATCGTGGGCGCCAGCGTCCTGGGGATCGGCTTCGGCGCCTACCTCGCGGTGGACTTCGCGCTCATCACCCAGGTCCTGCCCAGTGCGGGGGACCGGGGCAGGGACCTGGGCGTCATCAACATCGCGAACTCCCTGCCGCAGGTCATCGCCCCGGCCCTCGCCTGGCCGTTCGTCACGCTCTGGGGCGGCTACGTGTCCCTCTACGTCGCCGCCGCCGTGATCGGCCTGCTGGGCGCCGTCTTCGTGGTCAAGATCAAGGGCGTCGACTGACCAGACGCCCGTGGCCTGCAGGCGAGCCCCAAACCCCAGTGCCGTATAGTTGAGTCCGAATTGCGGGCAGGACTGGGATGGGGACTCTCCTGGCTGCCGCAGGAATCTCAACCCTCCGGACTGATGATGCTTGAATTAAATCCAGATCTTCCGCCCATGGCCGCCCCTCCGTCCCTGCCCCGGCAGCAGGCCCGCTATGCCCGGATCCTGGACGTCGCGGCCGGCTTCGCCCGCAAGGGCCTCAAATCTGTGACCCTGTCCGAAGTGGCTGCGAAGGCAAACGTTCCCCTTGGCACGCTGTACCGCTACTTCCCGTCCGCCACGCACCTCATGCTGGCGCTGTACCGGCACCAGCTGAGCGAACTCAAGGTGGGCAGCTGGCCGGGTGCCGGAACGGTGCGGATCCATGCCCTGTCCGGTGTGGTGATGGAAATTTTTCATATGCGCGTGATGCAGCCTGCCGTGGAGCAGTGCCTGACCAAGGGTGTGTACGTCAACGACCGGGACACCACGGCGCTGCTGCGTGAGATCGATGCCCTGTCGGAGCGGGCTGTCACCGGTGCCAGTGGCGACGCCGCCGTCTCGCGGGTGCTGCTGCTGACCGTCACTGGTCTAGTCCAGTCGGTGCGCTGCCGCCGGTTGTCGCTGTTCGAGGCGGAAGAAGACCTCAAGAAAGCGTGCTCGCTGCTGGTTCCGCGGCCGCGGTCCATGCGCCACACGGCGTAACTGGTCTAGACCAGTAGCCCCTTTTTGCTACCATTTCGGTGAATTAGGCCACAAGAACCCCGCAAACCACGTCAAGTGGTCCCTCCGCTGGCAAACAGGCGGCCGCGCAATGTTTACCATTGCAGGACCGGAGTGGCTAGCAACCCGTACCCGCGGGCTTCCGGACGGACCCCCACCCTTTGGGCCGTCAGCGAAGCACGCACCTGACCATCTTGAGCTCCAATGCTTGAGCCATACTGTGCCGTGCGCCCACGGCTAGCCCAGGAGACAACGACGTGTCCACTGAAACGATCGCCACCATTGACAACACCGCGGCCGAAGCGCTGACGGAGCAGGAAATCTTCGCGGCCCACGAGAGCGGCAAGCTCTCCATCGCCAGCACCGTCCCCCTCGCCAACAAGCGCGATCTTTCCATCGCCTACACACCGGGTGTCGCCCAGGTCAGCCGCGCCATCCACGCCAACCCGGATCTCGCCAAGACCCACACCTGGGCCCAGCGCCTGGTGGTGGTGGTCAGCGACGGAACCGCCGTGCTTGGCCTCGGCAACATCGGCGCCAGCGCATCCCTTCCCGTCATGGAGGGCAAGTCCGCCCTGTTCAAGGCGTTCGGCGAGCTGGACTCCATTCCGCTGGTCCTCAACACCACGGACGTGAACGAGATCGTGGAAACGCTTGTCCGCCTGCGCCCCAGCTTCGGTGCCGTTAACCTCGAAGACGTCTCGGCCCCCCGCTGTTTCGAACTCGAAGAAAAGCTCATCGAGGCCCTGGACTGCCCGGTTATGCACGATGACCAGCACGGCACCGCCGTCGTGGTCCTCGCAGCCCTGACCGGCGCCGCGAAGGTCACCGGCCGCGAGCTCGAAGGCTTGCGCGTCGTGGTTTCCGGCGCCGGAGCCGCTGGCATCGCCGTCGCTGAAATCCTGCTCACGGCCGGCGTCAAGGACGTGGTCCTGCTGGACTCGCGCGGCGTCATCAACGCCGAGCGCGCCGATATTGCCGCGGACCCCGCCAGCAAGAAGTCCCAGATGGCGCAGCGCAGCAACCCCCGCGGCATTGCGGGCGGTCCCGGTGAGGCCCTGCTCGGCGCCGACGTCTTCATCGGCGTCTCCTCCTCCAAGCTGGACGAGGAGCACCTCAAGCTGATGAACCACAGCTCCATCGTCTTCGCGCTGTCCAACCCGGACCCCGAAGTGCTGCCCGAGGTTGCCGCCAAGTACGCCGCCGTTGTGGCCACCGGCCGCAGCGACTTCCCCAACCAGATCAACAACGTGCTGGCCTTCCCCGGCATCTTCCGCGGCGCCCTCGACGCGGGCGCCCGCCGCATCACCCCCGCCATGAAGCTTGCTGCAGCCCGCGCCATCGCCGAGCTGGCCGAGGAAGGACTGTCCGCCGACTACATCGTGCCCAGCCCGCTGGACCCGCGGGTGGCACCGGCCGTCACCGCTGCAGTGGCTGCCGCGGCAGCGGAAGACGCCGTCTGACCGGCTGCCAGGGCGGCAGCTGACAACGGCTGACTGAAAGCCCGACGGCGGTGCCTCCCGTGCTGGGGAGGCACCGCCGTCGTCGTTCGTCAGGGAGCGCCCTGACGAGCCGGAACCCTAGACTGGGGGAATGAACGCCCAGACCGTAGTGACCGTCCTGTGTGGCTTGGCCATCCTGGTGGGCGTGGCCGGCACCGTCATCCCCGTGCTGCCGGGCAGCCTCGTGATCGGGCTGAGCCTTCTCGCCTGGGCCATCTGGGGCGGCGAGGGCGCCACCGGCTGGGTGGTTTTCAGCATCGGCATGGTGTTCGTGCTGGCGGGCATGGCGGCCAGTGCGGTGCTGGCGGGACGCAAGCTCAAGGAACACAGAATCCCCAACCGGAGCGTGGCGGCCGGGATCGTGCTGGGTATCGCGGGCATGTTCATCATCCCCGTCGTGGGCCTGTTCGTGGGGTTCGCCGCCGGACTGTTGCTCAGCGAGATGCAGCGCACCCGCAACTTCCGCACCGCCCTGACCACCAGCTGGGCCGCCCTCAAAGCCACAGGCCTGGGCATCCTCGTGGAGTTTGGCCTGGCCTGCCTGGCCGCGAGCACCTGGGTGATCGGCGTGTGGGTGGGCGTGGCTTCGGGCTAGATTCGCGTGGCCACTAGCATGGAGGAATGACCGCCGGGCAGATTCCAGGACCGATCTACCGCGACACCCGCGACCTCACCCCCTTCGGCGCCGGCCAGGTCCGGACGCCCGCACGGGAAATAGCCGAGGGCGTCGGCGGCCTGATCCACGGGGTGTTGGGCGGCCGGGGCGGGGCCCTGATCAGTGTCGACGGCACCGTGCCCAGGCTCAAGCGCCTCGCCGGCAAGGCGGCCAAGTCCGTCTACGACGCCATCTTCGCCAGCACCGACCCCAACCGGTTGATTGCGGTTGGCCGTGAGTACCCTGGCTGGTCGGGACTTTGCTACGTGATGGCTGGCCTGCTCGCCCACAAGCAGGGCGGCTACCTCCGTGCTGTGGAGCTGCTGCAGCGCGGCCTCACCACCAAGAACGACGACGACGCGAACCAGTTCGCGGCCAGCTACCTGACGCGCGTGGTCACCCGGGTGGAAGTCGCCGAGCGCATCGAGGTCCCCGTGCTGTTCAGCGAGGAATCGGTGTTCCTCGCGTTGTCCCATTCCCTGCGGGAGACGGGGCAGACGGAAGCCGCGCTGGAAGCGCTGGGCATGCTGCCGCCGTCGCTGCCTACCGCCCTGGCGAGGTGCGCGCTGGCCCACACGCTCGGGCGGGACCACGAGGTGGTGGTCTGGACCGAGGGGCTGCTCAACGCCGACGACCTGTCCGCCGCCCTGCTGCTGGTCCGCGCGCGCTCGCTGCGCCGGCTTGGCGCCCACGAGCATGCGCAGCAGGCACTGAAGGAGGTCCTGCGGCGGCGCAAGACCAGCATGGCGCTGCGCAACGACGCGCTGACCGACCGCGCATTGCTGGTGCTGGACAACGGCCGCAAGTCCCTGAATCCGCGCGACTGGCGGCGCCGGCGTGCCGAGCTCGAAACCTTCGAGGTCATCCGCAAGGACGTCGAGGAGCGCAGGCTGTGGGAACAGGAATGGAAGCAGTTCGGCGGGGACTGATGCGATGGCCCGCCGGGCTGGCCCTCGGCGTTGCCGGTTGCGGGCTGGCTCTTGTGGGCGTGGGCCGGCGGCGGTACAACGGACAAATGACCGACGCAATCACGCTGTGGATGGAAAAGTACATCACGGCTTGGACCAGCAATGCTCCCGACGACATCCGGGCGCTGTTCACTGAGGACGCCGTTTACGCGACCAGACCCTATGACCCGGACGCATGGCGGGGCAGTGAGCAGATCGTGGAGCGGTGGCTTGCCTCTGCGGACGAGCCCGAGGATTGGAGGTTCGAGTGGTCCGTGCTCGGAGCCGACGGCGACCTCGCCTTCGTGCAAGGACGCACCACCTATCTCGATGACAGGACCAGCTATGAGAACCTCTGGGTGATACGGCTTGGCCCCGACGGTCGGGCGACGGCCTTCACCGAGTGGTTCATGGAGCGTAAGACCTGAGGTCCCGTGGTTGCCCGGCCGGAAACTAGGCGAGCCTGGCAAGGAGGGGAAGCAGCTGTTCGGAGAGCAGTGCTGCGCCAAGGCCCACCATGATGATGCCGCTGGCGAGGGTCACGGTGCGGGCGGCACCAGGCCGGGACTGAAGCAGCTTCCGGGACAGGAGTGCAACGCAGGTGTAGACGATCGCGGCCAACAGCACGAACGTCAGGCCGAGGAGGCCCGACTGAACAGGTACGGGAAGAGGCGCCTCAGCGCTGACAAACTGCGGCACGAGGGCCAGGTAGAACAGCAGTCCCTTGGGATTGATGCCGCTGGTCCCCATCCCCTGGAGGAACGTCCGGAGCTGGTTCTGCCCGGGATTGCCGACGGCGGCCCCTGCGGTGAAGCTTGCACCGCGCCAGGACCTGATGGTCGCAGTTCCGAGCCACAGCAAGTAAACCGCTCCCGCTATGGTGAGCCAGCCGAGCACTCCCGGCATACCCGCCAGAACAGCCGCCAGCCCGGCGACCATGAGCACTGTGTGGAGTAGATAACCGCTGCACAGGCCGGCTACGGCGGGCACAAAGCTCCGGCGCCCCAGCCCCGCCGTGATGGAGTAGGCCCAGTCCACGCCCGGAGTGCAGGCGAGGGCGGTGGCGACGGCCACGAAGGCCAGAAATAGCTGAAGATTCATGGGGCGCTCCTGAGTGGCGGTTACAGGAAAAGCCTAGGCAAATCCCCGCCATAAGTGCTCCCTGATTTCGCGCAAAACCCGGCTCCCGGCGTAAGATTCTTGCGTGATTGACCACATCGACAGAAATATCTTGCGCCACCTGAAAGAGGACGGGCGCATGACGGCCACGGCCCTCGCGGCGAAGGTGGGACTGACGGTGGCGCCATGCCACCGACGGCTCCGCGATCTGGAGGCATCAGGGGTGATCCGCGGCTACAAGGCGGACATTGACCCGGCCGCCGTCGGCCTCGGTTTTGAGGCGATTGTGTTCGTGACGCTCCGCACCGTGGACCAGTCAACGATGGAGATCTTCGAGAACCGCGTTGCTGAGAACCCGAACATCGTGGAGGCACAGCGGCTGTTTGGGTCCCCGGACTACCTGCTCAAGGTGATCGCCGCGGACCTTCCGTCGTACCAGCGCTTCTACGATAGCGAGCTGACTGTCCTTCCCGGAGTGGAACGGCTGACCTCGACGCTGGTGATGAAGAACCTGAAGTCCAACGCCGGCCCGCCCGTATAGATGGCCGGGCCTGACGACGGGCCGCCCTTCCGGGTTAAAAGCGGCCGGCCGCGGAAGGAATCCTCCGCGGCCGGCCCGGCTGTCATCGTTGAACCCTCAGCTCTACTGTCAGTCCTGTCTCAGGAGGATCTGTCAGCGCGGGTTCAGGACGACATTCTGGAACCCCCCGGTTCCAGTGCCTGTGTGAAGCCAGAGGGTGCCGTCGGCCGAAGTGGTGATGACGTTCGGCTTGCCCGTTCCGGCGAAACGTCCCACGCTGGCCAGCGACTCGTACGCGTTCCAGCCCGTGCCGATCTGCTTCCGGGTCAGGAAACTTGAGGCGCCGCTGCCGGGGTAGAGCCAGAGGGTGCCGTCCGCGGTGCGGGCCATCAGGTCGGACTTTCCGTCACCGGTGAAGTCATTCGCTGCAATCACCTGGTTGAAGCCGCCCCACCCCACGCCGATCTGCTTCTTGGTCAGGAATCCGCCCGTGCCGTTGCCGGGGTAGAGCCAGAGCTTTCCGTCGGCCGACTGGCCGATGATGTCGCTCCGGCCGTCACCGGAGAAGTCGCCGGGTGCCAGAATCCGGGTGAACACGTTCCAACCGGTTCCGATCTTCTTCGCGGCCTGGAAATATCCCCTTCCGTCGCTCGGATAGAGCCACAGCGAGCCGTCCGACCTCCGCGTCACCAGATCCGGACCGCCGGCGCCGTTGAAGTTTCCTGCGGACACCACCTGGGTGAAACTCTGCCAGCCGACGCCCACCTGCCGGGCAGGCCGGAAGCCGCCGGAGCCGTTGCCGGGCTGCAGCATCAACGCGCCGTCCGAGGTGCGGGTCAGGACATCGGGCTTGCCGTCGCCGTCGAAGTCACCTGCCTCCCAGACCTGGGTGTACCGGTTCCAGGCTGTTCCGATGGCCAGCTTGGGTGCGAGGGCGCCGGCTCCGTTTCCGGGGTACGCCGCCAGGGCGCCGGCGCTGCTCGCGGTGAGGACGTCGGTGCGCCCATCGGAGGTGAAGTCCTGGCCGCCGATCAGGTCCGAAGCGCTGCCCCATCCGGTGGCCAGGGTCTTGCGCGGCAGGAAGCCGCCGGTTCCGTTGCCCGGGTAGAGGTATACAGTGCCGTCAGCGCTGCGTGCCAGCACGCCCGCTGTGCCTTGGAGTCCGCCGGCCGCTGCGAGGGCCGTGAAGCCCTGCCATCCTGCCCCGACCTGCTTGGCCGGCAGGAAGCCGCCGGTTCCATTGCCCGGGTACAGCCACAACGATCCGTCGGTCCGCATGGCCAGCAGGTCGGGGCGCTTGTCGCCGTCGAAGTCGCCGGCCGCAACGATGCGCTTGAGGCTGCCCCAGCCACTCGCGATCTGCTTTCGGGCCTGGAAGCCGCCCGTTCCGGTGCCGGGGTACAGCCACAGCACGCCGTCGGACGAGCGTGCAATGAGGTCCGTCTTGCCGTCGCCGTTGAAGTCGCCGTTGCCCAAGACCATGTTGAAGATGTTCCAGCCGACGCCGATCTTAACCGGAGTTCCCACTTTGTTCCCGGCCTGTCCCGCGAGGAGGAACAGTGAGCCGTCGGCTTCCCGTGAGACCACGTCCGCCCGGCCGTCGCCGTTGAAGTCGCCGGGGGAAAACTGGATCTTCGTCCTCAGTGCTAGGTCAGCGTTGATGGTCACAGTGGCCGAGTCGGCCGTCACCGCGTTGACGGTCACCAGCGTTCCGGCGTGGGTTCTGAAGGTGCGGCCGGCCTGCCAGGCGTGGTTCGGGCTGTAGTAGCCGCTGAACGGAATAGTCGAAGGCATGAGCGTCAGCGATGACGACGGAGTTGCTCCGCCGCGCTGGACGATTTTCACGCCCCGATTCCCGGCGTAATCGGAAGCCAGGTAACTGTCGTAGCCCACGGGCTGCCGAAGCTCAAGGTAGTACACCTCGCGGCTTACCGGATCGGTGAACTTCACAGCCCGGTTCGCGAGCGTCCCGCCCCAGGGCCGCAGGGTGTAGCTCTTGACCCCGGATGCCACGCCAAGGTCGCGGACCTCGTCGCCGCGGCCCAGTCCCCTGGCATCCCAGAAGGGTGAGCTGATCACCGGCATGCTGTACCGGGAGGCGCCCATGAGGTCGGTGGTGTCGCCGTACTCCCGGATGTAGCAGGAGGAATCGGCAAACTGGCCGGTGCTGGTGGTGCTGACGTCGTTGATGCCGCTGCCGCACTGCAGCGCGTCCGCATGCATGGAGCCGAGCACGTGGCCGAATTCGTGGGTGAGCACGCTGTTGGTGAAGTTGCTGATCTGCGGCATCAGGACGCGGCCGCTGTTGCCGTTGCTGCTGTAGCCGGCGCCCAGTGCGCCGTAGGAGAGCGTGCCGGTCGGGATGAAGACCACCAGCGCGGTGTTGGCGCCGTACGTCCACTTCAGCTCGGCGGTGATCTTGTTGATGATGTCGTAGTAGGACTGGGACGAAGTGGCGGCGGACTGGTGCCCCGCCAGCCTGCTCGTCACGGTCATGGAGATGCGGCCGCCGGACATCGCCTTCCAGTAGTTACTGGTGGCCACAATCGCCTGGTCCGCCGCGGCCATGGATACGGCGTTCTTGTTGTCGGCCAGCTTGGCCGTCACAAGTTTGACCGTCATGGGAGCGGCCGCCGTTCCTCCGGCTTCCGTCTGGAGGGCAGTCCCGGTGGGCATGCCGGCCATCGGTACTCCCGGTGCCGACTCGTACATGTGGTCCCCGTGCGGGGTTCCGGCCACTTCCTGTGCGGCAGGTCCGTCGGTGGCGGGGTCAGTTGCGGCGAGCGAGGGGCCGGCCGGAAGCGACACGAGCCCAGCCAGGACCAGGAGGCCCGTCACTGAGGCGATTGAGCGGGTAAATGAGCGCATGGAGTTCCTTATTGAGACCGAACCCTGGCGGAGACCTTGGGATGGAGGTGCAACGGCTGCCGGTTGTGACCGCTACAGCGAATGCTGAATCAGGCTACAGTCGGCGCCGCAGCACGACCGGCAGATTATCCGCAGTTTTGTCCAATGGTTTGCGCAGGATCGGCGTGGCGCGTGGGGGCGCGCCGTCAGCCGCTCAGCAACCCGGTGGTCCGGTAAGGAATGACCTCGCGCAGGAACATGCTGGTGGAGGTCCGGACTATCCCGGGGCAGAGCCGGATCTCTTCGGAAACCCGGTACAGATCGTCCGGGCTCGTGGCCACCACCCGGATCAGCAGGTCCGTGTCGCCGGCCGGCGCATGGCACTCCAACACCTCCGGAATTTTCCGCAGGGCAGCAATGGCTTCATTGAGGTGGCTCTGGTCGAGTTCGGCACTGACCGCCGCCGCAACTCCCCGGCCAAGCGCCGCGGGGAGCACCCGGCTGCTGTTGGGCCGGAGGGCCCCCGACGCCGTCATCCGCTCCAGGCGCGACTGCACGGTTCCGCGGGCCAGCCCAAGGCGCTGGGCCAGCACCATGATGGGCAGTCTGGGATCGTCGTCGAGAGCGGCGAGGATCCGTCGGTCCGTGGCGTCAAGCTGCTGCAATCTGATCACTCCCTGTCTGTGGATTGTTCCCAACTTGGTCAGATTGACCACTACGCGGAGAGGCTGTTGCGCCTACTGTATGGCTTCTGCTCAAATTGTGGCAACAAGGCGACGGCTACCGCCGGAACCCGCAGGCTACAGGTCCCCCGGCACACCACCCGGTCCCCTGGAGGACGCTTCCCGCAAAGAGGCCGCCGCTGATTGACACTTGTTCACGCATCGTCTTTCCGCAAGCAGTGCCAAGGTTTCGTGGAACTGAGTTCCGACGCCCGGAGCCGGCACGGCAAGAGCCCCTGAGCCACCGAGCCCCCCCCCTTTCACCGGGAGTGCGCGGTAGCTGAGGGGCTCTTGTGGTGTTCCGGCATAGGCTGGAGGACATGAGTAGCGCCGGCCGTTTCGCCCCCAGTCCGTCCGGCGAACTGCATGTGGGCAACCTTCGGACGGCCATGTTGGCCTGGCTGTTCGCCCGGTCCACCGGACGGCGGTTCCTGCTCCGCGTCGAGGACCTGGACCGGGCCCGCGCCGGGGCGGAGGCGAAGCAGCTCAGCGATCTGGAGGCCATCGGCGTGAGCTGGGACGGCGCCGTCGTGCGTCAAACCGACCGCGGGCCGCTGTACACGGAAGCCATCAGCCGGCTCGCGGCGGCCGGGCTCACCTATGAGTGTTTCTGCACGCGCCGGGAGATCCAGGAGGCACCCTCCGCACCGCATGCCCCCCAGGGTGCCTATCCGGGAACCTGCCGGAACCTCCCGACGGCGGAACTCGAGTCCAGGCGGTCGGAGCGCCCCGCCGCCGTCCGCCTGCGTTCGGCCGTGACCGAATGGGCGGTGGAGGACACCCTGCACGGCGTCTTTACCGGTGTTGTGGACGACTTCGTGCTGCGCCGCAACGACGGCGTGACCGCCTACAATCTGGCGGTGGTCGTGGATGATGCCGAGCAGGGCATAGATCAGGTGGTCCGCGGTGACGACCTCCTGCCATCGACGCCCCGGCAGGCATATCTTGCGTTCCTCCTGAATATGCCCGTGCCGGAATATGCCCATGTGCCGCTGGTGGTGAATGCCGACGGCGCACGGCTGGCGAAGCGCGACGGCGCCGTCACTCTGGCCGACCTTGCATCGGCTGGCGTTCCCGCGGATGCTGTCCGCCGGACGATCCTGGATTCCCTGGGTCTGCCGGGCGCCTCCCTTGACTCCGCGCTGTCGGAGTTCGACCCGGCCGCCCTGCCGCGTCAGCCGTGGATCTGGCCGGGCATGTAGTTGGCTTCAGTGGGTACGCTGGGGTTATGCCAGAACAAGGACCACTCGAAGCACGATTCACCGTAGAGACCGCCAAGGTCCTAGCCGAAGTGGCGCACAACCGCCAGAAGGACAAGCTCAAGCGTCCGTACCGGGAGCACGTGCTTGCCGTGGGCGATGCGCTCGCCGATTTCGACGACGACATCCGGATCGCCGGGTACCTGCACGACATCGCCGAGGACACTCCCATGACCCGGCAAGCGCTGCTGGACATGGGCGTCTCTGACCGGGCCGTGGGCATCATTGAGCGCGTGACCAAGCGGCTGCACGACAACCCGGACGACTACCAAGCCGGCATCCGCTTCATCGCCGAGGACCATGACGCCACGCTGGTGAAAATCGCGGACAATGCGCACAACTCCCTGCCGGAACGCGTGCAGGCACTGGCGGAAAAATGGCCGGACAAACCGCCCGTCACCCGGTACGCCGATGCCCGGCCGGTGCTGTACGCGGCCGTTGCCGAGCCGGAGATCCGCAAGATCCTCGAACGCATCAACCCGTTCCTGCTGCCGGAGCTTGACGACATGCTGGACGAGGCGGACGACACCGACTACGAGACGCTGTCCTACGAGACTGTCCCGGCAGTGGAGCCAATCGAGGCAGTGGAACCAGTGGAGCCAATCGAGCCAGTGGAACCGCTCGCACCGCTGGCTGAGCCGTCCGGGACGCTGCCGGTCGAGCCCGTGGAGACCCGCAGGGACTGAAGCAAGGCTCAGGAGGACGGGTGCGGTGCCTTGGCCTGCTGCTCCAGCGTGTCCATTGCCTCCTGGAGCCGTTCGGTGCCGCGGCGCTCATCAATCACAATCGAGGCGCCCAGCGCCAGGACAATCACGAGCAGGCAACGGGCACGGAAACCCCGGCGGCGGCAAGGGCCACGGTGCCGGCGAACACCACCACGACGCCCGCTGCGACGGCGATGGCGGAGCTGATCTCGTGGGCGAACTGGCTGCCGGCCACGCCGAAGGCAATGACAAACGTCAGGTCGAAGAACAGCTCCAGGGGCGTCCCGGTCCTGTGCAGCTCGTGGGGGTCGCGGCCGCCCATCCGGGCCACCGCATGCCGCAGGCGGTTAGGGACATGGCTCAAAGAGCACGCCAGGGACGCCAGCCGCTCCAGACAAGCCCGGCCGCGCCGGACAATCAGGAGGGCTGAAGGGCGGCAGCGGGCCCGAACCGGACTCCGGCGCGCCAGAGCAGGCCGATGTAGACGAGGTCGAAGACGCTGCAGAGGGCCCCGACACCGAGGACCAGGGGTGAATTCCCAAACCAGCCGAAGACGATGGTGGGCGCCAGCGTCCCGATCCACTTGGCCACGGCGATCAGCAGGGACTGGGCCCTTGGCCCGCCCCGGGAAACGAACATGGCGATGAACAGCCCGGACATCAGGAGGTTCTGGAGGAAGGCGGCGTAGCGGGCGGCGTCCTCCCAGCCGAATTCGACAACGAAGAGCCACTGCACGGCGAATGACGCGATGCCGAGCAGTACGGTCCATCCGACAAAGAGCTTTTGCGAAACCCAGGGCGGCAGTTCGGACCTGCCAAACTTGAAGAAGGTGTACAGGATCAGGACGTCGGCCAGGCCCCAGACGATGTTGAAGACGCCTTGCGCGGTGATTCCTGTGGCCACGGAATGCGACGCATGGATGACTTCCCAGGCGAAGTTCAGCCCCAGCGCCGCTGCCGGAATGGCATAGCTCCGGTCCCTGAACCCGATCCGGATGGCGTCAACGTAGACCACGGTCCAGGCCAGCCCGCTCAGGATCGTCAGGAACAGGATCACTTCGCCCCCTACACCCGGCCCAGGGCGTCTATGTCCTCAAGGAACAGCTCGTGGACCTCCTGGCTCACCGTGGTGCGCGTCTCGCCAATCGCGTCCAGGTAGTCCTCCGTAGCCGGCCCCTTCCGGACGGCCTCGCGGACGGAAACGGTGCCCCCGGACGCCAGCCCGCCGTCGTCGTACACTGCTTTTTCCAGGGCACGCTGGGAGGCGCTGCGGGCCGCGTACTCGATGTCCGCGGGGGAGAAGCCTTCGGTGCGGTCCACGAGGAGTTCCACGTCCACGTCGTCCACCACAGCGGCGGGAATGAAGCGCTGCCACATGGCTTCGCGGGCCTGGCGGTCCGGCAGGCCGATCGGGATCACGTAGTCGAACCGGCCGTGGCGCAGGAACGCGGTGTCCAGGGCGCGGATGAAGTTGGTGGCGCAGACCAGCAGGCGGCCGGGCTGTTCGCGGAAGGCCGGGATGATCTTGAGAAGCTCGTTGGTGACACCCTGCAGCGGCGACGGCGGCTCACCCGAACGCTGGGAGGCGATCTCCTCCACCTCGTCGATGAACACCACGGCGTGCTCCAGCTCGGCGATCTCCAGGAACGTCTCGCGCAGCGCGCCGGCGAGGCCTTTGGGATCGGACGCCAGCCGGGACGGGAACACTTCCACGAACGGCCACTCCAACCGGGAGGCGATCGCCTTCGCAAAGGTCGTTTTGCCGGTGCCCGGCGGGCCGAAAAGCACGACGGCGCGCGGCGGGACCACGCCGTATTCATCGGCGAGGTCGGCCTCGGCCAGGGGGAGGACCAGACGCCGCTCCAGCAGTTCCTTCTCGCGCCGCATGCCGGCCACGTTCTCCCACAGGTCCCGGGCCAGGACGCGTCCGCCGAGCAGGCTGAGCGGCTCGAGCTCCTGGCGCTGGACGGGAATGGTCCGTTCGAAGTAGCGCAGGTTCTTCTTAAGCACGAACCCCCGGCTCAGGAACGCCTCCACCCGCGTTTCGGATTCGGGCATGAGGGCGGACAGCTTGTTCAGCCCGTGCGGCGCCATGCGGTTTTCGACGGCGGCCAGCAGCGAGGTGCCGATCCCGCGGCCGCGGTACTCGGGCAGCGTGGCCAGGAAGACGATCCAGCCCTGGTCGTGCGCGGCGCGTCCGACGGCGGCGCCCACCACCTGGTCGCCCTGCACTGCCACGACGGCGTGGTCTTTTTCGCAGGACGCAAGCACCTCGGAGAGCGCGTAGACGGGTTCGACGTTGGTGGCCTTGAGCGATTCCCAGAGATGCAGGATGCCGTCCAGGTCCGCTGAATGGAAATCCCTGATCCGCCAGTTGGTCATGAGGTGTCTCCCGTGTGGTTCGTCGCTGAGCCAGGTTGAGCTTGTCTGCTGAGCATATGCGAACCGGCCCCGCAGGAGGTTGCGGCGGCGTTGCGTTACGGCGACGCGGCTGAGCAGGCCGTAGGACTAGGCCTTTGTCTCGCCCTTTCCCTTGGAACCCTTCCAGAGATGGTGGGTGCGGTGGCCGCGCTCGGAATGCACCACCAGGACCGGGCAATCAGCGTGCGAAACACAGGCTGAACTGACTGATCCCAGGTGCATGCCCATGAAACCGCCATGGCCGCGCCGTCCAACCACCATCATGCGCGCGCCTGTGCCTGCCTCCACCAGTTTTTCCGCCGCCGGGCCGCGAATCAGGTCCTGGCTCAGGCCGTCAGGGGCGTTCGCCCCGAAGGCCTTGTCGAGAGCTTCCTGCAGGGTCTTGGCGGCAGCCGCCTCGAACGCGGCGAAGTCCGGCGGCACATAGCCGGCGTACATTTGCGGGAAATCCCAGCACGCTACTGCGTGCACCCGGGCGTCCAGTGCAGGGGCAAGCCGGGCTGCGAGGCGCAGCGCCTCTATCGAGGAGTCCGAGCCGTCGACGCCGACGACTACTTGGCCTTCTGTATCCATCATTGTTCTCCTTTGAAAAGTGGATCCTTGACTGTGCGCGTCAGTGCGGCGAGGGCTTGTGCAGCGCTACACCCGCCGGCCCGGCATCGCGGAACCGGGCGTCGATCTGCACCACGTCCCGCCCGGCCCTCTGCAGCAGGCTGGCCGCTACGCCGGCGCGGTATCCCGTGGCGCAGTGCACCCAGATTTTCCCGGCCGGAAGCTCGCCGAGCCGTGCCAGCAGCTCATGCAGCGGCACGTTCACCGCCCCAGCGAGGTGCGACGCGGCGAACTCGTCCGTGCGCCGCACGTCCAGCACCGGTTCATTGGCGGGCTTTTCATGCACGACGGCGGCCCAGCCGGCCCGCGGGTAGGAGGCCACGGGGGCGCCGGGAGCAAGCGCGTCCGGCTCGGTGCCGACGGCGGCGTCCGGGCCGTCGATGCCGATCCGCGAGAGGTCGCGGACGGCGTTTTTCAGATCGTCCCGGCTGCCGACGAGCGTCAGCTTCTCACCCCAGGGCAGGACCCAGCCAAGATACGAACTGAAGCTCGACCCGGACCCGTATTCGAAGCTGACGCTACCCCGCAGGTGGCTGCTGGCGAAGGCCATGCGGCGGCGGAGGTCCACTACCCATTCGCCGTTCGACAGCCGTGCGGCCAGCTCACCGGCATCCATAGGTTCCGGCAGGCTCAGGTCCGCAGGCCCGGGGCCCGTCAGGTTGATTGGTGCCATGTGCGCGTAGTAGGACGGGAAGGCCGAGAGGCTGGCCATGAGTTCAGCGAGAAAGTGCTCCGGATCAGGGTCGGTCAGCGCATGGTTGGTGGCGAGCTGTTCGCCGATGGTCGAGGAGCCCGCGCCGGTGGAGGGTCCTGCCGAGCAGAACGATCCGAAGCCGTGCGTCGGGAACAGCCCGGCCCGGGGACCCGCTTCATCAGCCAGTCGGCGGACCGAGGCATACTGGTCGCGCGTCAGCCCGACGGTGTCTGCGGGGCCCAGCAGATCGGTCCGTCCCACCGAACCGTAGAGCAGGCTTCCCCCCGAGAACACAGCCTGTTCCCCCTCAGGGGTCGTGACGATGTAGGACAGGTGGGTGTGAGTGTGCCCGGGGGTGGCCACGGCACGGAGTGAGAGCCCGCCGATCTGCACGGTCTGGCCATCAGCAATCGGATCCCGTTCGAACGCCACCGAATCCTCTGCATTGATCAGGTATTTTGCGCCGTGGACGCGGGCAAGAATCAGGCCGCCGGTGAGGTAGTCGTTGTGCACGTGGGTTTCGGCCACGTGGGTGATGCGCACGCCGGCCCTTCGAGCGGCGTCCTCGATGCGGTCGGTGTCGCGCTGGGCGTCGATCACCAGGGCCACGCTGCCGTCATGGATCAGGTAGCTGCGGTCCCCGAGCTGCGGGGTCTCGATGACGACAACGTCCATGAGCCGGTCCTTCGACATTCCCGGGCGGCGCCGGCCGGTCGCCCGCCGTGCCCCGGATGCCTCAATCGTAGGCCGATCGGCCGCAGAAGGCTTTTAAACCCCGCAGGTTCGGCGGACACGTGAGCCAGCGGCAGGAATCAGGCGGCCGGCTTGATGTTCTGGTTGACGTGGAACAGGTTGCCAGGATCGTACTTGGCCTTGACTTGGGCGAGCCGGGCATAGTTGCCCGCGTAATTTTCTTCGATATGTGGCTGGTCGTCGGCGTCAAGGAAGTTCACGTAGCCCGCGCCGGAACCGAGGGGGTGGAGCTCGGCATAGTAGTCGCGCACCCACTTGGTGTTCGCCACGTTGTCGGCGGGATCCTCCCACATCCCGGCGATGGCCACGGCGAAGTTGACGTCCCTGTATGGAAACGCGGTCTCGTCCTGCCCGACGCGGTGGACGGCGCCGTTAATGGGGTAGTAGTGGTTTGCGGTCTGAAGGCTTGGGATGCCTTCGCCAAATTTCTGCGCGACCCTGATGGCGTCATCACTCAGCCGGGCCAGGAACTCGGCCTTCCAGTAGGCCTGGAGGCCTTTCGGCAGCATGGGGTCGAAGAGCGTGTTCAGCACCGGATAGGGGATGGGCCCCACGAAGGAGCCGGCCACGGGTGCCACATCCAGGAACTGCTGCCACTGCCGCTCGCCCTCGCTGTGAGGGCCAGTCCAGCCGCCCACCAGCACCACCACTGGCTTCCCGTGGTACTCCTCGGGCAGGAACGGGACCGGCGGGCCCTGGTGGAACCCGAGGAACAGGCCCATTTCCTCGGGGGCAGTGGCGATGTAGTCCCGGTACAGCTGGGCGACGGCTTCGGCGTGCTCCAGCAGGTAAATGACCACGCCGCCGTAGACCACATCAACAGGATGCAGGTTGAACTCCAGGGAGGTCACTGCGCCGAAGTTGCCGGTGCCTCCGCGCAGGGCCCAGAAAAGGTCGTCGTTCTCGGTGGCGCTCGCGACCAGGAACTTCCCGTCCGCCGTGACCACGTCAGCGGACTTCAGGTTGTCGCAGGACAGCCCGTACTTTCTTGCGAGGTAACCGACGCCGCCGCCAAGGGTCAGCCCGGCGACGCCCGTCGAACCGATGATGCCACCGGTGGTGGCGAGCCCGAACGCGCCGGTGGCGTGGTTGAAGTCGGCCCACGTGGTACCGGCTTCGGCCCGGGCCGTGGCGCCGGCCGGATCCACGCGCACGCCACGGCAGTCCGCGAAATCGACCACCAGGCCGCCGTCGCAGGTGCCGAAGCCGGGAGCGCTGTGACCACCGCCGCGGAGTGCGAGGTCGAGGCCCTCGTCTCGGGCAAAATTCACTGCCGCCATGACATCCGCCACCTGCGAAACACGCAGTATGGCTGCCGGACGTTTGTCGATCATGCCGTTGTACACGGCCCGGGCGGCGTCATAATCTGCGTGGTCAGAAGTGATGACTTGGCCCCGCACTTTGTCCTGCAGGGCCTGGAACGAGCTGTTGTCCATGGTGAACTCCAATGCGCCCTGATCATGCTTGCATGATCAGGTCTGGGCGCGGCACTCGGCGGCCGTGCCTGACGACTAGTGTGCAGCCGGCGCAGTACGCGGATGGGTCCGCGGAGAGATCCGCAGATGGTGCATGTCTGCAGCGGCGGAGACCGGATGCACCGGAGCGCCGCGCCTGCCCTGGCGCTCGCCTGCCCCGGCGTGATTGTAAACGGTTGCCCGTCGGGCTGCCGGCGGGCGGGATGCCGGTGTCAGCACATCATTAGGCTGCCCGGCTAGTCGTAAGTTACGCCCGCCCCATTCGGCGGTCAATAAGCAAAAACAAACGCCGACGGCGGCACCCAGGTTCCGTCAGAACAGAACCTGGGCGCCGCCGTCGTGATTCAGGAAGACTGCGCTAAGTGGGGGAGCTAGATGCGGTCAGTGGCTCCCGGAGCTGGGCGGTTGGCGATGACGGGGGACATGCCGGTGAAGCCGTCGCGGGCTTCGGCGATTTCGTGGATTTGTTTGCGGCAGGCGTACCAGCCGGCGACCATGAGGGCGCAGGCGACGAGGGTGACCAGGAGGGTGAGGGGGGAGTCGATGAAGACCATGATGAGGACGCCGAGGAGGAAGAGGAGGGAGAGGTAGCCGGTGTAGGGGGCGCCGAACATGCGGAAGGAGGGGCGTTTGAGCCAGCCTTTGT